>JAURNR010000013.1 GCA_030830065.1 Bacteroidota bacterium | reverse complement strand
TTTGTCCGGGAAGAAATAGTTACAGAGGTTGTTTAGTTTTGTGTAATGAAATTCTCTTTTATATTTATCATCAAGTAGCTCGGTGACGTAATTAGGCATCGTAAATAAACTAGGCCCTGTATCAAAACGAAACCCATTGGAAGTAATTTCACCCATTTTTCCCCCATATGTATAGATTTGGTCCAAAACTTTCACTTTGTAACCTTTTCTAGCTTGTCTTATTGCACTAGCAAGGCCTGAAACGCCACTTCCAACGATAATTAATTCCACTGTTAATTAAACAAAAAAATGACATTATTGTTAAATTTTGGCACTTGTTAATTGAGTGTTTACCGGCAATTATGCTTGTTTTTAATTGCAAGTCATTGAACGGCAATCAGTTATTTATTAATCATTTTTTTTGAAAAAAAATATCTATTGGTTTTGAGTATTCTAATTTTCATTATAAATTTGCCAACACTCAATCAAATTAAACTGAAAGAAAAATGAAAAAAATCACTTTTGCTCTAGCAGCTGTTGCAGCATTTACATTTGCAGCCTGCGGAAACACTGAGACATCGACTGAAGGAACTGCAGATTCAACTGCAACTGAAACTACTGAAGAGGCTACTACTGAAGAAGCTCCTGCTACTGAAGAGGCTGCTGCTGAAGAAGCTCCGGCTACTGAAGAGGCTGCTGCTGAAGAAGCTCCTGCTGCTGAAGAAGCTTCAGCTGAGTAATCAGTTGATTAAGATCTTAAAAACCAAGGCACTTGTTAAAGTGCCTTTTTTTTTACATATTTGCGTATTGAAATGATTCTACGGTTAAAATCAATCTTATTTGTATTTATCTGTTTTGCATCAACTGCAATAGTTAACGCTAACACTATCTATACCTTTGGAGATGATGAAATAACCACTAGAGTTCCTAACTTTTCAATTACTCCGAACCCTGTAAACGGTTCTTATTTTAACGTGAATCTGAGTTTTTCTGATTCTGAATTTCCTGATGCAGGTATAATAATTTCAGATGTTTTAGGTAAAGTAGTTTATACCTATGGTTTAAAACAATCTGATTTCATGGAGGGAAAAATAAAAGTTTCTGTTATGGATGCTAACTTGGATAAAGGGGTGTATTTTCTACAAATCAAAAGTGGTGAAAATACCAAAACACTTAAGTTAGCGATTCGTTAATTATTTATGAAAGTTCGTAAGGCCAGTGTAGAAGATTGTTCTTCTATCCACGAATTAATATTAGAATTGGCATTATACGAAAAGGCTCCGAATGAAGTAATCACTACTCCTGAAACATTACAAAATGCTTTAACCAATAAATCTAATTGGGTTTTTGCTTGGGTTTGTGAGGATTCTAACAAAATTATTGGAACGGCGGTTTGTTATTTGCGTTATTCTACGTGGAAGGGAGTTACCTTGTATTTGGAAGATTTAATAGTAACCAAAAATAGACGTCGCAATGGAGTAGGCACTTTGTTAATAGATGAAATAATTTGCTTTGCAAAACAGCAAAAATATTCTAGAATATCTTGGCAAGTATTAGATTGGAATACTGATGCGATTGTGTTCTATGATAATTACAATGTCACAAAAGACGATGAATGGGTGAATATACATTTGGATTTGACATAAGCAAATGGGTAAAAAAGATACTGCATCTTTTGGTTTTAATATTGATGTTAATCGGTATCTATTTATTAATTACCACACCAGAATCTAAACGGTTATTCGCTTGCCATACTCGTGATGTTAGTCAATATTGGACGGCCTATACAGGCCCTTGGTTGCATGGATCAATTGAACATTTAACTTCAAATAGTATTTCAATACTAGGGTTAGGGCTGTTGTTTTTAGTCTATTTTTCGGTGGGCTCTTTTTGGAAATTCTTTTTGATTCAGTTTATAGTTTCGTCAAACATACTTTTCTTTTTAGGTGATGAAGGCGAACATCATATAGGAGCTTCTACTTGGCTTTACTCACTTGCTGCTTATTTATTAACAATTTCACTATTATCGAGAAATCGTCGAATCAAATCTATGTCATTAATAATAGCATTATGGTATGGAACTATGTGGTGGGGATTATTACCTGTACTTCCAAATGTGTCGCATGAGGGTCATATAGCGGGTTTAATTACTGGTATTTTATTGGCGATATGGAAAATGCCAAAATGGAAAGAAGAATTATCTAGGGAAAAAGCATGGAAGGAGCCTATACAGGAAAAAGTTGAAAAAACGCCAAACCCTTATGACTCTTTAGGAGATTGAGAATGATTTTCTCTAAAGAAAATTACAAATAGAATACCTAAAATAATAGAGTAAATTGTAAAACTCATCCATATCCCGGGCCAATCTTTTTGTTGAGTAATGTTATCTATAATATAGAATTTTTGAATTGCGTAACCACTAATTAAACTTCCTAAAACAGCTCCAATTCCGTTTACCATCATAGTGAACATTCCTTGAGCGCTAGATCGTATGTTAGGACTTACGTTCTGCTCTATATATAAAGAACCTGAAACATTAAAGAAGTCAAATGCCATTCCATAAATAATACAGCTTAATACTATCATCCATAAGCCATCTCCTGGATTACCGAATGAAAATAATCCAAATCTCAGCACCCATGCAATAATTGAAAATAATATAACCTTTTTAATCCCGAATTTTTTCATAAAAAATGGAATGGTTAGGATAAAAAGGGTTTCAGAGATTTGAGAAATACTCATTATCATAGCTGGATATTTCACAGTAAGTGAATTTTTATATAACTCCATTGAGTTAAAATCATTTAAAAATGGAGTACCGTACATGTTCGTTAACTGCAATGCAGCGCCCATACCCATAGCAAATAATAAAAAAATGGAAAATTGCTTATTTCTGATTAATGTAAAAGCTTGGGATAAAAATTTATTCTTTTCACTTTTGGTTGTTGATTTACCCAAAGGTGGGCAATTCGGTAAAGTAAACGCGAATATTGACAATACTAAAGACGATATTCCACCAACGTAAAATTGATAAGCATGTTGTTCCCAGCCAGAAAGACTGATGGTCCAGAGTGCTATGATAAATCCTATGGTACCCCAAACTCTAATTGGAGGAAAGCTTTTAATTATATCCAGATTTTCTTTTTTAAGTAGAGTATATGCAACTGTATTAGATAGAGAAATTGTTGGCATATAAAAGAACATGGTGCCAAGCAAAATCCAAAACATTTCGGTTGGTGTTTCTGCAATTGGCAATAAAAATAAGCCGATTCCTCCCAACATGTGAAAAATACCATATAATACCTGAGCAGGAACAAATCGATCAGTTATAACACCGGCAACAGCAGGCATAAATAATGCAGCAAATCCCATAGTGGAAAAAATTATCCCAAACTCATCTGGTTGCCATTGTTTGTTACCAAAGCAATAAGATCCAATAGTGATTAGCCAACTTCCCCATATAAAAAATTGAAGAAAACTAAGTCCAGCTAATTTTAACTTAATCATGAATTTTTATCTTCCAAAGATAGATGATTATAGCTGACAGAAAATTTATTTATTTTAATCTTAGAGAATGTTCAACTCCATCAATTAAGGAGTGAATTACTTTGATGTGAATTTCTTGAGCACGATCGGCATATTGTGAATATGGAGCCCTAATTTCAACATCACAAAAATTTGCAATTATTCCTCCATCTTTACCTGTAAGACCAATAATTTTCATCCCATTGGCCTTTGCTGTTTCCATTGCTAATGCCACATTTTTACTATTTCCACTAGTGCTAATACCAAGGAGAATATCTCCTGGTTTACCGTGTGCCTCAATATATCTAGAAAAAATATAGTCATAACCATAGTCATTACCTACACAAGATATATGGCTAGGGTCGCTGATTGCCATTGCGGGAAGTGCTCGTCGGTTATTCTTGTATCTCCCCGTGAGTTCTTCCGCAAAGTGCATGGCGTCACAATGACTGCCTCCATTTCCACAAGAAATTACTTTCCCCCCCTCTTTAAATGAATTAGACAAAAGCTCAATTGCTTTTTTTATACTATTCATGTTATCATTGTTTTCAATGAATTGACTGAGAATATTTTTAGCTTCAGCGAAATGAGAAGATGGATCGAATTCGGTATTCACAATTATTTTGTTTGTCTTTTTTGATATTCTGCTAATCCTTGATTTAGGAATTCTACGAATGGTTCTACTTCAAATTGGAAATAGTCGGCCCCACGAGCTTCTTGAACAAGTTCTTCGTTACCGTCTAAAAGGCAATATAAAGGCTGTGTAAGTTTTCCAAAATACAATTCTTCTAAGTCTGCATTTTTATCACCTAAACGTTGGATTTTTTTCCCAGATTTATTTGTGTAAATCTCACTCTCAGGAAGCATGATTTTCTTGTCATCTACATAAAGAGAAACAACCACATAATCATTTTTTAGCATTTTGAGAACTTGAGGATCCGCCCAAACTTTCTCCTCCATCTTACGGCAATTAACACAACCATGACCGGTAAAATCTATGAATAGAGGTTTTCCTTGTTGTCTTGCACAAGCGATAGCTTCATCATAGTCATAATAACTTCGAATTCCATGCGGGCTATGAAGGTATTCAGAATAGTTAGGGTTTGAACAGATTCCTTCTTCCGATTCTGACTGCCGATCTAACCTAAAATCTTGTGTGCTCATTGGAGGTAAATAACCAGCTAGTGCTTTAAGCGGAGCGCCAAACATACCCGGAATCATATACACCACAAATGAGAATACGCCAATAATTAAACTGAGTCTAAACACACCTATTTTTTTATCATCTTTACTATCATGGTCAAAATGAATTTTACCCATAAGATATAAACCTAATAAACTAAATATAACAATCCATAGTGCTAGGTAAACTTCTCTATCTAATATTCCCCAATGGTAAGTTTGATCAGGGATACTTAGGAACTTTAATGCAAAGGCAACTTCTACAAAACCTAATACTACTTTAACACTGTTAAGCCATCCACCACTTTTCGGAAGAGAATTTAACCAAGACGGGAAAAGTGCGAGCAAACCAAAAGGCAAGGCAAAAGCAAGTGAGAATCCGAACATTGCAACAATAGGCCGAGCAGCACCACCGCTAGCAGCTTCTACTAGCACGGTGCCAACAATTGGACCAGTACAAGAAAATGATACTAAAGCAATTGTAATAGCCATGAATATTGGTCCCATTAAACCACCTTTATCTGCTTGTTGGTCAACCTTATTTACAATCCATGAGGGGAGAGTTATCTCAAATGCACCAAAGAAACTCGCTGCAAAAATTAAAAATATTACAGTAAAAAATAAGTTTGGAGCCCAATGAGTAGAGAGCCAATTGGCAAAATCAGGGCCCACAAGCATAGCCACTAGAGTCCCTATAACAGTGTAAAGTGCAATTATAGATATGGAGAATACAAAACTATCTCGAAGAGCAACTGCACGAACTTTATTCCTAATAAAAAAAGATACCGTCATTGGAATCATAGGAAAAACACAGGGTGTTAGTAATGCGGTAAATCCACTTATTAGTGCAAGAATAAATAATCCCCACATATCATCTTTTGATTCTTCAGGGGTATTACCATTGAAGGTTTTAATTCCTTTCAATTGGTTTGGATTTTTATAGCCTAATTTATTGTTGTTTTTTGAACTTACATTAGATTTTTCTGAATTTGAAGTATCAGTTTTTTTCTCTGTTTCATCAACAACTACAGGGTCATTTTTGATTACAGGATTTATCACAGGTTTTTCTGGTTCAACTTTAGATTTACCCAATACCACTAATGATGGGGTGGTTATTTTAACATCTCTAATGTTCTCACAACCAGATTCATTACAGATTTGCCCGTTAAAGAGCATTTCGATACTAGATATTGATGTTAATACTTTTATTTTCTGACGGAATTGTCCTTTGTCAGTAAATTCCCCGGTTGAACAATTCCATATCTCTGTCTCTTTGACCATATGGTCTCCGACACCGTAAAAGTCACCAATTAATTTATACTCTTTTGAGGGAGTGAAGTCAATTGTGGCTCTAATTGGTCCATCAAATTCACTACAGTCACTCTTTTCACTGTATACGTGGAACCCTTTAGATATATTAAATGAAATGATAATTTCGATCTCATCTCCAGCATTCACCCCAGTGGTTTTAGAAAAGAAAGTTTTAAATTCAGGTTTCGGAAAACCTTGAGCTTGTGAAAAGGCGATACCGCCAATTCCTACCAATAGAAAAAACCAAAATAAACGTAACGAATTTCGCATTTATACAAAATTACCCATAAACATTGGAATTGAAGTAATCTTAGACATATAATTAGATTTTTCCCCTGTATGTGAAAAACAAAAACGGATAATTCGTTTTTTCGGTTTTAGGTTTGAGGCTTCTTTATGAAAACAAATTTTAATGTGTTGAAATATTTAATGTTTTCATGTGTATTATTACTCATTTCAGGGGTAAGTTCACAGTCTAAATCATTAACCACTCAAAAGTATATTGATTCATTTAAGGATGCTGCAATGCAGGAAATGCGTGTTTATGGGATTCCCGCTAGTATTACTTTAGGACAAGGAATATTAGAGAGCGCATCAGGAAATTCCAGGCTATGTAAAGAATGTAATAATCACTTTGGGATTAAATGTCGTAAAAATTGGGAAGGTAAATATTGCTTGGCTGATGATGATGCAAAAGATGAGTGTTTTCGCGGGTATGAAAATGCAAATGAAAGCTATCGTGACCACTCATTATTTTTGAAGAACAGTAGACGATATGCATCATTATTTGAACTCCCTCCAACAGATTATGAAAATTGGGCTCATGGCTTAAGAAAAGCTGGGTATGCAACAAATCCAGCCTATGGTAATATATTGATTAGGGTAATCGAAAAGTATAGATTAAGTCTCTACGATAGCATTGTGGTGCTTGGGAATGAGTATTTGACTAATGGCCCTGGAAAGGTAATTAATGTAAATGGTCTACCTGCAGTAGCAGCAAGAGCCGGGGATAATGTCGAAGATTTGGCAAAGGAAAATGATTTAGCGCGATGGAGATTATGCAAATACAATGATTTGGAAGGTAAAAATCTGATAAACCCCGGAGAAATATTATACCTGAAGCCGAAAAGGAATAAAGGAATAGAAAAGACTCATATTATTAAGAGAGGTGAAACTTTACATGATATATCTCAGATGCACGCTGTAAAACTAAAATCTCTAAGAAAGCTAAACAAACTAAAAGATGGCCAAGAGCCAGCTGTTGGCGAGGAAATTAATCTGCAGGAAAGGAGGAAAACACCCCCAAAAATTGTTATTGGCGATGTCCCTATGTCCAACGTTAAAAAGATTTTCCAAATTGAAAAGAAGTTAGATTCTAATACCTATGAAGTTCAAAAGAATGAAACAATAGAGTCCATTGCGAATAAGTTCAACATCAGTGTATTAAATATTGTTCGTTGGAATGACATGGAGTTTGCAGAGGTAAAGGAGGGACAGATTTTAATTTTGGCTCCTGGCGTAAAGTCTTCATCTGAAGTAAGGTCAGCCGTAAGTGATGATCAAGAGTTAAAACCACGTACTCATACAGTTATAAAAGGAGAAACCATTTTTTCAATTGCTCGTAATTACGGAATCGCTGCACAAACAATAATTTCTGCAAATCCCCAATTGCAAAATGGTGGTCAGTTATTAGCCGATCAGGTTATTTCGTTAATACCATCTTTAGAAGCTGAGTCTTCGGCAATAAGCCAAAAACCAAGTATTCATTACGTGAAACCGGGAGAAACATTATACGCTCTAAGTATAAAATACGGTGTTAGTGTTGATGAGATGAAATCTTTGAACGGACTAGAAAATAATAGTATTTGGGTGGGACAGAAGCTTAAATTAAAATAATTACCTCATCAAATGGTGGGTAACTTTCCCAATATTTTGTTCTAGAAGTATTTCACCCATGGCGCTTATTTCCTTTTTGTCAGTTTCATTGCCTTTTCCATAAAGAGTTACTAATTGCAGGCCAGTTTTTACCTCAACATTAAAATGTTCTTTTAATGTTTTGATAAGTCTCTGATGCTGATTTTCACGATCATCAATAACGCAATTGAATTGAATAGCTGAGTTTTGCATAATATTCATTCTTACTTTATTTTCAAGCAAAGTGCTTAATATAAAGCTTAGACTATCCTCGGCAATGAAAGTGTAGTCTCTAGTAGAAATCTCCAATAAAATTTGTTTGTCCTTATGTATTTTGGACGTTATTTCAGAAGAACTAAAATTATCTGAAACGCAAGTTCCTAGAGCTTCTGTATCTAAAAACGATCTAACATTTAACGGTATATTCGAAGCCTTTAATGGTTGTATTGTTTTTGGATGAATAACCGAAGCACCGTAATATGCAAGTTCTATGGCATCATTAAAAGATAAATTATCAATCAATTTTGTGTTTTGAAATTTCTTTGGGTCTGCGTTCATTACCCCAGGAACATCTTTCCAAATTGTAACACTTTCTGCATTTAGTAATTTCCCAAAAATAGCCGCAGAATAGTCACTCCCTTCACGTCCTAAAGTAGTACTTTCTCCTTTTTCCCCTTTACCAATAAAACCTTGTGCTATAATTAGTTTTTTTTGTGATAATGGTAGGAGCCTATTTTTTACAATCCTTTCTGTATCTTCCCATTGTACGCGAGCGTCTCGGTGTCTGCTGTCTGTTGAAATAAAGTTTCTTGAATCAATCCATTGGTTTATTATTCCTTGTTTTAATAGGTACCCGCTAACAATTCGTGTGCTTATTAACTCACCAAAAACTACGATTTGGTCGTAAATAAAATCAAAGTCTTCATGTAAATTTTCGTTATCAAGTAAACATTCTAATTCTAACATCAAGTTATAAACCTCATTCATCCAAATGGGAGTATTTTCTTGAAATAAATCTTTTATTATCTCTTCATGAAATGATTTGAATTCTTGAATAAGTTCGGTGAGTTCAGCATTACCATGAAAATATGCATTGATAATTTTTTCGAGCGCATTTGTAGATTTTCCCATTGCACTGATAACCACCAGAATTGACGAAGATTCAGCATCCCGAGAAATTATCTGAGCAACATTTTTTACACCTTCAGCATTTTTTACAGATGCTCCACCGAATTTATATATTTTCATCGTATTATTGAATAGTAAGGAAAATCAAGCTTTTTTCACTTTTTTTGCAAAATAAATACATTATTGAGAATAACTGATGCCCTATTCACAAATCATTACATTAGAACAATATATTGTCGACCAACAGTCACTTTACAAGGATGCAGATGGGTCTTTAAGTAGAATTTTTCGATCTATAGAGTTAGCGGCAAAAGTTGTAAATAGAGATGTTCGAAAGGCGGGTTTAGTAGATATTCTTGGGAACCAGGGTACATCAAATACGCATGGTGAGGAGCAGAAAAAGTTAGATGTTATTGCGAATGATGTATTTGTTGCGGCGCTTGCGAAAAGTGGTGAAGTGAGTATAATTATCTCTGAGGAGAATGAGGAGCCAATATTTCTTGAGGGAGCGGAGGAGGAAAAATATATTGTAGCAATAGATCCATTGGATGGAAGTAGTAATATTGATGTAAACGCAAGTATTGGTAGTATATTTTCGATTTACAGAAGACCTAGTGCTTCTAAATTGGCTAAAACAGAAGACTGCCTGCAAAAAGGAAAGCACCAAGTAGCGGCGGGATATATTATTTATGGCAGTAGTACGATGTTGGTTTATACAACTGGGTTAGGGGTTAATGGTTTCACGTTGGATGATAATATTCAAGAATTTTGTCTATCACACCCAGATATACAAATTCCCCCAAAAGGAATGATATTTTCAATAAATGAAGGTAATTATTCTGATTTCCCTGCGGGCGTTAAAAACTATTTAGAATATTGTAAAGCGAAAGATAAAGAAACAAATAGACCTTATTCGGCTAGATATATAGGTAGCTTGATTGCCGATTTTCACCGAAACTTATTAAAAGGTGGTATCTTTATATATCCTCCAACGCAAAAAACGCCTCAAGGCAAGTTGAGATTGATGTACGAATGCAATCCAATGTCCTTTTTGATGGAACAGGCTGGTGGAAAGGCGTCTACTGGCGATACGCGTGTTTTGGATATACAACCAACAGAATTGCATCAACGGATTCCATTATTTATTGGTTCCACAGAAATGGTTGATTTGGCTGTATCATTGCTAAACGAAGAAGCTGTGGTTTCCTAAATATTACCATAAAGGCTATCTATAACCTCTAGAGTTTTTATTTTCTTACCGGGAAATACCTGGGTTTCAAGGTTAAATAATAAATAATTCAATACGGCCCTCCTTTCGGGAGATTTGACTTGAGGGTATTTTGATTCATCAAGATCTTGTAGAATTGATTTTAATTCCTCGTTGTTTTTTACCGTATGAGCATATTCCAAATTATAACCTAAAATTTGTGTCAATCCAAACACAAATGCTGATGGTTTCCATGCTAATGGTATGTGGTTGGAGGATTCAGTCCAATGATATTTGAGAAAGTCAAACAGTTCTGGCTCTGGATACGCATCTACAATACAATTAGAGGTTATTTCTGAGAAGAACTGAATCAGCTGAGTGATATGAAAATCAATGAGGATACTCGCCCCTTTAGTTAGCCCAATTTCCTTGATTCTTTGTAGGCCAGACTCTTTTTTGTTGAACGACAAATCAACAAGATTCCCAATTTGAAAGTAGGCTGCTTTTTTCTGAGTTAAGTTTTTTCCTTGAACTAGAAATGATAAAAGTCCAAATTCTCGCGTATAAATATGTACTACCGAAGAATTGTCTGTATGCGGAATCTTTTTTAGAATAATTCCTTCGGTTGTACAATCCATAATAACTTTCTATCTTCCTAATCAGTCCAATCGGCTATGAACAGGTTTGTATCTCTAGTTCCGCCATTGTTTCGATTAGAACTAAAAATTAATTTTTTCCCGTCGGGAGAAAACATGGGAAACGCGTTGAACATACTGTTATAGGTTATTTTCTCTAACCCCGTTCCATCTTCATTAATCATATATAATTGGAAATCATACCCTCTATCACTATGGTGATTACTCGAAAAGATGATTTTATTGCCCGATGGATGGTAAAATGGGGCCCAATTGGCTTTTCCTAAATTTGTTACTTGTTTCAAATCTGAACCGTCCACGTTAACGGTGTAAATTTCCATATTAGTCGGTGCAACCAAATTCTGGCTTAAATAACTTTTATATTTCTCAATATCTTCAACTGTTTTCGGGCGAGAAGCTCTAAAAACCAATTTTTTACTGTCCGGAGAAAAGAAAGCACCACCGTCATAGCCAAGCCCACTAGTAATTTGTCTCGGGTTTGATCCGTCAATATCCATAATCCATAATTCTAAATCTCCGCTGCGTGTAGAAGTGAAAACAATTGATTTCCCATCAGGTGATACAGTTGCTTCAGCATCATAGCCAGTTTCAGTAGTTAATTTATTAACAATATTCCCATTTTTATCAGCTACGAAAATGTCGAAATCCTCATAAATAGGCCATAAATAAGCACCTTTGGTTTCAGGAACCGGAGGGCATTCCTTTGCTCCTAAGTGGGTACTCGCATACAGCATTAAAGAGTCACCAGGCAGAAAATATGAACAAGTAGTTCTTCCTAAACCTGTACTGACCAAAGCTGGCTTGTAATCTTTATCACCTAGTTTATTTAAAGGGGTCCAGAATATCTGATCACATTCCAATCCCCATGCTTTGTTATTTGACTGAAATACAATCGAATTGTTATCAAAGCTGAAATAGGCTTCTGCATTATCGCCTCCAAAGGTCAGCTGTTTTAAATTTTTCAAGTGTGGCTCTGGAATATTCTCTTTTTGGGTTGTATGGTGGTGGCCGGAATGACCGCGAGAATGTTCTTTGTTGTCATTTTGTGCAGATAGCCCAAACACAACAGATAAGCCAGTAAATAAGAGAACTTTTTTCATATTTATTTCATTAATTCCCAAGCCATTTTAGGATAACCTTTTCTACCTTGGTCGTCGTAAAAATCTACAAAACGCATTTTAAAGTAATTATTGTTTGTAGTTTTTATAACGTAGTATTGATTTGGAACAATGGTGTATTTACCTGCCGATTGGCTGTATTCCTTCCAGTCGTAACCAATAACATCCAAATTGTCGTTGTAATTCAAACCTACAGCAATTGAAATTGACATTTCGTCAAAACTTGTACCGTTATTTATCTGTGTTACTTTAACCTTATTAGAATTTGATAATACTCCTCTGATTATGTATGGGTAAATAGTCCCATCAACATCGGGAATCATTTCCTTATAAGTTGTAAACACGATGTCCCATTTATCATTTTCAACGGGCTCATTATTTATTAAATTCTTATTGATAAATGAGTAATAAGCATAGTTTTGAACGGGTTTTGTAAAAATTCGAGTCAAATAGGTAGAGCTTGAATCTGCCAAATATCCCCATAAGAATTCATAAACACCACCAACTGCTGATATTGGTTTTATTTTAATGTATTGTTGGTCTAGTAGGTCTTTATCGCCTAAATTAAGTATATAACTGCGGTTTAATAAACCAGAGTATCCATTTGAATTTTTGACAAAACAGCCATTGAATGCGAGAGAATCTTTATTACCACTGGGATGGTCAAACTCCCAATCTAAGGTATTTAAATCAATCGTATGTAAATTCTCAAAAGAAACATCCTCAATCATAGCTGCACTAAATTCAGAGTTTTTTCCACTACAAATTATAAAATGCGGTTCTCCTTGACAGGCTACTCCAATATCCCAAAGCCCAAATTTGGAAGTATAAGTTTGCTGTGATTCAAAATCAAAGAATAATTGATTTTCATAGGTTTCACCCATTTCGAAGATTTGGGTTTGGATACCCGCCGCAACTTTTGGTTGTGGATATAAGGGTTCTTCCTTCTCACAACTCGTCAGCACTGTAAGTGCTATCAATAATCCTCCAAAAAATTGTATCCGTCTCAATTCTCTACAAATTTATATTACATTGAATAAAAATTGTTCTACCCATGCCAATATTTAAACCAGCATTAGATGAACCATGTACTCCTCCTGTTTGAACAATATTACCAACTTGGGTAATATTAAATATATTTTTTGCCCCTCCTTGAATTCTTAATTTCTTCCAATTTTTACTTAAAGATAAATCACTTAAAGTAAATCCTGGAATTTCATACGGAGAAACACTCGAAGTAAATCCAACTGTTTTACCTGTGAATCTACTGAAATAGTGGATGCCTATGTTGTGCTTTTTTATGGTATAGTTCAGATTCAGATTTGCTTGTTTCACAGTCCACCTTGTAATTTCTGAAATATTATCAGAAATATTAGACTCATTTTGAATAATACTTCCTCCTAATGTTACCTTCAATTGATTAATGAATAAATCCGTATTCAACGAACCACCTTGTGTATGCATTTTGCCAATATTAATGTATCGATATAAGTTAGTATTGGCATTAACCAAACTTAATTGAATTTGGTTGTTTACCTCATTATAGAAGAAGTTTACTTTAAATTTTGCTTGAATATTGTTACTTATTCTGTGTCTGTAATCGACAGAAGCCACCCAATTATCAGAGCGTTCTGGTAATAAGTTTGGATTACCTTGAACATTGTGATTAATGTCAACAAATAAAAAGTATAATTCCTTAGCAGTTGGCGCTCTAAAGCCCTTTGCAAAGGAACCACGAATTACTAAATGTTTAGAAAGATCATATTTAAACTGCAGTGATGGTACAGCAGGAATAATTTTAAACTTATTTCCCAGAATATTTGGGAATGGGTTTTCTCCAAAAGCATTGTTGTATGCAACCCTAATTGAAGGCTTTATTTTTAATCCAATTATTGGAACAT
Organism: Bacteroidota bacterium; assembly: GCA_030830065.1. Classification (GTDB taxonomy): domain Bacteria; phylum Bacteroidota; class Bacteroidia; order NS11-12g; family UBA955; genus VMCP01. The sequence continues at coordinate 57,614 of JAURNR010000013.1, read as the reverse complement.
ATTCTATTGATGTGAAGATAGCAAAATCATTGATTTGATTATTTCCGTTTATTCTCAATGTTGACAATGATTCACTAGTGAATTCATATCCTACTAAACTTTGAAAATTCTTATTTCTAGTTCTATGTTCCCAAAGCCCACGGAGATTTATTTGTGTGTTAATTGTTGTGTCTTGATCGGATGGACGGGTGATAATTTCGTTCCCTGTGACGAGGTTACGGCGAACATTCATTTTCCTTCTTAAAAAATAATTATAGGCATTCTGGAAACGAAGATCATCGAACTGAGTTGGACTGTATAGTGTAATTGCAGCAATATCTGCTCTGTAGGTTCTAAAATAATTGTTGTAACCATTCACACTAATCAAATTATACTCAGCATTACTTCTGTCTGTGAGCTTCTCTTGGAAATATTGAAAGGTTAGATTTTGCCGAAATTTCGAACCACTTAAGCTTAACCCGGTTTTCCCGAAGTATTTGATTTTTGGTTTCCAGTCAACACTTCTGGTGGTTGGATTAAAGTCAAATCCCTCAAAGAATTGTCGGCCACCAGACAAATTCATGTTGATTTGATATTCCGGAGTTAAACTTAAAACTTTATTACCACCAAAATCAAAATTATAATTCTTACGGCTATCAGAGTATGAATTAATTGTTAATCGATCATTTATTGTATATGGATTACTAGTTATAATGTTTATAACACCACCGATTGCATCAGTTCCGTATACAACACTCATTGGACCTTCAATTATTTCTATTTTCTCTATTTCATTGATAGGTATTTGTGAAATATCAATATTTCCATTCAAACGACCGATAATAGGAACTCCGTTAATAAGTATTTTTACATTTTGTCCACCCATTCCTTGCAACTGCATCGAAGTTCCAAGCGAGGCATCATTATTTAGGATAATTGAAGTTTGGTTTTGTATAACATCAGCAATTGTTTGAGCACCCATTTGTTTGATTGTTTTTGAAGAAATAACCCGAAGAGAATAAGTTTCATCTGTTGCCAATCGCGGTCTTGAAGAGGTGGTAACAGTCACAGGATTAATTTCACTCACATATCCTTTTAATTTAAGGTAGATTAGGCTGGTGTCAGCTTTGAAGTTTTTGGTCTCAACAATTACTCCAATAGAGGAGTCTATATTGAAATTAAGATTGTTTTTATCTGATACACGTATTTGTCCTAATTCATTTGTGATGAAAGTAGTAGAATTACAATCCAATTCAATGCCAGGAAGGGGCTGATTGAAGGTATTGTCTGAAACTACGACAAGTCTCTGCGCACTTAAAATATTAAATACTGTAAGTACACAGACTAGCGTAAAATTTTGCTTGTTAACCAATTGGATTAAACGAAGGAGCAAAATGAAAATTTAGTTCTTTATGAATGTAGCGTTGTACGTTTTCCCGTTTTGGTTTACTTTTACCCAATACTGGCCAGCAGTTAAATTATCAGTCTTTATGGTGACAGTTGACATATTGGAAGAAGTCTTATGAACAACCCTTCCCATAGCATCTAAAATGACTACTTCCAAATTTTCGTTGCCATCTAGTGATAAATGAATTAGATCAGAAGAAGGATTGGGATATAAATTAAATGATAGGACACTTTTTGATTTTACATTATTTTGTGCACCGATTTTAGAGTACTGTAAAACAGTATTACCATTTGACATTCCCCCGAATTCAATCATACGCAAAGCATAATAATCAGCTCCTGTTGTGTTAGTTACTTCAACAATATAAACATGGCTGTCCAAGCAGACGAATGATTGCCCATTGAAGGATTTCCAGTCGGAGCCTATACCCGTCAAGTCATTTTGGAAACCTGCTCCAGAAGCAATAACATTAGTATCTAAAGCATCATTAATATAATATTCCCCGTTTGCAATTAAATCACTCCATGCAAGATCTGAATATCTAGCAGTACGTATACCTCGTTTAGATTCTATACCCATTGTAAGGTAAGGCACATATTGCCCCATATACAATGTTGGAGCATAATAGCGAGTAAATGACAGCTGCCATTCGGCATTTGCGGGCTCAATTTGAATCTGATTCCCTGTGGCAAGATTGAAATATTTGTATGTCCCCCCATTTGCGGAACTTTGTGATATTGTCGATTCGCTAGCTGAATTTTCATTTATTGGTTCGTATTTGAAAATCAAATCGCCATTGGCCTCTTGTGAAATAGGCATGAACTTAAATAAGGTTTGCGTACCGCCATTGTTAACAACGATTAAATAGAGTGAATCACCTTCTACCTTATGAGTGCTAGAATTATATACCCCCCAAGAAAAGTCCCACATATTTCCTGCATCATATTGTTGATTAATTGCACCTTTCTCATGAGTATGATTGTCATTGTACGGTTGTGTCCATGATTCCCAACCCGAAGTATCGAAATTTGAGTATGCAGAGTTATCACCATAAGGATAAAGATATACGAATACCCCAGCTCCATGGTTGAATCTAATACAATTATCACGCGTTACGGTTGTATGCGCAATATGCCAATTGTTTAGACTAGTTTTTGTTTCTTCCATCGTGTTAAAGTCAAAAAATACTTGGTTTGCATAACCCGGTCCCATGCTCACCGTGTCTGTTGTTACTTGAGCACGAGTTGATGCAAATGAAATTAAGATACCCAGAGATAAGAAAATTAATTTTTTCATTAGTTTATTTTTACAGACGCAAATTTAAATCAGCATTTCTCGTGTAGGAATCAACTCTTGTAAAGAAAATGTCATGTTAATTTATATGCCTAACTAAACACCGATAGATTTGCAATTTCTGTCGATGAATTTTTTCAACGAACTTGTCAGTATTATTTTTGTGATAAATCTGTTTCATAACTTATGGGAAAAATTAGTATTAATATAAAATCGGGTTCAATAGAACGTAAAAAGGTTGCTGTTGGAATCGACCTAGGTACAACAAATTCACTCATAGCATATGTAGCAGATGGAGATAAATTAGCAAGTATTATACCCATTCTAGGTGGCAATACTGTTCCTTCAGTTATTCATTTCGATGATTTTAATATCCCTAGTATTGGAGAGTGGGCTAAAGAACAAATATCTGATACCCCCGAAAGAACAGTATACAGTATAAAGCGGCTATTAGGCAAAAGCTACAATGACCTTAAAGCGGTTTCTAACAAATTGGGTTATCGTATCATAGATGAAGGTGATGACCAATTAGTTAAAGTTGAAATTGGAGGTCAATTTTACAATCCCATTGAATTGAGTTCGCTCATCCTTAAAGAGCTCAAGCAAAAAGCAGAAGCACATTTAAATGCGGATATAGAACAAGCGGTTATAACAGTGCCAGCATATTTTAACGATTCACAACGTCAAGCTACAAGAGACGCAGGAAAACTTGCGGGCCTAGATGTTTTGAGAATAATCAACGAGCCTACTGCCGCAAGTGTTGCATATGGTCTTGGCCAAAATGATGGGAAAACAATATTGGTGTATGATTTAGGTGGTGGAACTTTTGATGTGTCGTTATTAATGATAGAAGATGGAGTTTTTGAGGTATTATCGACTGCTGGAGATACTCATTTAGGAGGAGATGATTTAGACCTAAATATTGTAGAATATTGGAATAAAACATTTTTAAATAACAAAGAACTATCTTTTAGGGAAATTCAACAGCTAAGAGTAAAAGCAGAAATAGCAAAAAAAGAGCTGTCGAAAAATAGCGCTGATTTCAACACTGTTTGGGGTGATTTTAGTTTAGTTCTTAGTTATGATATTTTCAAAGAACTAAGCAATAGTTGGATCCAAAAAACCTTAAAATTAGTTGATAGAGCAATAAAGGATGCATCTATATCTTCAGATGCTATAGATGAAATCGTTCTTGTTGGTGGGTCGACCCGACATCCTGAAATAAAAAAATATTTAATTGAAAAATTCACCAATACACACATTAATTCCGAAGTTAATCCTGATGAGGTTGTAGCGCTTGGAGCTGCAATTGAAGCAGATGTAATTATTGGGAAAAGGACGGATGTACTTTTGTTAGATGTTACGCCATTGTCATTAGGAATTGAAACTGCTGGTGGCTTAATGGATGTTTTGGTTCCGAGAAACTCGAAAGTTCCAACAAGATTAGCTAGAGAATATACAACCTCGGTAGATGGTCAGGTCAATATGAAAATTGCGGTTTATCAAGGGGAAAGAGAATTAGTTGGACAAAACAGAAAGTTAGGCGAATTTATTTTATCTGGTATTCCAGCAATGCCTGCAGGTTTACCTAAAATACAAATCCAATTTGCATTAAATACGGATGGGATTTTAAATGTAAAAGCAAAGGAATTAAGAAGTGGTGTTGAGCAAAGTATTGAAATACAGCCAAGTTACGGTTTGACAGACGAGCAAGTTGAGAATATGCTAAAGGCAGGTTTAGAAAATGCACAAACTGATGTTGAAGAACGATTAATATTAGAGGCAAAAAATGAAGCGAAACAGATTATCTATGCGGCTCAACGATTTCTTGAAAAAAACTCAGAATTTCTAAATGAAGAAGAAATTAATGGTACCAATAAACGAATTGATGATTTAGAGAGTCTATTGAAAGTAACTGATCGTCATAAAATACATCAAGGCATTGAGTCGTTAAATGATTACACCCGACCTTTTGCTGAACGTATTATGGATGTAGCGGTAAAAAAAGCTTTAAAAGGTTCAAACATAAATTGATGAAAAATTTTAAACTATATTTCGCGCTGTTTTTTGTGATTGGAATTGTAAATAATTGTTTAGCACAATCACAAAGCCAAACATCATTGTTTGGACTAAAAATGGGTGCTGGCGTTTATTCGTTTACCGGTGGCGAACTCCAAAATCCTGCTCCTTTGTTAGGTTACGTAGCAGGGATATACATCCATGATCCTCTCGAAGATAAAAGATTTCATGTTCAAGGTGGACTTGACATTCGTTTTAGAGGCGGGAATTTCAATAATGCCAAAACAACAGATAGCGCTGCAAATAGGGCTTACACACAAATATCATTGGTTACCTTGGACGTCCCAATATCTATGCTATTCTCATTGCAGCCAAACAAGCGTGAAAAAGCTTGGTTTTTGAATGTTGGAGTTATCCCTAGTTATGTTATGCGTTCTGTTGTATATGTTAGTGCTGATAAAATACCATTGAATAGTCAGGTTTATCTCCAAACATGGGATAATTTGCCATTAAAGCCTTTTGAGTTTCTTGCACATGTTGGAGTGCAAATGAAAGGCAATCAAGTGGGTTACGATTTTGGTGTTAATATAGGTATAACCGATATGAATGATAATTTCCGAATAGATGGGATTTATCCGGCTACTGGAACAGGTAAAAGAATAAGCACAGTGGCATTTGAAGCAAGCCTGTTGTTTTAATTATTACTTTTGTTTAAATGTCGAAATCCGTTGCTCTTTACACTCTAGGCTGTAAATTAAATTTTGCTGAAAGCAGTACAATTGCTCAGCAATTAGAGCAAAACGGATTTATTCGTAAAGATTTTAATGAAGGCGCTGATTTATACGTTATTAATACTTGTAGTGTTACTGATCACGCTGATCGTAAATGTAAAAAAGTAGTCAGAGAGGCCCTAAAGTATAATCCTGATGCGTATATCGTTATTGTAGGCTGTTATGCACAATTAAAACCTCAGGAAATTGCAAATATACCCGGTGTAGACTTGGTTTTAGGTGCAGCTGAAAAGTTTGAACTTATTACTTACCTGCACAGTCTAGAAAAAGAACCTAAAAGTAGATATTACAATAAGCCGATTAAAGAAACGCAAGAATTTGTTCCCGGTTTTTCCGAAGGTGATAGAACCAGAATGTTCTTAAAAGTACAAGACGGCTGCGATTATTTCTGTAGTTTTTGTACTATACCTTTGGCTAGAGGTAAGAGTCGTTCGTCCAACATTGGAAAAACTATTACTCAAGTAAAAAAAGCTACAAGCCAAGGTGTAAAAGAGGTTGTTCTTACTGGAGTTAATTTAGGTGATTTTGGAGTTAATCATGATGAAGATTTTTTAGGATTAATTAAAGAATTAGACAATTTAGATACCGTTGAGAGATATAGAATAAGTAGTATCGAACCCAATCTTCTTACCGATGATATAATCGATTTTGTAGCTTGTAGCAGTCGGTTTGTGCCACATTTTCATATCCCGTTACAAAGTGGTAGTGATGAACTTCTTACAAGAATGCGCAGAAAGTATAAGTCTGATTTGTACAGAAGTAGAATTGAAAGGATAAAAAAGCTTATGCCCGATTGCGGAATTGGGGTAGACGTAATAGTAGGTTTCCCAGGCGAGACAGATGAACTGTTTTTAGAGACTTATCACTTCTTGAATGAATTACCCGTATCATACCTGCATGTATTTCCTTACAGTGAAAGGCCAAACACAACCGCGCGTAAAATGAAAGAAAAAATTCCATTAGGTATTCGAGGAGAGCGAACTACACAACTTAGGAGTTTGAGCGATAAAAAGAAACGTGCATTTTATGAGTCACAAATCAACTCAGTACGTGAAGTATTGTTTGAAGAAGAGCTTAGAGAAGGGAAAATGATGGGATACACAGATAATTACGTACGTGTTGTTGCAGATTACGATCCGTTATGGGTGAATTCAAGAACTCCTTTTCGTATGGAACATATCGATAAAGATTTCTTGATGCATGGAGTTTTTGAAACCTTAGGGATAACACCTTAATTTGTATTGTGTTTCCAACATTATATCATTTCCTGAAAGACCTTTTTGGTATTGAACTGCCTTTTTTACAGGTGGTAAATACATTTGGCTTATTTGTTGCGTTTGCTATCGGCGCTGCGTATTGGTCAGTTTCAAATGAATTTAGCAGAAGAACGAAACTGGGTCAATTCAAAACCAATAAAAAAGAAGTGATATTAGGCGAGGCGTTTCCAATGTCTGATTATTTTTTTAATGGTTTGCTGCTATTTTTATTTGGATTTAAGTTCATCTATCTAATGAAAAATAGTGGTTCTGGATTTGTGCCACAAGAACACTTGCTTACATGGGAAGGTGAATGGTTATGGGGGTTAATAATTGCTGTTGCTGGAACATATTGGAGATATCAAACCGATAAAAAACAACGATTAAACCCTCCTCAAAAGAAGGAAATTACTTTAGGTTTAGCAGATGAAATGGGAAACATTACGGCAATAGCTTTAATCTCTGGATTTTTAGGTGCTAAGGTATTCCATATAATTGAAACCCCGGGAAACTTTAGTTTTCAAGCAATTGCAAGTCAATTTTTCACATCAGGGGGGTGGACTTTCTATGGAGGATTAATTTGCGGATTAGGGGGTGTGCTTATCTACACACATAAAAGAGGCTATCCTATTATTCATGTTCTAGACTCTGCTGGTCCACCAATGATGTTAGCGTATGGAGTGGGTAGATTCGGTTGTCATTTTTCCGGGGATGGTGATTGGGGAGTAGCCAATCCCAGTCCTAACTCGTGGTTACCCGATTGGGCATGGGCGTATAAATACCCCCATAATGTGCTAGGTAAAGATTATGCTTCTGCAGGAATGGAAAAAATCCCGGGTTGTGAAGGAAGTTATTGCTATCAATTAATCGACCCGGTATATCCTACACCATTATATGAAGCTCTAATGGCATTGACTTTATTTGCTGTTTTGTGGTTTTGGGTGCGTAATTTAAAAATAAATCCTGGCCAAGCATTAGGCGTATATTTACTGTTTGCTGGTACAGAACGATTTGTAATTGAATTGATTAGAGAACATGGAGATAGTTTGTATAAGGTGGGAAATCTCATTTTTTCTCAGGCACAAATGATTTCTACTGTTTTAATCGTTCTTGGTATAGGCTTATGGTTTGCAGGTTCGAAAAACTTATTTTTAAAGGAAAAAAAATAATCTTTACATTGTCAATATTGGCTTGTTTTAAGATTCAGGCCCAAACAGATACTGTTTATTTACTAGATAAGGTTGTTGACCGAATGGACTCAGTTTTGGTGTCTGGTGATGCTAATTCAGAAAGCATCCGTCAATATAGATTACTTAAAAATCGAGTAATTAAAACAATGCCTTACGCTAAAATGGCGGCATTTAAAATTCAGGCAATGGAAGATAAGCTTTCCACAATAAAAGGTCGTCGTGCTAGGAAAAAGTATATTAAACAATGTGAGAAAAGCATTAAAAATATGTACACCGAACAGCTTAAAAAACTGAGTATAAATGAGGGTAAAGTTTTGATGAAGTTATTAAATCGTGAAACAGGAAAAACTACTTGGGAAATAATGAGGAACTATCGTGGTACAACTGAAGCACTCTTTTGGCAAACTTTTGGTAGTTTTTGGGGTCACAATATGAAGGTTCAATTTGATCCTGTCATTGACTATCAAATTGAAAATATTATTAAAGTGGAACGACTAGAATAGTTAGTTTCTGTTTTGCTTTCGAATGAAACTGATAATCAATATTGGAGCTCCTATCAAAGAACTTATCGGGTTAATTGGTAGAAGTATTCCAGGTATTGAATAATGCGCAATACAGTCTGCACCCACGGCTAATATTCCGCCCCATAAAATTGCAGGTAGCATTATCTTGGAATGACTTTCCGTTTTGTAAAGTCTCTTCGCAATATGAGGGCCTACTAGTCCTATAAATCCTATTGGACCTGCGTATGCAGTTAACCATCCAGCAATGATTGCCCCCGTCCAAATAAGTAAATTTTTAATTTTAATTGGATTTACCCCTGACGCCTGTGCGTAATCGTCACCGAGTAAATAACAGTCTAATGAATTTTTAAAAAAACATACCAACACGATGCCGGTAATAACAGGTATCGATATGCTCAATAGATGCTCAATTTCAATGCGCTCAAAATTGCCCATCCCCCAAAAAGTAAATTCTCGAAGCTGTTCATTATTTCCAAAATATTGCATTAATTCTGTGGCAGCTGAGAATACAAACCCTAAGACTAAACCTGTTAATAATAATCTGTGTGTATGTTCAAAACCTCGGTTGATTAAGAGTTGTAAACCTAGTGCTGAGAATGCACCAATTGTACTTCCCCAAAGCGGTGATATTTCAAAAGAAAAGGAAAAAGCACTGGAGAAAAATATAAAAAGAGCCATCCCAAATGTCGCACCAGGTGAAATCCCAATTAAATACGGGCCAGCAAGAGAGTTCCTGAATAGTGTTTGCATAAGAAGGCCTGAAAAACTCAAACCAATTCCAGTTATTGCCGCCCCAACTACCCTTGGAAATCGAAACTCCCAGAAAAGGAAATTCGAAATTGCGGTATCCCAAAACTGAAGGTCAATGATTGAAAGGCTAATCAATGCAATTAAAAGAAATATGTTTCTCAGTTTATTCACCTAATTTGAATATAGAAATGTAATGAATCTGTTTTACCTAAGTTAATATTTATAAGGTCTTTCAGTAAAATCTCGGGATGAGTTGAACCTAAGTCCCAATAGGAATTAGCTCCAGATAACTCCTGTTGTTTGTTGTTTTGAAATATTTTTAAATCAGTGTTAGCTTGCAGTATGCGTTGAATTCGAGACTCACTTTTTATGAGAGATTCAATATTCTTACAGGAGCCTACATTTATCCAAATGTCCGACATTAGCAGATAATTCATGGCGGATTCTAAAGATATTGTATAAGATAACTGCTCTTGTTTTATTTTGTCCTCTTGCCACGAGCATTGCAAATTTGCATCAACCATTAATTTACTAAAATAATTATTACGATTAGGAACCATCCAATTGCCACTGTAGGGTGCATTAATCATAGTTCTACTTTTTTGCGTATTTTGTTTTGCTAGCAAAGATGAATAGGTAGAATCTACCTGTTTAAATATTTTATTTGCCCGTTCTAATCTATCCGTAATTAACCCAAATACCTTTATCCATTCTGCACGCGCTAGTGGATGGTTTTCCTGGTGGTTTTGAATGTAAATAACGGGAATATTCTTTTTTTGAAGTCTGGTAAAGGCGGGTATTCCCTCAGCATTTAGGGTGTATACAAAGAAAACATCTGGTTTGCAATTTATTAAAGTTTCTAATTGAAGTTCTCCGGAAGGTTGAATCTCAATAGGGTTTTGTAGTTGACCTTTAATTGAAGAATGTAAAAAGTTTAAATTATCTATTGCTACTATAGAATCTCCAAGATCAAGTTCTGTCAAAAAACGAGCAAAAATACTACTGCTTACTGCTAATTTATTTTTGCGATTTATATGAATTGCATCAGGAAATGAATTTGGATTATCTCCGAGATGATAAGTTGCTATTTCTTTACCATTAACAAAAAAGATTTTTAACAGTGTATCACTCTCAATTATGCCAATTTTAAATAATTTGGCATAATCTGCACTGATCCAATTGATTTTTTTGGAGGGTTGATTTTGATTTTTTTGCTGACAGCCTAATATCCCAAAAAATAAAATCAAGAAAAGCGGGATTCGATATTTGTTGTGATAGATAAACAGAATTTTCAAAATTAGAACAAAATAATTGACACGAGTAAATTATGTGAATCAGAAGGATAAAATAATACCCATATTTGTATTGTGAAGTTTCCTTTGTATCAACATCGATATAAGATTTTAATAGGCTTGTTTATCGTTTGGATGACCTTCTTCGATAATAATAGTTTTTTGTATCGATACAGATTACACCGAGAAGTAAAGGAACTTGAGGAGGGTATTGAAACTCACAAGTCAAAAATTGCAGAACTAAGGCGGCAGAAAACAGAGTTATTTGGAAACCTTAAAAATTTAGAAAAATTTGCAAGAGAACGATATCTAATGAAAAAAGATAATGAAGATATCATAGTTATTGTAAATAGGGAAGAAAAATAAAGTGTTTATAAATAGGAACATAATGTGTATTTCTATTGGTTTTGTCACAATAGGTTTGCAGTTGGTTATAAAGTAAAAAAGAAAATTCTCATATGAAATTTATAGCTTCGTCAAGCGAATTATTGCAACATTTACTCACAGTAAACGGGGCAATTATGTCTAAACCCATCATTCCGATTTTGGAAAATTTCCTATTCGATGTGAAAGATGGTGAGGTAACAATCTTTAGTACAGACTTGGAAACAAGTATGACTACTTCACTTCAGGTAGATACCAAAGATTCCATGAAGGTAGCAGTACCAAGTAAAATGGTAATTGATATTCTTCGTTCTTTGCCAGAACAATCAGTAACCTTTAACGTAGATGCATCAAATTTTTCTATAGAAGTTGTAAATGCCAATGGAAGATATAAGATGGCAGGGCAGGATGGAGTTGATTTCCCAACTTTACCCGAGAAGTCCGGTGAAGGTAGTTTTACAGTTCCTTCCAATGTGCTTTTGCGTGCAGTCAGTAAAACTTTATTCGCTGCAGGTACTGATGAATTACGACTTAACCTAACGGGTTTATTTGTTGAAATGAAATCAGATTATGTGAATTTTGTTGCAACTGATGCGAATAAGTTGGTTAGATATCGTCGAAATGACATAGCTCCACAGGTTGAAAATAGTTTTATAATTCCTAAAAAACCTCTAAATCTGTTAAAGACTGCTTTGCCAAATGATGAAACACCTGTGGTTGTAGATTACAATAAAACAAATGTATTCTTCTCCTTCGGTAATACTCAATTAATTTGTCGATTGTTAGATGAGAAGTACCCAGATTACTCTGCTGTTATACCTTCAAACAATACTAATATCTTAAATATTAACAGGATGGATTTTTTAAGTTCCATTAACCGTATCAGTATTTTCGCATCAAGAACTACCCATCAGGTACGTCTTAAAATTGTTGGTTCAGAATTAACGATTTCAGCGGAAGATATTGAAATGGCAAATGAAGCGGTAGAACGAATTCCATGTGAATATTCCGGTGAGGATATGGAGATTGGCTTTAATGCGCGTTTCTTAAAGGAAATGTTATCTACAATGGATGGTGAAACTGTTCAATTACAACTTTCACAACCAAACAGGGCAGGTTTAATTGTTCCTTCTGAAAATGAGTCAAATGAAGACATAACTATGTTAATCATGCCAATGATGCTCAATAACTATTAAATTCAACTAAAAGAATAACCAAGAGGGTTGCCGTTTGGTAACCCTTTTTTATTTGAAAACTTTTGACCCTACTCTAATCATTGTGCTGCCGCATTTTATGGCAGTTTTATAGTCTCCACTCATTCCCATAGAAATTTCTTTGAATTCTGGGTGATATTTGAAATATTGATCTTTAATTTTCTGGAATTGGCTTTTGACTAAGTTAAACTCGGATTCTATTTGAGATGAATTTTCGGTGTTGCTGGCCATAGCCATTAAACCCGAGTATAAAATATGGGGGGTTTCATTACTCATCAGTTCTTCAAAAAACATAGGAATTTTTGATATCGGTATACCAAATTTACTTTCTTCCTGAGCCACATGAAGCTGTATAAGTACAGGTATTTTTCTATTGTTTTTACATGCTTGTTTTTCTATCTCTAACAATAACTTTATACTGTCAACAGATTGAATCATGGAAATGAAAGGTGCGATATATTTTACTTTATTGGTTTGTAAATGTCCAATTAAATGCCACTGAATATCTTCTGGCAGTTTTGAATATCTTTCAAGCATGGCTTGAACCCGGTTTTCTGCAAAAACTCTGTGTCCAATATCATAAACTTCTTTTATTTCATCTATTTCTCGATACTTAGAAACTACAATTAATTGCGTTTGATCAGAAATTTCTTTATTTAGCTCTTTGATATTGTTTATAATTCGCGTCATTTTCTTTGTAATTTTGCAATATTGATTCGTTTAAGCAAAATAACAATCCTTCTGTCAATATTCATCATCGGCTGTTCAGAAGATCCACCTATTTCGAAAGAAAAGATGATTCCAATCATGGCAGATGCCATGAGAATGGAAGCGGCAGAGCAAATAGGTAATAATTATATTACTATTCCAGATTCAATTTGGAAATTGAATTATACCTTCTTGATGCAAAAATATAGTTTAGATTCTACAACTTTTAACTCCGCCATGCGTTATTACACTGAGCGTCCTGCTGAGTTTTCGAAAATAATGGAACAAGTTATTGAAATACTTCAAAAGGAAGAATTAAAAGAATTTAAACGTTGATTTTTCCTGAGAACTTTGAAAATATTATTGGGTTTGATGTCATTAGGCAGCAGATTGTTGAACTCTGTAGACTAGAGTCTTCTAAATTAAAAGGGGAGACCTTTAACATGAATTCGGATGTTGAACTAATTGAGCAAGAATTAGGTCTAATTTTTGAATGTGATAAGATTCTAGAGGTTGCACCTTCAGTTTTCAATTGGGTAGGAGTTTCAGATGTAACCCCATTTTTGAAATATGTAGATGTTGATGGATATTTCTTAATTGAAAATCAGTGGGTAGCTATTTTAAATCTAATCCATTTTCAAGGAAAATTTGCAAATTTTCTTTCTGATAAAAATGAAATACACCCTTTATTTTTCGAATTATTCAGAAATCAAACAAATCTAAATGAATTAGAATCAGCTATTAAAACGGTAATTGATAATGAGGGTGAAATTAGAGTAAATGCCAGTGCTGATTACCAAAAGCTATCTAATGAATTGAATAGGTTAGAGAAAGAGATACGGTCCTTAACAAAAGGAGTTTTTAGAGAGTGGAAGAATTTAGGTTATACCGCGGATACGGATATTACGGTGAGGGAAGAAAAGTTGGTGATTCCTATTTTAGCCGAATATAAACGTAAAGTTTCGGGATTCGTGAAAGACGTATCTGCAACAGGAAAAGTACTGTTTGTGGAACCATCACAAACTTTGGAAATGAATAACCGTTGGAAAGAGGTTATTGCTCAAAAACGGAGAGAGCGGGAAAGGATTTTAAAACAATTGACCCTTAGATTAAAGCCATTTACCAATGTTCTTATATCTGTAAATAATACACTCACAATCGCCGATTTCATCTATGCAAAGAACCGTTTTTCTCACCGTATAGATGGCATTAGGCCAAAAATCTCAAAATCTAATTCAATAAATATTAGAAAAGCCTTCCACCCGGTATTAAAGCAACAATTAACTAAAGAAAACAGAAAGGTTATTCCTTTAGACATAGAATTTAAGGATAAGAAGATTGTTGTGGTAAGTGGTCCAAATGCCGGTGGGAAAAGTGTTGTTTTAAAGACCACCTTGCTTCTTCAATATATGGTTCAATGTGGCTTATATATTCCTGCTGCCGAAGGGTCAGAATTGGGAGTTTTTGAATTTCTTGGTATTGATTGTGGTGATGGACAATCCTTGGAATCTGGATTAAGTACATTCAGTGCTCATTTGGCTAATTTAAAATTTATTCTCAAAAATGCCAACGATAAAACTTTAGTAGGGTTAGATGAATTAGGTACGGGAACGGACCCAAGATTTGGAGCGCCTATTGCACAATCTGTGCTAGAAGCACTTCTTCATAAAAAATCTACAGTATTAGCTACCACACACTTTTCACAAATTAGAGAGTGGGGAGGAAATATTAATGGTGTAATGCAAGCAAGTATGGCATATGATGCATTGGAATTGAAACCCCTGTATCGATTTGTAATGGGAAAGCCGGGAAGTAGTTTTGCGTTGGAGCTAATGCGAAAAACAGGTTTTGATGCTTCATGGATTAATGGAATTCAAAAAAATGCTGGTGAAGAACTTGGAAAAACAGAAGATTTAATGTTGGATCTTGAAAAAAAGCATCAAGAATTAGAGACATTAATTCATGCAAATATTAAAAAACAAGATCATTTAGACGAGCTGAAACAAGAGTACTCTAAATTAAAGGAGAAATTAGCGGTTAAAAGGCAAGATATTTTATTTCAAACAAAACGCGAATCTGAAAAGATACTGTCGAAAGCAAATCAGCAAATTGAGCAGACAATTCGAATAATTAGGGAAAATTCGGCAGATTCAAAGTTCACCAAAGAAGCACGAGAAGATTTTAATAAAAATAAAGAGTCTTTATTAAAAGGTATTGATAGAAAACAACAAGTTGTTAATGATAAGTCAGCCGAAAAGGAAGAATTAAAAAAAGTAGAAGAATTTATCCCTGTTGATTTTATTCCTGGTGCCAAAGTAAAAAGTATCGTGAATGGTCAAAATGGAGAAATTATAGAGGTTAAAAAAGATAAAATTCTGGTTGTTTTTGGATTGGTTAAAATGTGGGTTCCGAAATCTGAACTATCAGGATATGAGAAAACAAATTCGAAGAAAAGTAAAAATAATTCCAATCAAGGGTTTAAATGGGTAGATCGTAAATCATCATTTTCACCAACTATTGATATTAGAGGAATGTTAGTTGATGAAGCACTTTCAAAGATTACTCCTTGGTTAGATGAAGGATATGTTTTAGGAGCAGGAGAGTTGAAAGTAATCCATGGAAGAGGGGAGGGAAATTTGAGAAGAGGAGTACATTCTTTTCTTAGAACTGAAAATAGAGTTAAATCATGGAAAAGTGAAAGGATGGACCAAGGCGGTGATGGGTGTACGATAATTGAACTGAACTGAACCTTTTTATCTAAATTTGTGAAGCATGGATAACTTATTGGATGGTAAAACGGTATCAAATCATTTTAAACAAAGGATAGCGGATGAGGTTTCTGAAATGGTTTCTAATGGTCATAGGCCACCTCATCTTGTTGCAATATTGGTGGGAGAAGATGGAGGAAGCAAAACCTATGTCGCAGCAAAAGAGAAGGCTTGTAATTTAGTAGGCTTTACAGGTACCATATTAAGATATCCTGATACTATAACACAAGATGAACTTATTGCAAAGGTTGAAGAAATAAATAACGACACTGAAATAGATGGTTTAATTGTCCAGTTACCCTTACCAAATCATATTGATGAAAACTTAGTAACTCAAACTATTCTTCCTGAAAAGGATGTTGATGGATTTCACGATATAAACATGGGTAAATTAGCCAAAGGGGATAATAGTGGATATATTTCGGCCACACCGTTGGGTATAACCATGTTACTGGAGTATTACAACATTGAAACTTCAGGGAAGCATGCTGTTGTAGTTGGTAGAAGTAATATTGTGGGTAGACCAATGAGTATATTGTTATCAAACTCAAATAAAACAGGTAATGCTACGGTGACGGTTTGTCATTCTCGTACCAAAAATTTGAAAGAGGTATGTCTTCAAGCAGATATCATTGTTGCCGCGGTAGGTATACCTGGATTTGTTAAGGGAGGTATGATAAAGGAAGGTGCAGTTGTAATTGATGTTGGTACAACGCGTGTGGATGATGACACAAAAAAAGCTGGGTGGCGTTTATGTGGTGATGTGGATTTCGATACGGCCTCAGCAAAGGCATCATTCATAACACCAGTTCCTGGAGGTGTTGGGCCGATGACTATAACAGGTTTGTTAAACAACACATTAAAAGCTAGAAAAAGGACATTATGATGAAGTTGCCGGTAATGGAACACTTCTATACAATTCAAGGAGAAGGAGCATTTACCGGATATGCCGCATATTTTATTCGTCTGGCGGGTTGTGATGTTGGATGCGTTTGGTGCGACGTTAAAGAAAGTTGGGATACTGAAGGTTATGCCCGCTATTCCATTCGAGAAATGTTAAAGTGGGTTAAAGATTCTCAGGCAAATCGGGTAGTAATTACTGGAGGAGAACCTGCAATGTATGATTTAACCGAATTATGCGAAGTATTTAGAAAGGAACAAATTTTTGTACATATTGAAACTTCGGCTGCTCACCCAATAAAGGGTCGCTTTAATTGGATTTGCATTAGTCCTAAAAAATTCAAGTTCCCGATCCCCGATGAAATGAAGCGTGCGGATGAATTGAAAATTGTAGTTTTTAATCCTTCGGATTTTAATTGGGCATTACAGTGGGCGAAAGAATGTGATTCGCATTGTAAAAAATACCTTCAACCAGAATGGGAAAAACAAGATGAATTATTACCTTCAATTATAAATTTTGTTAAAAAATACCCTGATTGGCAAATTTCCTTACAAACGCATAAATATATGAATATCCCATAGCGGATAATTTTTAGAACACTGTTAAGAAATTCTTTTTTAAAAGATCTTTCATCGCATTATTTTTGGAATGATGAGAAAAAGACACGGCGCGCTTTTTATCTTACTACTGTTTATATATAATATTGATTTAAATCTCAACGCTCGAGCAACAGGGAGTGAGAGTTTTTCATCGTTATTAGAAAACTACAATGAATTTTCAGACTCAACTCATCTGAAGCTTGAAAATTTCTTTGATTACCATCACAAGATTGTTGGTGATTTTAATGGCTCCTATTTATTCTACAGTAACGATAGTATACATTACGGAACACGCGGGTATTCAATATATAGCAATAGAGACAGTGTAGAACCTTCCGATCTATTTCAACTAGCATCTGTTTCTAAAGTATTCACTTCAATGTCTGTAATGATGTTGCACCAAGACGGTTATTTAAATATTAATGATTCGGTTCATTGGTATATTCCAGAGTTAAACACTAGAAATTTAACAATCAGGCATTTACTCAGTCATACGAGTGGTTTACCAGATTATTTTTATGTTAAATATAGAGGATTTGAAATTCCCGAAGGGCAAAAGCATCTTAAAAATGAGGACGTCATAGATATCATTAATAGGCAGCCCAAAAGGGTTTACTCAAGATTTGGATTTTACGATTACAGTAACACCAATTATGTTTTGCTTAGTATGATAGTTGAAAGAGTTAGTAATACAGATTTTAGAAGTTTTGTAAAACGGTATATCTGTGAAACTGCGGAAATGAAATATACCCACATTTGTAATTTTGATTCATTGCCATTAGTGAATTATCCAGTGCAAGGGTATAGATCTTGGAGGGTTTATGAGGATATTCCAGAGAATGGAACCACTGGTGATAAAGGTGTTTATTCAAGTGTATTTGAGATGTTTAATTTAGAGCGAGCGTTAAGAGGGAGCTATATATTACATAAATCTACAAAGGAGGAAATGTGGACCCCTCAAACGGTTACATCTGCAGATTCTTATTATGCCATGGGTTGGCGAGTCAAATGGATAGATGGTAAGAAATGGGTGTTTCATAACGGTTGGTGGAAAGGCTTCCGTACATATTTTTGGATTTGTTTAGACGAGGATAAAAGTTTTGTGGTGCTTACAAATAATGTACAAGGTCGTTTCTTGAGCACACTTGAAATGGTAGGACTTTTAAAATAATTACTTAATAAAAATACCTCCCGAATATTGTTCTGTCTTCCAATAATATACTCCTGATTTTTGTAGTTTAACTGGGATGGTGTCACCACTTTTTAGAATACTAATAACCTCAACAAGCATTCCTGAATTATTGTAAAATTTAATAGTACAGGATTCTCTTGATTTAATAAATGTCTCTTCATTAATGGAATAGAAATATAAAGATGGATGTGTTTGAAGATTAACACAGTTGGTAATTCTACCATTTATCATTCCTACTGCATCTAAATCAAAGCCAGAACTAATAAACGGTGTCGGCCAAGGGTCGTTAATTATATTGCCTAACTGATCTTTAGATGCCCATTTAGGATTTATACTTCCAATTACATCTGTAATTCTTACAAAATAAAACTCCTCTGGAAGGTCTGTATAAACTGAGTCTAACTCTGAAATATCGAATGGTGTTCCATAAGGGAAACGGTATTTACCCGCAAGATTGTGGATTTTCTCGGTATTGATTCCATCAAACGTACCTAATTGTTTTTTGTATTGAGTTAATGATGTTGATGGAAACCTGTAATAAGTTTCACCATCGTTGCTTATTTCAACATGTGCTAATTCTAGGAAAGTATCATTAAAAGCATTTTCAAAAATGGCAAAATCAAAACCAGCTCCATCAATTATTGCATTGAAAAATTGAACAACTGCAACTCCCGAGTCACCAAGACTTACTACTCCATTTTGTTTGGCAGGCCCGCATGCAGACTCTGCACTGCCAACATCCACAGTGCCAGAATCGGGCATTGAAATATCCATGTAGCCTTTAATAATGTGAGCTGTATTTCCCCAATCAATAAAGCAATTGCTGTCTGCATGTATTGCTGTACTTCCAACCTCTCCCGCAGGTGTTCCAAATTGAGCATAAAGCGCAACTGAACAGCACGACAATAATGTTAGAAGTATTTTTTGCATTACATCAAACGGTTTTCAATATCATTTGCAATTATATCACATTCACTATGATTTTTTTGTAGCAATTGTTTAGCATCTGATACAATTTTATCCGCGAATTTTCTATCATCTAATCCTTTGGCATTTATCAATACATTAAACCAAGCTCCTCTTACCGCAGTTTTTATACAAATTACGGCTACTCCAACATCAGACAAACTATTTGGGTTTCCTTTTTCTGACATCTCTTTAAGTAATGGTATACAACTGTATGCTACTTGCATAGTTTTATATGGTATTTCAGTAGCGTATTGGCTTGCTTCTTCAATCGCATTTTTTCTAATCGCTCTTTCTTCTGGCGTGCTTTTAGGTAATCCAAAAGCACTCATAATTCGATCGAATGCCCGGGTGTCCTCATCAACGAGAGTTAATAATTCATCTTTTAATTTTTGACCTTTTGCTGCCCATGGGCTGAATTCAGAAACCCGATCTTCCCAACCTCTTTTTCCTGCACTCAAATTAGCAACCATAGTTCCTAATGATGCACCTAAAGCCCCTGCGAGTGCTGAAATACTTCCTCCACCTGGTGCTGGAGAATCGCTTGCTGTTTCATTTGAAAATTCGCGTACAGTCATGTTTATCAATCTACTATCACTTTCGTTTTCAAGCATATATTCAATGACTCTGTTCTTAGGATCGAATGGGGAAAGCTCGTCTAATCCCATAGATTTGATAGCGATTTGAACTAATGTTTTTTCATCAACTCCAGAACTTAAGCCTTGTTTCTCCAAAAAATATTTTCCAGCATCTGTGAGGCATTGCAATGGAACAAGTCCGACAAGTTCACTTCCAGTAATTCGAGCGCCTCTCTCTGTAGCTGATTTTGAAGCTTCTTCAAAAACAATGTGTAAGGGTGTTTCTCTAAAATTGGTAAGGTTTGCACTAATTTGAGCAATACCATACTCTTCAATATACCATCCAATTGCCTTTACGTGTTTTAATCTGCCAGGTATCCTAACGGGCTCACCATTCTTATCGTTTACTACGGGTCCTGAAATTGGATTTCCTTCTCGTTTTACGCGGCCTGCTTCTCTAATGTCAAATGCAATTCTGTTTGCAATTCTTGAACTTTTTGTATTAATATTTAAATTGTATGCAATTAGAAAATCTCTTGCTCCAATGCAAGTGGCACCTGTTTGTGTATTCATTTCTGCAGGTCCAAAATCTGGTTTCCATTCTTCCCTTTGGATTTTATCAAAAAAACCTTCGTATTCTCCGGAACGAATTACACTAAGGTTTGATCTTCCTTTATTTGGTTGAGCTGATTCATATAGATAAGTGGGAATCTTCAACTCTTCACCTACTCGTTTTGCAAGCTTTTGAGCATATTCAGCGGTTTCTTCCATACTTATTCCAGAAATTGGAATTAATGGACATACATCAGTTGCACCCATTCTTGGATGTTCCCCTTTGTGCTTACTCATGTCTATGAGTTTACTCGCTTTTTGAATGGCCAAATATGCAGCCTCTATTAAGGGTTCGGGTTCTCCAACAAATGTAACTACCGTTCTATTAGTTGCTTTTCCAGGGTCTACATTTAATAACTTAACTCCTTCAACGGTTTCAATTGTATCAGTAATCTGTTGAATAACTTGAAGATTGTTTCCCTCGCTAAAATTTGGGACACATTCAATTAATTTACGCATGCAGCAAAGTTACAATTCATTCTATAATCTTAGATTTTAAAGTTAGAAAATCGAAAAAATTGATTATTGACAAAAAAAAACAGTATTTCCACTTAATGTTTTGACAATTTCTTTATCATCCCAAGCAAATCGGTTATTTTTGCAACTCGTTTTTATATGTCATTAATCAAGTCAATTTCAGGAATAAGAGGTACTATTGGCGGTGTACCAAATGATAATTTAACTCCTTTAGACGTTGTAAAATTCGCATCAGCATATGGTACATGGATTTTAAGGCAAAACACGGCTGCCAAAGTTGTGGTTGGTCGTGATGCTCGCATAAGCGGTCCTATGATTTCTGAGTTGCTAATTCAAACTCTTATTGGTCTTGGCATCGATATTATAGATTTAGGCTTGTCTACCACCCCTACAGTGGAAATGGCCGTTCCAGCTGAAAAAGCTGATGGAGGTGTCATCCTCACAGCTTCACATAACCCAAAGCAATGGAATGCGCTTAAATTACTAAACAACAAAGGAGAATTCATTAGTAGTGAAGATGGTAAATTATTGTTGGAAATAGCAAATAATGAAGATTTTACTTTTGCCTCAGTCGACAAATTGGGGAATAGAATTACTAAGGACTATCTTCAGTATCACATTGATGAGATTTTAAAACTACCCTTAGTAAAACCTGAACTTATTAAATCAAAGAAATTTAAAATAGCTGTAGATCCAGTTAATTCTGTTGGTGCGGTTGCAATTCCAGCAATGCTTAGGGCACTAGGAGTAGAAGATATTGTTGTAATTAATGAGGATGTGAATGGACAATTTGCACATAATCCGGAGCCACTAGCCGAGCATTTGGGAGAAATTTCATCAGTTGTAAAATCTGAAAAATGTACCTTAGGTATAGTGGTAGATCCAGATGTAGATAGATTGGCATTTATTTCTGAGGACGGTGAAATGTTTGGAGAAGAATACACACTAGTTTCAATTGCAGACTATGTTCTTAAACACAATCCAGGGTCTACGGTAAGTAATTTATCCAGTACAAAAGCACTCCGTGATGTTACTGAAAAAGCGGGTCAGAAGTATTATGCTAGCGCAGTGGGAGAAGTTAACGTAGTTACAGCAATGAAGGAATATAACGCAGTTATCGGTGGAGAAGGTAACGGTGGAATTATTGTACCAGAACTTCATTATGGTAGAGATGCACTTGTGGGAGTAGCTCTGTTCTTAAGCCATCTGGCAGAAATAGAAATGAAAGTTTCTCACTTGAGATCTAAATATCCAACTTATCAAATGTCTAAAAATAAGGCAGAATTAAATCCAGAAATGGACGTAGATAAAGTACTTGCTGAGATTGAGAAGAAATATTCAAAGCGTCCTATTAACAATATTGATGGTGTAAAAATAGATTTTGATGGAGATTGGGTTCATTTAAGGAAAAGTAATACAGAACCAATTATCCGCATATACGCTGAAAGTACAAGTTTAACAACAGCCGAAAATCTTACGAAGAAAATTCTTCAGGATATAGGTGATATAATCGAATAACAAATGTCATTACAATGTGGAATTGTGGGTTTGCCCAATGTTGGGAAGTCTACACTTTTTAATGCAGTATCGAGTGCTAAAGCGCAATCTGCAAACTTTCCTTTTTGTACTATTGAACCCAATGTAGGTACAATTACAGTTCCTGATGAACGTCTAACAACACTTACCGATCTTGTAAGCCCTCAAAATGTAGTGCCAACAACAATTGAAATTGTTGATATTGCAGGTCTAGTAAAAGGAGCGTCCAAAGGCGATGGATTAGGGAATCAGTTTTTAGGGAATATTCGCTCAACTCATGCAATACTGCATGTTCTTCGCTGTTTTGATGATGACAACATAATACACGTTGATGGAAGTGTTGACCCTATACGCGATAAAGAAATTATCGATACCGAGCTTCAACTAAAAGATCTAGAGACAATTGATAATAGAATTTCAAAAATTGCAAAACAAGCAAGAGCAGGTGGAGATAAGGATGCTGTAAAAACATTAGAAGTTTGCGAGCAATTTAAAGAACACCTTTTGCAAGGGAAAAACGCAAGATCCTTAGTAGTAGATTCAGAACGTCGTGCATTAATCAAAGAACTCGCATTATTAACTGATAAGCCAGTGATGTACGTTTGCAATGTGGATCCTGAGTCTGCTGTTTCTGGTAATGAATATGTAGAAAAAGTAAAAGAAGTAGTTAAAAACGAAGATGCTGAAATTCTTGTTATATCAGCAGCGATTGAAGCTGAGATTTCAGAGTTAGAAAGTTTTGAGGATAGAGAATTGTTTCTTCAAGAACTTGGATTAACCTCAAGTGGGGTTCAAAAACTAATACAAGGTGCTTATTCTTTGCTTAATTACATTACTTATTTTACGGTAGGGGTCAAAGAGGTTAGAGCCTGGACCATTACCAAAGGAACAAAAGCACCTCAAGCAGCGGGAGTTATTCATACGGATTTTGAAAAGGGCTTCATACGAGCAGAGGTGATAGCCTATAACGATTATGTTAATTTTAAAACTGAGTCCGCCTGCAGAGATGCTGGTAAACTTAGAGTTGAAGGTAAAGAATATGTTGTTGCAGATGGCGATTGCATGCACTTTAGATTCAATGTCTAAAAGACAAAGTTTAAAGACGCATTATACAATAGACCACGAGTATTTCTATTTTCGTCGTTTATCGGAAGGAAATACGCGGCTCTTGTGTCTAATAATACATGTTTTGTTTTTAGTAACTCAACACCAATACTCAAACTACCTACAGGTACTGATTTTTGCTTAATATCATTGTATTGATTCGGCAGCATTATTCCTATTGTGTAACCGCTGTATAAATTAAGAAATTTTCTTTTTCCTCTACCAAAGTGGCGAGAATAAAAATCTTGACCAAATTGAATTAAGAAGAAATCATTTTTTGTGTTTGATAATGTTGGGTCTTGTTGTTCGATTGAAGTAAGTATGCTGAGTGGTTTTAATACGCCAATTTCAATGTAACTTTTACCACGAGTAAACATATATTTTAAGTTGAATCCAGCGTACTGTTCATGGCTAATTCCAAGTTTTGGATTTTCAACTTGTAAAAATGAATAAGAAACACCCGGCATATTTACCCATGAAACTTTTTGTTTTCTTCCATCAGGAGTTGCAACGTCATCATATATTTCAACGGTTACATAAATTGTATTACCAAGTTTCTTAGTTTCATCTTTAGATTTTTTAATATCTTCTATTCGATTTTCAGCATTTCGAATGGTAGTGATGTAGTTGTTTTCTGAATAAACTCGATTTCCAGAACCCGGTTTGGGGTCGCTAGTATCCATTCTTAATCTATTTAAATCTTCTTGGTTATTTTCAATAATGCGCTTTTGCTTGTCAATCTCTTCCTCATAGTTTTTAATAGTTTTTTGAAGATTATTAGTTTCAATATTTGAGCTAAATATATATCCCCAGTTATTCAAACTTTTATCTAGTGTTGATACCAAATTATCAGGCATTTCAAATTGATAGGTGGATGAATTTAAATCCATATTTTTCTTGATTAACACAACTCCAGTATTTTTCACAAATCCATCCATCGAATCTAAGCTTGAATTGTATCTTGCAGAATACAGTCTCACGCTCTTGTTTGCGGCGTATGAACTTCGGTTGTAATATTGACCACAAATAGGTAAAGTTATTAATGTTAGAAGAAAAATAGTTAAATGTTTGATTTTCATGTTTTTAGTTATTTGCACCTAAATATTTCGGCAAAATAGTATTTTTTTTTGCAACCTTTTGAAATTCTCACGTCATAATATCGAACCCACTTGGAAAGCAATGAGAAAATCATAGCGGGGTGCAAAAAGAATGATCGTAAAGCACAACAAGCGCTCTACGAAAAATTCGGACCAAAAATGTACGGTCATTGCCTTCGTTATGCTGGGAATGTTGAAGAAGCTCAAGATGTTTTACAAGATGGTTTCATTAAGGTCTTTGAAAAAATCAGCTCGCTGAAAGATGCAAATTCATTAGAAGGATGGATGTCGAGAATTTTTATTAACCTGGCGCTCTCAAATTACCGAAAAAGAAAAGCAGGTCCAGATTTAATAGAAATGGAACCACTTCAAGAAGTGCTTACCGATAAAGATGATGATATCCCCCAACATGAATTGGATCCCAAGCTAGTTCTACAGCAAATTCAAAAGTTGCCAGAAAAATATCGATTAGTACTTAATGCTTATGCGATAGACGGTCTGAGCCACAAGGAAATTGCAAGCTTGTTAGATACTACCGAAAGTAATACCAAGTCAATTTTGAGTAGAGCTAGAAAAATTATGCGAGACTGGCTAAATAAAAAAGACAACAAAAAATAGACAGTAATACACTCCAAATGGAGGAAAATAGACCAAATATCGACCAATTGATTCAATCATCTTTTGATTCGTTTGAGCCACAATTGCCAAACGGTATTTGGAATAATATCGATGATCAACTAAACCAAAAAGATTTGGCAAAACGTAAAGTTATTTTTGGATGGTCGTCGGTTGCTGCAGTTGTTATCATCGGCTTGTCAGGAATGTTGTTTTTCAACATGCCTGACAATGCTACGGTGGATGATAGTAATGAAAATTTAAGCATTAACAACGGTTCTCATTCTACAACAAATAATAAAATTACCCAAAATAGTAATTTAGAAAATGGTCTCCTATCTAATTCGGATAATAAAGAACTTTCTAGTTCAAAAATTTCTAATTCTGCTATTTCTAGAAGTACAAATTCACCGAATAATTTTATTTCTAATAATACTTCATATAATAATAAATCCCTAAATAGTGGATTGAGTAATTCCGAAATACTGGTAAAGAGTACAGAAGTAGATTTAGTAAGTGAGTTGAAATCGGAAGCAGATTATAATTCTTTCTTCGAAGATTTAACTTCTAAAGGTTTAGAATTAACAAACACGACAATTTTACAGTTGCCAGCATCATCCCAAATTCCTCAAAAGCCAACCAAACAGAAACGGTCAATCTGGGCTTTTGAGGTTGGGTATGATCAAAATCAAACGGCCATTAACTATGCTGTTGAAGCACAACTATCGCAATACGTTCACAAGAATTTTATTAATAGGATGAAGCAAAGTGAGTTTGCCTTAGCTGCACCTCAACTTCATTTAGTTCTTAGATATCAGTTAAATCCAAATTGGTCTGTTTCTACAGGTTTAGGTTATTCTCAAACAAGAATTTCCCAAAATTTCAATTTTCAAGATAGTACTCCTGTAAGTTTAGCTCAAGGTAATGAGGCAGATATTAATGGCAATTATCCAATTTTCGGATATGCTGGTTTAGGTATCCCTGTTTTATACAGCGGAAATCAAACTATTTCAATGATTTCGTTACCAGTAAATTTGGGTTATCAGAAGCCAATAAATAGAACTTGGTCTTTTAGTTCCGAACTTTCAATACGATATAATAAAATCACAACTACTGCTGGTAAGACTCTTGATTATCATGATTTATCTTTGATAGATGGCTTAGATTACAGGGGGCAAATTTGGTCGGCTAAAATGTCAGTAGGAGCAGAGAAAAGAGTCAGCTTGCGTGATATTTGGGGAGTGCGACTAAATACTCAAGGTGCACTTACGCCGTTTAATACAGTAAATTCCCCAGTTTCAAACCGTGGTTGGTCTTTGGGTATGTCAGTTTTTTATCGTTATTCAATTTGGTAATAATCAAGGATATGCATAAAAAATCATTCATATCGAGTAAATTGCAAGTAATGAAGAATACGATTCTCAGTATTGTTGTTTGTTTAGCATCTATACCCTTGTTTTCTCAGGTGTTAGAACCTATGGGGACTGGTTTACCAGGAAGGGTAGTTGCATCATACGCAACAACTGATGAATATTTTGCTTTGTATGACGATGTAGCAACATCCGACACCACAGATTATGTATTGGCAAGATGGAATGGTGCATATTGGACTTATTGCCCTGGTTTAAAAACTCCAGAGCCAATTATACCAACCGAAGGAAATTACAATTTTCATTCAATTGCCTATTTCAACAAAACTATTTATGTAGGTGCTTACTTAGCAAATGCTTCAAAAGATGCGGAAATACCGGTCACGCATTTGTATAAATGGAATGCCATTACACAAGAATGGGATCCTGAGGTAGGTGTAGTAGATACAAGAAATAATGGTATAATAACTATGGCGGTTTTCGACAATAAATTAATTGTTGCCGGAAAATTCCAAAGTACCCTAAATGGAAAGAGCGTGCAAAACATTGCGTCATTCGACGGAACTAATTGGGACTACTTGGGAACGAGTAACCTAGATCAAGGAGCAGATGGTTTGATTCGTTCGCTAATGGTTGTTGGTAATAGATTATACATAGGCGGAGATTTTACTAAATTTGCAGGTACACAAACAGGTAATATCGCTTATTACACTGCTGCTAACGGCGGTTGGGGTGGAATTGGAAGTCCTTTCCAAGGAGAAATTTTAGAATTAGCATCTTGGAGTAGTTCTCAAATAGCAGCCCTTGGCAAAGATTCAAGCGGTAAAAAGGCCGTTCGAGTATTTAACGTGAACTGGAGTCCCGAACTCGATTTTTCAGACTATACCACGGCTGAAATTAAAACCATTGCGGGAACAAGTTCATATTTGCTTTTAGGTGGTTCATTTATTAAAGACGGTAACGGTTCATCATTATTGAGATATGAGAATAGCAATTTAGAATTTACTGGAAATCGACTAGAAGGGGATTTTAGATTGGGGCAACGTGGGACAGGTGCATTCGTTTGGGGGGATTTTAATGAGTTAAATACAGACATTAAATTTTTTTCAAGCATCATTAGCGAAAGCGGAAATTTAAATGGTGATTTATTTTACGATTTTGATGGGGATTGTCAACGAGATGAAGGAGAAAGAGGTCTTCCTGCAGAAGTTTTAAAACTTACAAATAAAACTACTGGCGAATATTTCTTTACTGTAACAGACGAGTTGGGGCATTTCACTGTGGGGCTTCCCCAAGGAGATTACACAATTCAACATAAAAATAGAAGACATTTTTATCATGTTTGTTCAGGAAACTATGCTACACAAATCAGGAATGGTAAATATTCTTATGTAAGCTTAGGTGAATATATGGACCCTCAAACAAAAGATATTGAGGTTAATGTGGAGCCTATTTATCCAGAAGAACTTAAAGCTGGAGATACTATTAAAGCATTAGTAACAGTTAGAAATCACGGTGCAAGTGTTCTAAATAGTGCGACGTTATTAATTTCTCATGCATTACCATTGGCAGACTTTTACAGTGAGCCTGCTGCTGATAATTACGACGGAATAGAAGCAACGTATTCTCTTGTTGATTTGGAGCCATTTGAAGTGCGTTATATTCTTATTCGTTATAGAATGCCTTTGTCTGCCACTGATTCAGATGAATATATAATTAATGTATCTACAGGTAGTTTAATAACTAGCCAAGATGAAACGCAGTCCGATAATATCAAAACAACTTCGTTGAAAATAGGTAAGCGTGGAAACGGAGGAGTAGTAGAAAAAACTTCACTATTGGGAAATGAAATTGATCAAAAAGTTGCAACTTGGAATTACACAATTGATTTCAAAAATACGAGTAGTTCAAATGTCAAAAAGGTAATATTAGTAGATACTTTGGCGGGTGATTTACCATTACAACGCGTATTAGTAAATTCCTTTTATCCCCAAGAAGCTCAATTTTTTATTCAGCAGGGTAGAATACTCGTCGTGAATTTTGATCCAGCAAATTTAAAAACCTATGAGGCATCTCCATCAAATGCTGTGGGCTGGGTTAAATACCAAGTTGATCTATATCAAGATTTAGAACTTCAAACAAAAATTAATAATGTCGCGCATGTTGATTTTGACAGTAAGTGGTGGGGAGTTTCAAATGACTGCTGGGTTACTGTGGTTGACAAACAATCATCAATTAAAAATATAAAATTAAAATCTTTAAATATTTATCCGAATCCAGCTAATGAGCTATTGAATGTTGAGTGGAATAAGTCAGAACTGGGGTCCAAATGGTCAGTAATGAATTTACATGGACAGCAAATATTCGATGGTGAAATTCAAAACGTTGATGGTCAAATTAATATTTCAAAATTGGCTGCTGGGCTGTATATCCTCAAAACAGCTAAAACAACGACACGCTTCAGTGTGTTCAAATAAATCAAATGAAGTATTTTTCTACAAATGAAAACAGATTAAAATCTGTTTTATTTAAACTTTGTTCAAGGTCCTGCTCCAACTTTTGATGTGTTATTTTAGTCATTCGTTGACTTTGAATGATTTTGAAGGCCTTTTCGGTAAGCAATTTGCTCCTCTTAAATAAATTCTGAGAGGTAATTAGAAAATGTGAGTCTATTTTTTGAATTAATTCTTGTATGCCAATATTGTGAATCGCCTGCGTGAGAACTACTGGAGTTTCCCAAGAACTATCTGCCCTTTCATGTGATAGCTTTTTTAAATGGGCGGCGAAGATTGAAGCTCCTTCTCTATCTGCCTTATTGACCACAAAAATATCTGCTATTTCCATAATCCCACTTTTTAATGTTTGAATATCATCGCCACTTTCAGGGACGCTTACAACAATTGTGGTATCAGCGATTCCTGCAATTTCTATCTCGCTTTGACCAACACCAACGGTTTCGATTATAATGTAATCAAAATCTGCTTGCTTTAATATTTCTACAACTTCAATTATAGAAGTTGTTAGCCCACCCAATGATCCTCTAGAAGATAAACTTCTAATATATACATTAGGTAACATGAATAAGCTTTGCATTCTTAGCCTATCTCCAAGAAGTGAGCCTAAGTTAAAGGTACTACTTGGATCAATTGCGAGAATTGCAATCTTCTTTTCAGAATTACTCAACGATTGTACCAGACTATTAACGAGAGTACTTTTACCTGCACCAGGTGGCCCAGTAATTCCAATAACTGGTGTCCTTCCTGAAGTAGATTTTAGCAATTCCCAATAACCTTTTACATGATTTTCTACCCAAGAAATAGCGCGTGCAATATGACGTTGATTGCCGTTAGAAATTTCGTGTAATTCTGGAATAAGCACAATCAAATATAATATTTAAGATCGGGTGAATGGGAGAGCATCTAAAGAAAGAAATTCACCCTTTTCAAACAACAGTGATCCAGCCATTGCAATCATACCTGCATTATCTGTACAATATTGAAGTGACGGGATGTATACATTGAGATCATATTTTTCTCCAATTTCTTCAGCACTTCTTCTCAGCAATGAATTAGCGGATACTCCACCTACAATTGAAATTGATTTTGGACTATACTGACTAATTGCTTTAATTAATCGCTTGGAACACATTTCCACTAAGGCATGTTGATAAGAAGCACATATATCATTTAGATTGTTCTGGACAAAATCAGATTCCTTCTCGACTTTCTTTTTTAAGAAATATAATAACGATGTTTTTATACCAGAAAAACTAAAATCTAAGTTCTTAGTTTTTGCATCAGGGAATTTGAACTTGTTTTCCCCCGACTCTGCTAATTTTGAAATTTGAGGTCCTCCGGGATAACGTAATCCTAATAATTTTGCCCCTTTGTCAAATGCCTCGCCAATGGCATCATCAATAGTTTTACCTATAAGTTTATAACTGTGATGATTCTCAACATAAAGTAATTGAGTGTGTCCACCACTGACCAATAAACAGATCATTGGAAATTTAACCTTATTTTCAATGTATAAGGCTGCAACGTGTGCTTGTAAATGATTTACACCTATTAATGGTTTGTTTATGGCAAGTGAAATTCCTTTCGCGGTATTAAAACCAACAATTAAGGAACCCATTAAACCCGGACCTTGAGTTACTGCAATGGCATCGATATCTTCAATTGCAGTTTTTGATTGTTTTAAGGTCTCCTCGATTACCGGAATAATGTTTGCTTGATGTGCTCTAGAGGCCAATTCTGGTACAACTCCACCGTATTTTCGATGAACGTCCTGACTAGAGATAATGTTTGCCTTTATTTCTCCGTTGTTAATTAAAGCAGAGGACGTGTCGTCACAGCTACTTTCAATGCCCAATATTGTGGAATGAAACTGCATAGGTGGATTGACTGTCAAATGCTCAAATTAACTTTGTAAATTGGTGAAAAGGTCCTCAAAAATACGAAAGAAGCTGTTACTCACCCTGTTTTGGGTTGTTTTTCTTTCTGCCGTTTTAGCCATACTCACCAGAAACCGATGGGTCCAAAAGCAAGTTTCACATTGGGCTGCTGCTAAAATTAGCGAATCTATCGGGGCAGATGTTACGGTAAATTACGTTGAGGTTGATTTTCTGAGGAATTTTCATATTGAAGGATTATTAATTAAAGATCAACAAAAAGACACACTCTTGTCAATAGGTTCAATTGATTTGAAAATAGATGATTGGCAGATAACGAAAAAGAAACTGAATATTTTAAACGCAGATTTTTTTAAACCCAGAGTATATATGGGGGTTTATCCAAATGCAAATAAAATAAATCACGAATTTTTATTTGAATTTCTTGGATCTGAATCATTAAAAAAGGATCAAATTCAAATTGACATCACAAAAACACGAGTAATTGCAGGAGAGTATGTCTTTTATAGAGGTCTAAGAAAAGAATTAAAGCAAACTTCAGGAAAATTCAATTCGAATTTTATCCAATATTCAAAAATAAATTCCGAAATACCGGAAATCAAAATCGATTCATCTGGACTCCATTTTGATATTGAATATTTTAAAACAGTTGATGGAACAGGTAAATCAGTTTCAATAAAAACTGATTTTAAGATTAATAAAGGTACACTCGATTTTAACCCATTGGTGCTAAAGTATGAAAATACTACATTGAATGGGCAGTTTACGATGACACCTATTACGGGACAATCCAAAAATCCATATTTAGATGTAAACTATTACTTGAGAGTTGATAATGGTGAAGTCGATATTTCAGACATGGGCGTTTATTCAGATTATTTAACTACCCATTCGTTAAAATTATCTACGACTTGTGAAATACAAGGGACACTGAACGATTTAAAAACTAATTACTTTAACGCAATAACTCAAAATGGATCTCAGCTTGATATTGAATATGAAATAAAAGGTTTGCAGCAACCTGATTCCATTTGGCAAAAAATAGTACTTAATGGGACATATTTGAGTCAAACTGACATACAGCGTTGGTTTAAAAATGATGATTTTAGAGTCTTTTTGGAGCCAATTGCGGATTTAGAAATAGATGCCGAATTTATCATTCCTCCCGGAAATGTAACAATGAATGGTTCTATAAATAGCCCTGTAGGTCGCTTTTTTGGTCAGTATTCTCTGAATTATAAAAACTGGAAAATATCATCACCCATGAATTTAGATGGTGTCTTGGAAAATTTTAGACCTAAGTTTTTAAATACTATTGGATATGAAGTCCCGATAGATCAAATTACGGGAAGTATTAAAATTAAGGGTCAAGATTTCAATAAAAATGCCAATTGGAATTATATAGCAAATTTAAAGTCACTAACTTTCAATCGCTCCTTGATTTCTGGACTCAACGTTTCCGGAAAAATTAATAATGGGTCTTTAATTATTAATTCAACTTCCGACGATCCAAATATTAAGCATAACCTTCAACTCCAATTAAATGGCTTATATCAGGAAAGTCATCAAATCCGATTAATGGCGGACATTAAGAAGTTAGACTTAGAATATTTGGGTTTTGATACAACAACTAGTAGATATTTTGGTGTGGTTAATTGTGATTTAACTGGATCCGGAATCGATGATTATAAAGGGTTTATTTCTATCGAAAATGCAAAGTTTAATAGAGAGTTTGGAGAGTTTCAGTTGATGAGACAAGAATTGTCGAGATATAAACCAAATAAAATAGCTTTAAATGGAGATTGGATGATCGGTGAAATAACGGGTCCTATTAAGTTTTCTAATACTCCAGAATGGATTAATCATTTTGCCCATTATGTTGCGCCAGAAAGATTTGTCGATTCTCGTAAAAAATTAGCAGATTCAATTTCTGTAGATATTTTCATGCCACAAACTGGTTGGATTGATGCATTTATTTTGCCGGGCCTTCATCTTGGGCCATTAAAAATCACAGGTGATTACTTTGCAAATGATAATATCTGTAATTTAAACGTAGGACCATTTTCTCTGGAATATGGTAATATAAATATGGAAAGAGTTAATTGTATAATCGATAAACCAACCAAATATGGGTTGACTAAGATGTTGGTAAAGACAGATTATACAAAGATCAATAAAACAGTTTATGATACTTTCGGTTTATCTTTTGATATTCTAAATGGTGAATATTCAATCATGTCAAGATTACATGATAAATCGGACCGATATAGCTTTTTAGTTAATGCAAAAGGGACTATTCACAAGGACTTTGCGAATATGCATTTTGGCAGTACATATATAAACATTTTAGATCAATCGTGGGTGCTTGATCCCAATGCTAGAATCGATTTTACAAAAAATAGATGGACGATAAATAATTTTTTCCTTGCTGATGAGAACCATTATATTGAAGTAGATGGAGTAGCAGGGACATCTAATTCGGATACTCTGAACATTGATTTTGGAAATATAACGCCTAAGGTTTTGACTCCATTTTTTGCAACGGGTGTTTTTGACTCATTATTATTCAGGTCAAACGGAGATGTACAAATATCTTCCGCTTTGGGAATGCCTAAATTTTTAGGGAATATTGATATTAATCAAATTTTCTATCAAGGATACTCTTATGGTGATGCTTCTACCTGGGTTCAAGAAACCAATACAAAAGGGATATTAAATTTTGAGACCAACTTTAGAGATGGTCCTATAGCCAATACAGGTTTTAAAGGTACAATTGAATTAAGAGGTTCAGCTCCAGCGAGATTGAATATTTTAGGGAATATACCTAAAGAGTCAAGTTTAGATATTTTAAGACCATTTTTAGCCGGTGTAGTTACAATAAAAAATGGAAGGTTTGGCGGTAATGTTAGAATATCAGGGACAACTGAAGAGCCTAAATTAATAGGCTTAATTACTACTAATAAATTTGATTTAACAGTAGATTATTTGGGAACTGAATATGTAGTTGGAGGAAATTTTAAAATTACTGATGATGGGCTTTACACAATGAGCCCAATCAAAGTGAACACCCCATCAAATCGCGGCTCGGCATTATTAAATTTGGCATTAACCCATAAACAATACAAAGATTTTGCATTAAATCTTGTAATTGATTCCATAAAGCAGCTGCAAGTTTTAAATACTACCGACAAGAGTAATGAATTGTTTTTTGGCAAAGCATGGGCTAGTGGAAATTGCCATATACATGGTCCCCTAAGTTCGATTGATATGGATATTAATTTAAAAACTGAAAATGGATCAGACCTATCAATTTTATATCCACAAGTTTCTCAAAATAATTTAGTGGGTTCTGTAACTTTTGTAAAAAAAGGTAATTCTGCAAAACCGGCGATACTGAATATTAAAAAGAAGGTTTCACTTTCAACAGATGATGACGCATTAGGAGAAATTAATTTAAATATTAACGCAGATGAAAATGCTCAAGTAAATTTTGTAATAGACAAAAGATTAGGAGATGTAATAAGCGGAAGAGGAGATGGTAATTTAAGGTTGGTATACAGTAAAGAGGGCGATTTTTCGCTTTTCGGTACCTACAAAGTAGCAAATGGTAGTTATTCATTCTCATTACCCGGAATTAATATTATCAAGAAAATTGATTTAATCCAGGGTGGAACAATAAGATGGGATGGTGATGTATTCGATGCGGTAGTTGATTTGTCCGGATCATTTGAAAAAAGAGTATCACCCTCTGCATTAATGATTACTTCTGGAAGCAGTGAAAGCTCATATCCAACAACAAGATTTTTAAGTGTATTGAGTATGAAAGGGAATTTATTCAGCCCCTCTATTTCTTTTGATATACAAGCGCCAGATTTAAAATCAAATACTTCAAGTAACTCGGCAGAAGTTATTTCAATTGTTGAAAGAATAAGAGCAGACAGGGATGAAACTATGCGTCAATCGATTGCACTGTTGCTTTTTGGAAACTTTTTACCACCATCATTCCTGGCTAGTACCGCGCCCACTACATCTAATTTTAGTAGTACTGGAATAGCAGGAAATAGTATTTCTACATTAGCAAGTTCTGTGGTTAATGACCTCTTTATTAAATATGGAATCCCCACCAGAATACAAGTAAATATTGATGATATTAGAAATACCACAGGAACTACGAATACCCAATTATTTGTTAATAGCGAATGGTTTTTATCAGATAGGTTAAGGTTAGATTTAAACTATGATCCAACAGTAGCGATGTTAGTTAATACTGTAGCGCTACCTTTAAACTTCAATTTAGAATATAAAACTAAAGATGAGAATTGGCGTTTGAAAGCATTTTCTAGATCCAATAATTTGATTTTAAATAATACCACTACTACTAATGGTGTTTCTGGTAACACATTAGGTGCTGGAGTATTGTATCGTCGGGATTTTGATACTTTTAAACGAGAAAAAAAAGATGAAAAATAAGTTCCCATAAAATGGACTTAAAATTGTTAACAAATGTCGTTTAGAGTAATACTGGTTGAATCGTTGAGAATGTCCTGGAACGCGGTGAGGCTAAATAAGCTGCGGAGCGCTCTATCAGTTTTGGGAATAACTATTGGTATTTTTTGTATTGTTAGTGTTTATGCATTAGTCCACTCCTTAGAACTTAGTTTAAATAATCAGTTTACAAAATTAGGAGCGGATGTTCTGTTTATTCAGAAATGGCCTTGGGATGACATGGGTAATAACTACCCATGGTGGGAATATTTGAAACGCCCCAAGTCTAGTCCTCAAGATCTTCAATCACTAAAAAAGTTGGCAGATAATGACAAGGTAAAAACTATTGCTTATGCGTACAATGCTAATTTCAATGTTTCTAACAGAAAAAAAACCTTAAACAGAATTAGTATTCGTTGCGTTTCTTATGAATTTAATGAAATTCAACCCATTGAATTCGAAGGGGGACGATACTTTACGATAGAAGAGGCAAGAGCAGGAAGGCCGATGGCTGTGGTAGGAAATACAATAGCACTCGAATTATTTGGATCTGTACAAAATGCTATTGGACAACCTGTGAGAGTTGGAAATAGAGAGGTACATATTATTGGAGTAGCTAAATATCAAGGAAATAATATTATTGGAGCCAGTAATGATAATCTAGTATATGTTCCGTACAAATGGTCAATGGGATTGGCCAATTACCGCCAAAGTGATGATGCTCAAATTTTAGTTAAAGCAACAAAAGGTACTGATTTAGATGAGCTGAAATTTGAAGTAGAACAGCTTATGCGACAGATAAGAAGAATAAAACCAAAACAAGAATCGGATTTTGCTGTTAATAAAATGACAATGATTACCGATGCTATTTCAGGTTTATTTAGCCAAATACGTAAAATTGGATTTATAATTGGTGGATTTGCTATGTTGGTCGGCTGCTTCGGCGTGGCGAATATAATGTTCGTTTCGGTTAAAGAAAGAACACGGGAAATTGGTGTGCAAAAAGCTCTTGGAGCCAAAAACTTTTTCATTAGCTTACAGTTCTTACTTGAGTCAATTTGGTTAAGTATTGGTGGTGGGATAATTGGCCTAGTGCTTGTGGCTGGCGTATTAAAAATCCTAGATTCAGTGGCAAGAGAAAGTATGGGTGGAGGAGTTGAATTAATATTAAATGGGCAAGATGCTATTTTGGGAATAGGGATTTCTGTAATGGTCGGCATAATAGCAGGATTTCTTCCAGCAAAATCTGCGGCAGCATTAAATCCAGTAGATGCAATTAGATCAAGTTAAAATGTGGGTTAAAAATTATAGATCAATTAAAGGAATTATTTTTTTTACTTTAATTATCGGTTCGTCTAGATTGAAGAGTCAAAATGATTCAAACACTAAAGCCGATACTATTAAGGCTGTAGAAATCAAAGTAAGTAAAAATTTGATTGAAAACAGAGCGGATGCACTTGTTTACAATGCAGATGAAGATTTAACCAGTAAAGGACAATCTGCGAGTGAACTACTATCGAAGGTCCCTATGGTAGATGTTGATATGGATGGGAATGTGTCTCTGAGAGGCAATCGAAACATAAGGTTTTTAATTAATGGAAGGCCTTCTGGATTATTAGCTGGTAGTCCAGCGGATGCTCTTCGCGCAATGTCCGCCGATGATATTGCTACTGTTGAAGTTATTACTAATCCATCCTCTAAATATGACGCTGAGGGTAGTGGAGGTATCATAAATATTATTCTCAAAGAGAAAAAAGTTGAAGGTGTGGTAGGGAATTTCAGAGGAGGTATCGGAACAAGAAGTGCACATTTAGGAGGTAGTTTAGCCTCTCAGAAAGGTAAAACTGCATATAATCTATCACTTGGTAGTCATTTTTGGCGTAGCTGGGGAAATTTAGAAACGCAAAGAAATAATATCGATGACCAAGGGATAAGCTATCAACTAATTCAAAAATCAGATCAAGTAAATTGGGGAGGCGGGCCGCGTTTGACATTAAGTTTAGACCATCAATTTACTAAATCTCAATCGCTGGTTTTAACAGCAACGGGTAGATATCGATTACGTAACTCTATAGATAATTGGTCGACAAATTGGGGTGTTACTGATAGTGTTGACTTTCTGTGGAGGCAGGAGTCAGATTATTTATCTCAAGGTTGGGGTTATGACCTTGGTTTTGATTATAGGATTAAAGGTAAAAATCCAAAAAATGAATTTGCAATAGCAGGATTATTAACCGATGGTAACAGTGGTGATGGTTATGACGCATTGCGCTTTAATAGTTTAAACAATCTATCATTCCAGGAACATAGTTTGAATAATAATAGTAATAAAGAGTTCTCATTGCAGATGGATTGGGTTAATTCCATATCTGAAGAGTTACTATTCGAAACAGGATTAAAAACTGTTTTAAGATGGGTTACCTCTAATTATCATTTCGATAGCTTCGATTTTGCAAAAAATACCTTTGTCCCAAATGAGATATTAAATAATGGCTTTGGTTATTACCAAAATATTCATGCTGGATATTCTCAAATTACTTATAAATTTTTAAAAAATTATTCCGTACGGTTTGGTATGCGCTTTGAAGCAACTGAGTTTGGCGGAAATATCAATAAAGGTACTTTCGAAACTGTAGGGAAAAATACATTTAAAGGAGAACCTTATTACAATTGGGTGCCAAGTATTTCATTATCTAGAGTTATAGGTGTCGGTGGTTATTTAAGATTAAATTATAACCGACGTATTCAGAGGCCGAGTTTAACATTTTTGAACCCTTATGTAAACTATAGCAACCCGGTAAATATTACCGTTGGAAACCCATTGTTGGATCCAGAGATTTCTGAGAATTACGAATTTTCATTTGGAAATTATACCAAAGTTGGTGGTTTTGGGCTAAACTTTTATCACAAAAGGTTGAATAACGCAATTGAAACATACAGGTATATTAACTCTTCTGGAGTATACGTGACAACATATTCTAATATTGGAAAGAATATTCAAAATGGAATGGACTTAAACCTTAATTTCAGAGGGAAGGGATGGATGTTATTTTTGAATGGGGGATTAGGATATGTTAATATTTCGAGTACGATAGATACAGGTGCTGTAGCAGGTGTTTCTGCTAGTGGTTGGACATATGTAATTGGGTTAAGAGGGAATTATTCAATAAATGAAAACTGGCTTATTGAAGGTTTTTCAAGGATAAATGCACCTCAGTTTTCTCTACAAGGTTATAGTCAAAATTGGATGTTCCATACGATTGGTATAAAAAGAACATTTAACGAAGGTAAAGGCGGGTTGGGCATAGGTTTAGATAATCCGTTTACTCCTCGTGTGACATTGAAAACAGAAAATAAAGGACAATCGTTTAATTTATATTCTGAACGAGTATTAAATATGTGGGGGGTAAGAATTAACTTCAATTACTCCTTCGGAGATGTGAAAACAAAAAAGACGAATATTCGAGGTATCAGAATAAAAAATGAAGACTTAAAAAATGGTTCTGGAGACGGTGGAATGTAAGTTTTTTTTGAATTGCACTTAATTGCCTAATTTTGTTTTATGGATTTATCAGGTAAAGTTATACAAATACTACCATTACAAACAGGGGAAGGTCGAAACGGAGTTTGGAAAAAACAAGACTATATCATTGAAACTCAAGGGCAATACCCAAAAAAAGTTTGTTTTTCAGTTTGGGGAGACAAAATTTCCCAATTCAATATTCAAGAGAATGAATTTATCACGATAGGAATGGATATTGAAAGTAGAGAATACAATAGTAGATGGTATACTGAAATTAAAGCTTGGAAAGTCGACCGACCAGGAACAGCTGGTATGGCTGCACCTTCAGTTCAAAATACGGACAATTCGAATGATATTGCTGCTAGTGATCCATTCGAAACAACTCCGACGGTGGAAGATCCATTTGCGTCGGGAAATGATTCATCAAATGCAGATGATGACTTGCCATTTTAATCACGAATTTGTCATATTAAAAAGTTTAGCTAATTAATCGGGCACATCCCAAATAAATAAAACGTCTAATAAAAATCATGTTAACTATAAAAAAATACCTTGCTGTTTTAATGTTTATGACAACAGGGTTTGCTCTTGCTCAAACTACATATTACGTAGATGGAGTAAATGGTGATGATGTAAATAACACTGGTGCTTCGGGGTCACCGTTTAAAACCATAGGGAAGGCAATGAGTTCTTGCGCTTCGGGAGATAACATCGAAGTTGAAGGGGGATCATATGCAGAATCTATGGATGTGACGGAAAATGTTACAATCAAAGGAGTAACTTCTGGACTTTCCATAGATAAGCTAAGATTAAATAATGGTAAAACATTAACTATTTCATCGACATCTCAAAATATTACAATTACCGATAGTCTGATATTGCAATATGGATTAGTCGATGTTACATCCTACACAGTATTACATACTGCATCAAGCGCTGGTGTAACGGGAGGAAACGATAGTAGTTTTATAATTAACGGTTATACTATTCATCATGTGGGAAATACCTCAAAAACCTATACATGGCATATTGGACATACTACTGGAGATTATCGTCCAGTAACTTTAAATAGTTTCAGTACATCAAAGACTACAGACCAATATTTTTATGCTCGTTGTATAAATGGAGGGCCAGCATTTAGTGTTGCTCTTCCAAGTAATACAAAAAATATTTCAAGCGTGAACCATTGGGAAGTAGGAGCTCAGGAAACCTCTGCGGTTACGAGTGCTTACTCATTAACATTTGATTATGATACTACCACAAATGATGATGGAGTTTGGGATGCAACTAATTTACAACTATTGAATAGCGACGGTGCTACAGCATGGGTTTTGAAAACACAAGGAGGTACTACTTCTCGTATGGGGTCAATCTCCGCGAGTGCCACAAATACCATTGGTTATTTTGTTTTAGGTAATAAAAAGGGAGGGGCTTCGTTTTTGGGAGGTGCAAACAATTTAGGTAGTGCAGATCCTTTTGTTAGTTTTGAATTTAATTCAGCGGGACTATGTGAAGGTGATACGATCTTTTTTACAAACCTTACCACTAATCGTGCAGGTGCTACTTTTTTATGGACCTTTGGAGATGAGGCAGAAACAAATCCAAAATATAAAGGAGTAACCTATCCGAATGCAACATCAGAACACCCTTATCACATTTATAATAAGGCGGGTAATTACACTGTTAGTTTGCAAGTTCAGAATGCAACAAACAACCCCGATGTGGGTAATATGGCCTTTTCGATTGGAATATTACCAAGGCTTCCAGGTTACAAATCTGTCGAAGTATACAGATACCCAAATAATGGTTTAGATACTTTTGATGATTTAACCATTTGTGACGGTGAGAAATTCTGGGCAGTTGATAATTATGATGCAACTTTCCAGTGGAATCCTAATAATGATGTTGTTTCAAAATCAGTCTATGTAATTCAAGGTTTAACACCAGAACCAACAAAAACGGTTTTGAATCCAATTCCGAGTAACGATACTTTCTTCAATACAATTAATGGTCCAGGTAATTACAAAGTAGTAGTTACTAGAACAACCAACAAAGGTTGTGTAGCAGAGGAAACACAGGATTTAGTAATTTATGCTCGTCCTGCGCCAGCAATAGATGCACTAGATAAATGTGAAACTCCTCCTAACACTACTTTATTTGTAACAAATAGTACAACTGATCCTTCTCCGACTAATACAATGAAGCAATGGAGTTGGGAGTATGAAGGCACATTCGTGTTAAATGAAAAGGTGAATAAAAGTCATATTTTCCAAAATGCTCATAAAGGGATAAATCAAGTAAAGCTTATTGTAGAAACTTCAGTAGGTTGTATTGATTCAATTGTCAAGGATATAGAAATATTTCCATTACCAAAGATAGATATGGACTTGGATTATTTCTGTGAGGGAGAAACTCTAAGTGCAGATGCTTCAAGTTCTAGTATTACCGGTTCAAGTAATATTGATATGTATATTTGGAACTTTGATTTTGGAAAACCAAATCCTACATATGATTCAAATGCAGTAACGAATTACCAATATCCTGGTCCGGGATTGTACCGAGTTCAGTTAAGGTTGGTTTCGGATAAAATGTGTTTAAGCGATTCTGTTCAACAAATAAGAATTCATCCTAAACCTACTCCAGATTTTGATGTAAATGAAGTTTGTTTTGGAGATTCAACAGAGTTAAGAAGGTTAATTCAAACCTATCCAAATGATGATAGTATGACCTACTACTGGTATTTAGATTATCAATTCATCAAAGATGATACGGCTTTCAATTATTTATTACCAAACCCAGGGTCATACCAGTTGAAAATGGAAGGTATTTCAGATGCGGGCTGTACAGATTCAATAATAAAAACAATTAGATCATTCTATGTGCCTAATCCATCATTTATGTTAGATACCTTAGTATCCGGTAATGATTCTATCCAATGTTTTAATGGTAATAATTTTGTGTTCGACTTTAATTTAGGTATGGATCCTTACGACACTTTGGATATATCCAAGTGGGTATGGGGTGATACAACAATTGAATCACCTATTGTCGGGAATAATCACTCATACACAGAGGTAGATACATTCGACATAATGTTGTTTGTTCAAAATGTAAATGGATGCGCAGATAGTGCAACTTTAACCGTAATTACTGTGCCATCACCAACCGCCGGATTTGACTGGAATGGATTGTGTGTGCCAGATACAGTGAGATTCTTCGATACAAGTTCAGTTTCAATAAATCCAATTATCGGTAGATTCTGGGATTTTGGAAACGGAGAAGCGGATACAAATGTGACTATCACACAAACTTATTATTCAAATGCCGGTCCACATTCTGTGAAGTATACGATCGAAAGTGATAATGGATGTCGCGATTCAATAACTAAATCTATTGATACTTTAAT
This sequence comes from Bacteroidota bacterium, assembly GCA_030830065.1. Classification (GTDB taxonomy): domain Bacteria; phylum Bacteroidota; class Bacteroidia; order NS11-12g; family UBA955; genus VMCP01. The sequence continues at coordinate 15,166 of JAURNR010000013.1, read as the reverse complement.
TGACAGACCTGTTGCCAATTGGCAACTTGTTACTGGTAGTATGCCGCTTTGTAAAGGCGACAGCGCAACCTTCATGATTTCCGGTGGTGATTCTGTGGTTTGGTTAGTAGATTTAGATACTAATAGAAGCAAGGCGTTCTCAGTAACCGGAGTATACAAATTTGAAGTTATAAATGGAGGGCGTTGTAAGTCTACCGATAGCGTTCAAGTTTTTGCATACACCGCAGCAGATATTAAAGCATATAGTGATACGGTTATATACAGAGGTCGTAGAGCAGAATTTAGATTGGTAAAAGCTGCGTCGAATGTAAAATGGACCCCCTCTGAATATCTCGAAGATAGCACTAGTATGGTGGTAACAACGAAACGATTGGTGGATTCAATGAGATTCTATGTCACTGCGTTAGATTCTAACGGGTGTGAAGATATGGACTCTGTAACGGTGCTTATTATAGATCCTCCGTTAGTTAAGATTCCAAATATTATCACTCCAAATGGAGATGGTGAAAATCAAACTTGGAATCTAATCGATATACCTGATTTATTCTTGTACGATGTAATAATTTCTGATCGACAGGGTAGACGTGTTTATGAAAGTAAGGATTATCAGAATGATTGGTCAGCCAAAGACATGAATGGAATAGAATTACCCAATGGAGTGTATTTCTACTACATGAACAATAGACAAACAAACGAAACATACAGAGGTTACATTCAAGTGATTAGATAAAATGAGAAAAAGTATTTTTACCCTTGCCATAAGTGGATTTACGTTAATTGGATCCACAGTAGCTCAAATGGGAGCACGCATAGATCAATTTTATCTTGATCGTTCAGTATTAATTCCTGCGGCCATTGGTGAAAGCGAAGAAGGTTATGCAACGATAATCTACAATAAGCTATTTACTGATATCCCCGGCTCTCCTCAACATACAGTCCTTAATATGGCAATGCCCTTGCCGCAACAAAATACTTCATTTGGACTATATTATATGAAAGAGAATATAGCATTTTCTGAGATGCACAATGCATATGCTACTTATGATTATAGAATCCCTCTAGGTTCAGATATTAATTTGAATCTCGCAGTAAGTGCTGGTGTTTTGTCTCAAAATTTTGATGCAACAAAAGCGGTATATTATGACGAAAATGATGCTAAAATCACTGCATTAATGTTTAGCCCACCTGTTGTGAGAGCTGATTTAAGAGCGTCTTTGTATTTAAGTTCAGAGAAATTCTATGGAGGTTTTGCTGTATCTCGTTTACCTCAACCGCATTTCGATTATACCTACTATAATTATGCTGCCGGTTACGACTTACAGACTCAAGCAAATGCATTAATAGGTTACAATGCTACAATTGATGATGATTTCACGCTTAAACCCAGTTTCCACTTGAATATGTATAATTGGGACTACTTATATTTTCAAGGAAATGTAAGTGTAGATTTTAAGGATGTAGTCTGGTTAGGATTTGGGATGAATAACCTATTCCAATTGGGCGTGAATGCAGGGTTTAAACCACAAGATGATATACTAGTAGGTTACAGTTATACTGTTCCTGATGGTCAACAAAGAGGTCTATTAGGTCCTATGCATGAATTTACGGCTAAAATTGGATTTTCTGCCCTTGGTGGTGGTTCTAGAGGTGATGGTGATGATATTGGATCTGATTTTGATGGTGATGGTAGTGCAATGATGGAAAATGAGAGAACCTACAAGGAGGCAATTGCTAAAACATATGAAGACATGGTAAACTTTGGATTGGGTCATGATTCTTCAGGAATTAAATTACCTCCAATTCCAAAGTTGAATCCCGAGCCTGGTCATTATCTAGTGTCAGGTTTGCATTCAAGTGAGGAAAAAGCAAATGAGCAGATTAAGCAGTTTTATATGAAGGATGTAATTGCATTTAAATTCTATGATATGAGAAATAAAAGCTATTACGTTTATGTTAAGCGTTATAATTCAGAGAAAGAGGCAAATAAAGGGGAATTTTATTATGAAGGAAGCGTCCCTCGCGTTTGGGTGCGTGAGATCCATAAATAATTCAGTTCAGTAAAGAAAATATTTAATTTTCACCGCGAAAGGCATAAGAAATGAGATTAGCTCCCATTTCCAGTGCCTTTCTTCGTTTTTCAGGGGAATCATTATAAACCTCTTCATCTTCCCATCCATTTCCTAGGTCGCATTCATAATCGTAAAAGCAAACTAACTTCCCGTCCCAAAAAAGGCCAAAACCTAAAGGTGGTTTAGCATCGTGTTCATGTATTTTAATTAACCCTTGGGGGAATTTAAATTCCTTGTTATAAACTGAATGATTTAAAGGAACTAATTGAAAACTTAATTCAGGGAATACCTTTTTCATTTCCCTTCTGATGTATGGATCTAGTCCGTAATTATCGCAAATGTGAAGGAAACCTCCACCTATTAAATATTCTCGAAGATTTAATGCCTCTGCCTCGCTGAAAATGATATTACCATGCCCAGTAAGAAATAAAAATGGATAATAGAATATGTCAGTTGACCCCACATCTACAATTTCTTCTTGCGTATCAATATTTGTTTTTAAATGAATATTACAAAAGGTAGATAGATTTTTCAACGCAGTTTTACTGCTGTACCAATCGCCACCTCCTGAATATTTAACACGACCAATTTTGGTATTACTTTGGCAAAAAGTTGAACCAATTAAAAGAAATGATATTAGAAATATTAGACTCCTTTTATTCTGCACATTACAAATATAATGTGAGCAAGAAAGCAGAACCAATAATTATACGATAGATGGCAAAAAACTTAAACCCACGCTTTTGAACCATCTGAATAAAAAACTTCACCGCTAATAAAGCTGTGAAGAAGCTCAAGATATTTCCAAGTGCAATATCACTAATGTTGGTTGCTGATAGTGTCTCCCAGTTTTTTAAAACCTTATAAAACGATGCCGCAGTTAAAGTAGGTATCGCAAGAAAGAATGAAAATTCTGTTGCTTCCTTCAACGATAATTTACAACCAAGTGCTCCGGCGATTGTCGCGGCGCTTCTGCTTGTTCCTGGTATCATGGCAATGGTTTGAGCAAATCCTATGATTAAACTGTCTTTCCATGACATTGAGTCAACCGTTTTTGTACCTGGCTTAAAAATGTCCTCGATAAAATAAAGAAGAATTCCAACGGCAATGAGCATAACCCCTACAACTACACCGCTGCCTAACAAAGTTTCCAAAAAGTCGTCAAATAATAATCCTAAAACAGCCGCAGGCATGAAACCAATAAAGAGCTTCGTATAAAATTTAATCCAATTTTTATTGAAGAATCGCTTAAAGTATAACCCAACCACAGCCAAAATTGCTCCAAATTGGATACTGATTATGTAGGTATCAATATTGGCGTCATTTACATTTAGCCACTTTTGAAACATAATCAAGTGACCCGTACTGCTCACTGGTAAAAACTCAGTAATTCCTTCAACAACAGAAAGAATTACATTTTCAATTAGAGTCATTTCTTACGATAGAAAATCGCGTAAATGCCAAGAATAAAACCGATAATAACAACTATAGGGGCAAGAGTAATTCTTCTGAAGTCGTAAATATCACCAGCAGAACCGCTCATAAACATAAATCCAATGATTACAATTAAAATACTTGCAATCACTAAGTAATAATTTTCTTTGGTAAATAGTAATTCACGAACTTCTTTAGGTTTATTATTCGTTTCAACTTTTGATTTATTTTTCTTGCTCATCAGTACAGATTTTCAATTTTTGTTTTTAGGAATTTTCTTGTGCTTATCCAACTTGTTAAAGTTGCTAAAACAATTCCAAAAATAGCAATAGAAATTGAAAGAATCCCTAATAAGTTTAAATCAATATGTTGATTGAATGAATTAAACATTTTTAGTTCACCTTTCATCCAATAGGGGAGCCCCCAAAAAATAGCCGCTATAGTCCCTCCTGCCATCGGAAACGCAATAATTGAGTATCCAATAAATTTTGACACAAATGGCCGAATTATAAATCCATTCGTCGCTCCTACAAGTTGCATACTTTTTATGGTGTGTCTATTTGCAAAAATTCCCAAACGAACGGAGCTTTGAATTAATATAATCGAAACTATAATCATAATCAGTGCAAAGCCACCAAAAAAGTACTGAACACGTTTTAAATTTGCCGTTATTGAAGTGAGCCAATTCTCTTGAAAAATAACATCCTCAACTTTTGTATTTTGTTTGAAAAAGTGGCTGATGTCAGAAAGAAACTTCGTATTTGCATACTCTGCTTTTGGGTAAATCTCTATACTTAAGGGAAGAGAAACTGTTTCTACATAAGACATAAAATTAGGATCATATTTTTCTCCCATTTCTTTTACAGCCTGCTCTTTACTTACATATTGAACATCTCGTACCCACGTTTTTTTCTCCATCTGTTTTTGGAAGTCTTTCACGTATTCTTCGCTAACATCAGAATGGAAATAGACATCCACGCTACTATTTTCTAGCCAATACCTTCCAAGACCATTAAATCCTATGATGCTCACTCCTAATAATCCTAGAATGAACATTACTGAGGCTAAGCTTAAAATACTTGGAAGAGCTGAAGGTTTTTTGCGTTTAACGCGAATGTTTTCCATAAAACTAGATGCGAAATTCATATAAATCATACCAATTTTAAAAATAAGTTTTCCGCATGTCCTAACTTTGTCCAATACTTGTAACGTATATTCTTTGATGCAAATGCTTCAAAATATCGATTTTAATAAGATCTTATTTCTAGACATAGAAACAGTCCCAGCATACCCGTCTTATAAAGCTATGCCTAAGGATTGGAAGTATTTGTGGGATAAGAAATCTAAATTATTAGTTAAGGAAAATATTACTCCTTCAGACATGTACGACAGATCTGCAATTTATGCAGAGTTTGGAAAGATTGTGTGCATTTGTGTTGGTATTATTACGGGGTTCCCCGATTCGCCAAAATTGCGATTAAAAGCATTTACTGGAGATGATGAGAAAAAGTTATTGAAAGATTTCGCTCAACTACTCAAAGTTTATTTTAGTACTGATCGTTCAAAGTTATGTGCTCATAATGGAAAAGAATTTGATTTTCCTTATTTGTCTAGAAGGATGCTAGTAAATGGGGTGGAATTGCCGTTGCTGCTTGATAATGCCGGTAAGAAACCTTGGGAAATAAATCATCTAGATACAATGGAACTTTGGAAATTTGGAGATTACAAGAGTTACACATCGCTTGAATTATTGGCAAACTTATTCGGGATTCCAACACCAAAAGATGATATTGATGGGTCAATGGTGGCAGATGTTTATTACAACGATAAGGATCTCCAAAGGATTGAACAATATTGCCTTAAGGATGTTGTTACTTTGTGTCAATTATTCCTACGATTAATGAATAAGCCATTAATCGATAGTAGAGAGATAATATTTCCCAATTGAAATACCACATTTTAAAGGGTTTTCCTGTCTAAAGAAATAAGGAAATTGTATATTTGTGTGATGCTGAGAAAATGGGTACTCTATTTAGTGTTTTTTGTTAGTGCATTTGCATTAAAAGCAGGTGAGCCTACATCAGCACCCTCTAACCCAAAAGCAGGCACAATTACTTGTGTTTCTGCGGTAATCAGCTGGACTAATGGCGATGGAGGTTGGAGAATGGCAATAGTAAAAGAGGGTTCAGCGGTAGATGAGGTTCCTGTTGACGGTACAAATTATACCGCCTTTTCTGATTTTACTGCAGGTGATGAAATTGGATCCGGAAATTATGTTTCTTATAACAACATTACCACCAATTTTGAATTAAAGAACTTAAAGCCCAATACTACTTATTATGTAAGCATATTTGAACATGATGGTGCCTCGAGCCCTGATTATCTTACTAGTTCTTATGCCTCTTTCTCTTTTACTACGTATAATATTGAACTTGATTTTGATTTTGTTATTGATGATAGCTGTAGTAAAACTAATACGGTAACATTTACCAATAAATCAAAAACAAACTTTTCTGGAATTACCTACACTTGGGTTCTAAAAGATGGTAACACAAAACAAGGTAAAGATATTACCTACACTTACAATGAAGGAGGGAATTATCAAGTAATGCTCGTGGCTGCTCCAAGTTACGGATGTACCGATAATTACACCAAAAATGATAAGCCGGTTAAAATTATTCCTAGACCAATTAGTAGGCCCATAGAAAAAAATAACCAACTTGCTCAATGTCTGGAGGGTAATTTATTTCAATTTGCAGATAATACATCGTTAATCAATCTTCCTAAAATTGCTTACACACGAACATGGTATTGGACTCCTTCTGATTCGTCAACATTGCCAAGGCCAGTAAAATCATTTCCGAATCCAGGCATTTATAAAATTGGATATCGTGCAGAAACATATTACGATAATGTAAGAACGGGTTGTGATGATACAGCATCATTATACATACGTGTAATCGATAATCCTTCAAGTGGTATTGATATCAACGATTCGATACAATGCTTTAGTTCAAATTCTTTTATTTTCGATAATGTATTTCCTGGTTTAACCAAGTTTTCATGGGATTTAGGTGACGGCACAACCTCAGTATTAAAGCAAATTACGCACTCTTATTCGGCTGTTGGTGTTTATCCTATAATCCATGAGGCGGAAAGTCCTGAAGGCTGTAAATCGAAAGATACAGTTTATATAAATGTGAAACCAAATGTTGATCCTTCTTTTACTGGCTTGCCTGGCACTACCTGTGAAGGTGGAAATTCAGCATTGTTGAATCCCGCTGATCCCAATGGTACATTTTCAAGTACATCGGGAACTTTTTCAGGATTTTTATACCAACCTGGAACATTTGGAACACATACAGTAAAATATGTTGTGAACGATTCGTTTTGTAAAGATTCTTCAGAACAAACAATTATTGTTTATGAAAAACCAAAATTTTCTCTAGGTAGGGATACCATTATTTGCGATAACGATAATTTTCAACTTGCAGTTACTGCACCAGGTACATTGCAATGGGAAGATGGTGGTACAGATAATCCAAGGCCTATTGATCAACCAGGATTATATTGGGCTGAAGTTGATAATTTAGGTTGTATTAGCAGAGATACAATTAATGTCGGTTATGAGCTAACACCAATTGCGAATCTACCGGAGGACACATTGATTTGTAAAGGTCAAATTTTGCAACTAAAACAATACTGGCCAAATGCCACTATTACATGGTCTAATGGAAGTAATGATACTGTAATTTATGTCACTGAACCGGGTTTTTATTCGGTTGCAGTATCTAACTTTTGTGGTACTGCCGGAGATGTCATGGAAGTTATTGTTTCAGATGGTTATTGTGATATTTTTATGCCAAATGCCTTTACTCCAAATGGAGATGGACGCAATGAGTATTTCGAAATTCTTGGTAGAGACATTGAACCGGTACTTTTGCAGATTTTTAATAGATGGGGCGAATTAATCTTTGATAGCGAAAGATCGGGTGACTATAAATGGTATGGTGATGCCAATGGAGAATTATGTCAGGGAGGTTTATACCCGTTTATTTACAGATATCAACAAAAAGTAGGTGATCGATACCGAAGAAAAACCGTAAAAGGTGCAGTGTTATTACTGCGTTAGTAACTAAGCAATATTTTAGGTCTGAGTTCTGACTTGAAGAACTTATTTTTGCACTAATGAATTCCTCTTTACTAGAGCAAGCTCAGCAATTAGGTCTGCTTGCTGAAGAATATGATCACATTTGCGACATTTTAGGTCGTGAACCAAATTTTACAGAATTATCAATTTTTTCTGTGATGTGGAGTGAGCACTGTAGTTATAAAAATTCAATCGTTTGGTTGAAAACCCTTCCTAAAGAGGGAACTAAGATGTTAGCTGAGGCGGGAGAGGAAAATGCTGGATTAGTAGATATCGGTGACGGGTTGGCATGTTGTTTCAAAATTGAAAGTCATAATCATCCAAGCGCAATTGAACCCTATCAAGGAGCTGCCACTGGAGTAGGTGGAATCAATAGAGATATATTCTCTATGGGAGCTCGCCCAATAGCTCAATTAAACTCTTTGAGATTTGGAAATATTGATTCGGAAAGGACCAAGTGGTTAGTAAAAGGTGTTGTTAAAGGTATCGGCGACTATGGTAATGCTTTTGGTATCCCTACCGTAGGTGGAGAGGTTTATTTTGATGACTGTTATGAGCAAAATATTCTTGTTAATGCAATGAGCGTAGGAATTGTTGAAGTAGGAAAGAATATTTCTGCAGGAGCAGGGCAACCTGGAAATCCGGTTTATATTTTTGGTTCAGCCACAGGAAAGGATGGAATCCATGGTGCGGCTTTTGCAAGTAAGGATATGAGCGAAGACAGTATTAATGATTTGCCTTCTGTTCAAGTTGGAGATCCATTCTGGGAAAAGCTTATTCTTGAGGCATCCATGGAAATTATTGAAACTGGCTCAGTTGTCGGTATGCAGGATATGGGAGCTGCGGGTATCACTTGCAGTACTAGTGAGATGAGTGCAAAAACTAATGTTGGGATGGATATTTATCTAGATAAAGTTCCAATGCGCCAATCCGATATGAAAGGATGGGAATTATTACTGAGTGAAAGCCAAGAACGAATGTTGGTAATTGTAGAGAAGGGTAAGGAATCAGAGATTGAAAAAATATTTGAAAAGTGGGACCTTACTTATGCTCATATAGGCGAAGTTACAGATAGTGGTAATGTTCGTTACTACATGAATGGTGAATTAGAGGCAGATATTCCTGCGCAATCTTTAGTTTTAGGTGGCGGTGCACCTGTATATAACAGAACATGGAAAGAACCTGCCTATTTCTCCGAAATTGAAAAATTTGACCTAAACAATATTCAAGATTTAGATGAAGAAGAGTGGGAGTCTACCACAAAGAAAATATTGCAGTTACCAAATATAGCGAGTAAACAATGGGTATATCAGCAATATGATAGTATGGTTGGTACTGTTAATCAATCTACAAATAAGCCAACCGATGCCGCTGTTGTAAAAGTTAAAGGAACAGCAAAAAGTTTGGCATTAACAGTAGATTGTAATAGCCGGTATATTTATGCCAATCCACATAAAGGAACCCAAATTGCAGTGAGTGAGGCAGCTAGAAATATCCGTGTTACTGGCGGTGTGCCAACTGCAATTACTAATTGTTTGAATTTTGGTAATCCCTACAACGAAGAAGTTTACTTTCAATTTAAATCCGCTATTGAAGGAATGGGTGTTGCGTGTCGGAAATTTGATACACCTGTTACGGGTGGTAATGTTAGTTTTTACAATCAAAGTACAAATGGGCATGCAGTCTACCCAACCCCAACAATTGGAATGGTAGGAATTATTGAAAACCAAGACCAGGTAATGAGTATGAATTTTAAAGACGAAGGTGACTCCATACTTCTTATCGGCCCATTGTGTAACGATCTTGGAAGTTCTCAATATTTAGCAAAAATCAAAGGTGTTGAATATTCAAATTGTCCTGAATTTGACTTAGATATTGAATACAAACTACATCAGTTTTTGGAAGCTCTTTCAAAGAGTAAAATGGCGAAGTCAGTTCATGACTTGAGTGAAGGAGGTTTAATGGTAGCTTGTGCTGAAAGTGCAATGGCTGGAAACAAAGGCTTCAGTTTGTGCAGTAATCCTGCATATAGGAATGATTCTTGGCTTTTTGGTGAGTCTCAGAGTCGTGTTTTAGTTTCGATCAATGAAACCCATAAGAAGGACTTAGTTGCTCTTGCTGAACAATTTGAACTTCCTGTAATTCACATCGGAACAGTAACCAATGATGATATAATAGTGAATGGCAATTCTTGGGGAAGTATTGATGAGTTTAAGTCTCTTTACAGTTCTTCTATCGGGAGTACTATTGAGTCTTAATTAGACCGAGATTTGCAGAAAATGCAAATTAGGCAACTCATATAACTTATCACTAGTCAGAGCTACTTTACTTTTACACAAAGATTTTTTAAATTCACTGATTATAAAATGGGTAGACTTTTAATATTGTTGGTATGGTTCATGTCTGTTTCTCCTAGTTTAAAGGCGCAACAAAAAGTGGAAATGGAAATAGGCACTGGCGATACTGCCGTAATTGGTAAATCTAACGGAGCCGAAGTCTTTGCATATTTAGATATCTTCAGGAAAACTAGATGGGATCCAGACCCATTACCTCTAGATTCATTTTCTATGAAATATCCCACCTATGATAGTGCTACAGGAAATGGATTCTATCGATATTTCTTTCGAGGTGATTTTGATGCGGCTGAATTACCGAATGCATTTGAAGGGCGAGAACTAGAAATTTTGGGGATAGAGGTATTAGTAGATACTAAAACAGGAGGTCCAAAAAATATAATGTATCTTAAAAGTGGTATCCCGGATACCGTAATTTGGGTTGACTTTGACGACGCATTAAAATATGGTGAGATCGAAACTTTTGTATTAAATAATAATAAACAGATTGATAGATAATTCAACCGTTAATTCTTTACTTAGTTTATACGCTAAACTGGCTGAACTACATGGAGAAAATCCATTTAAGTTTCGCGCATTTTCTAGTGCCGCCTTTAATCTTAAAAAAATCCATACTGATTACAAAGATTTGGGAGATGATGAGTTACTTGCGATCCCAGGTGTTGGTAAATCAGTAGTGTCAGCAATTAGAGATATTTTAGAGAATGGAGTTTTTCAAGAACTCAATAATTTATTAAACGCTACGCCTGAAGGAGTTGTTCAGATTCTAAAAATCAAGGGCCTAGGCCCAAAAAAAGTACAGCTTATATGGAAAGAATTAGGAATAGAGTCACCCGGTGAATTATTGGATTCTTGCCGTCAAAATCGCCTAGTCGAAACCAAAGGTTTTGGGATTAAAACTCAGTCTGAAATTATCAGATCAATTGAGTTTGCTATGGCCGCTGATGGTAAATGGCATTTTGCAAGAATTGAGCCTATTGCACAAGAGTTTTTAAATACGTTAAAACAAATTATTCCAAATGCTCGAATAGAGTTTACTGGTGATTATAGAAGAACTTCAGAGATAATAGAGCGAATAGAAATAATTGTTGATTGCAAGTATTCTGAATTAATGGAATATCTAACGCATAATAAATATCCGATTGAGTTGGAAAGCGAGGAAGAAATTCAAACTACTTTAATGGGGCAGTACCCTGTTTCAATTATCATTGAGGAGTATGATTTTGACAGAAAATGGTTTGAAACAACAGGGTCATGGGAGCACTTAAAAGATATTTCTTACGATTCCCAAGAACCATTTGAAACTGAAAAAGTTTATTATCAAGAGCTGGGTTTGCCATATATAGCCCCAGAGCTTAGGGAAGGGTTAAACGAATTAAAAGAAGATTTTCCTCATGAAAATAGAATTGAGTATTGGCAATTAAAAGGAGTATTACACAATCACACCACCTATAGTGATGGTTTAAATACCTTGAAGGAGATGGCAGATTACGCCTGTTCCGAGAAGTTTGAATATTTAGGTATTTGCGATCATAGTAAATCAGCGGGCTATGCAAATGGTTTGTCCGTTGAACGCTTATTAAAGCAAACACAAGAGATAAACGAATTAAACAGGAGTTATACAGGATTTAAAATTTTTAAGGGTGTTGAAAGTGATATACTTTCAGACGGAAGCCTTGATTATCCGAATGAAGTATTAAATCAACTCGATTTTGTTGTTGCCTCAGTCCATTCAGGCTTGAAAATGGATGAGACAAAAGCTCATCTCAGGTTGAAAACAGCTATTGAAAACCCATACACCACCATTTTAGGCCATATGACCGGTAGGCTTCTCTTAATGAGAGAAGGGTACCCAATAAATCACGAGTACATTATTGATGCATGTGCAGATAATGGGGTAGCCATCGAATTAAATGCACATCCCTACCGTTTGGATATAGATTGGAGATGGATTTATTATGCTCAGAATAAAGGGGTTATGATTTCGATAAATCCAGATGCGCATGAAAAATCTGGTTATCATGATATGTATTTTGGAGTTTTGGCAGCCAGGAAAGGTGGTCTAATCACAAGTAACACCTTAAACGCTTTAGGATTGGAAGAGTTTCAATCGTATCTTAATAAAAGACACCCTTAGGAAGTATGAAAATTGGCGTTATTCGTTTCAGTAGTATTGGAGACATCATCTTGTGTACTCCATTATTGAGGTGGCTGAAAGAAAATATTTCTGATGTAGAAATCGTATTTCTTACCAAAAAAGGATTCACCGGCTTGTTAAAAGAGAATCCTAATATTGATAAAGTTCTAGCATGGGATGAGGAGGAGGATAAGAAAATCTGGAAGAGTTCACAGTTTGATTTTATTATTGATCTTCACAATAACTTACGTAGTAAACAAGCACTTTTTAGTCATTGGTTTGTTCCAGTTTCTAGATTGGATAAGCAAAATATCAGAAAGGCCTTGATGGTTGTGTTTAGGAATAGTTCGTTGTTTAAGTGTACACCTATTACGGACCGAATAATGAATACAATTTGTTCTTTAGGGGATTGCCGAAGCTTTACACCGACTTTAGATTATTTTAATTTTTCAGAACCCAAAAAGGTACAAATACCCAAAACTTATGGCATTATAGTCTTGGGTGGAAGTTTTAAAACCAAACAAATTCCGGAATCTAAAATAATTGAGATTATAAATAAAGGGAATAACAATTGGGTTTTAATTGGTGGTACTCAAGATGTTGAAACAGCTACTAATGTTGTATCTAAATGTGAATCAGTAAAGGAGGTTGTAAATCTTGTTGGACAGATTTCGATTCCTGAGTCTGCTTATTTAATACAAGGAGCCAATATTGTAGTATCCTCCGATACAGGAATGTACCATATTGCTGTAGCACTAGGAAATCAGGTTGCAGTATTTTGGGGGAATACAGTTCCAGAAATGGGAATGTTAGCCCCAGCTAAAGGCATTGGGAATGTGTGGCATTATGAAGTCGGTAACCTCGGTTGTAGACCTTGTTCAAAATTAGGTTTTGACAATTGTCCCAAAGGGCACTTTCGCTGTATGATGGATCAGAATATCGATCCTCTTTTTGTGGAGATTGAAAAAATCCTCGAATCCACTTAAAATTACAGGGAAAACATACTTTTTTTCCTTAATTTCGCGCACTTAACTTTTACAAACGAGAAACGTAATCAAATGAAAAGCAATAAATCTCTTGTCATTTTATCAGTAATCTTAGCGTTAGCTGCATTATTTCAGTTGACCTTTACATTTAAAGCCCGAGCATTCGAAAATGAGGCTCAGGAATTTGCGGTTACTAAAGCCAAATTAGGGCAAAGCGAGAAAGAAATGTATCGTCGATACATTGACAGTTTAGGAAATCAAGAATATTACAGCTTTCTGGGAATGGCTTCTTACAGCTATTTCGAGTGTAAGCAACGTGAATTAAACCTAGGTCTCGACCTAAGAGGTGGTATGAACGTAATACTTGAAGTAGAAAAAGATGCAATTATCAAGGTTCTAGCAAATGATCCTTCTGATGAAGATATGATCAAGGCTTTAGAACTTACCGACATTGAAGTGCGCGACAAGGGTACTGAATACGTAACGGCTTTTGTTTCTAACTTTAAGTCAGTGGCCAAAGATAGAAATATGGCCGTATTGTTTGTGAAAGGAAATAATTCACAAATTCAAGCTAATAGTAAGGAGCAAGATGTTATTAATTATTTGAGAGCGTCAATTGCAACGGCTGTATCAAATGTAAAATCAGTTGTTGAGAAACGTATAAACCAAGCTAACGTTACACAACCTGTTGTTCAAGAGGTTGAAGGTGGACGTATCAGTGTTGAACTGCCAGGTGTAGACAACCCTCGTCGTATGGAGGATCTTGTTGAAAAGAGTGCACAGTTAGAATTTTACGAAGTATTCACAGGAAACGAAGCGCAACGCATATTTACTACCCTAACCAAAGGTGGTGCGTTAATGGTTGATTCAACCTCAACTTCCGATTCAACATCAATCGATTCAACGGCAGCAGCCACTGTAGTAACCAATCCAATTGCTAAAATTCTTACTCCATTAGCACAGGCGGGTTCTGCAATTGCAAAGATCAATGCTGCAGATCGTCGTATTTTAGAAACTTTGGTTGAACAAGAAGATACTAAAAACTTACTTGGTCCAAATGTAAAAATTGCATATAGTGCGAAGCCAATCGAGAGTGATGGTCAAACTTCAACTTTAGGTTCTGCGAATGAATACTACGTTTATTTTTTGAGAAAGGACCGTGAAGGAAACGCTGCATTAGCATCTGACGATGAAAATATCATTGACGACGCTAGAGAAAATACTTCTCAAACTGGTCAAATTGAAGTTAATATGCAAATGACCCCAACTGCAGCTTCTCGTTGGGCTCAAATAACAGGATCAAACATTGGTAAGCCAATTGCAATTGTACTTGATAATCGTGTTTATTCTGCTCCTGTTGTAAACGGTAAAATCCCTAACGGTAGTTCACAGATTACTGGTAATTTTGATATTAAAGAGGCACAAGACTTAGCCAACGTACTCAAGGCGGGTAAATTGCCGGCACCAGCAAGAATTGTTGCAAGTGAGGTTGTTGGTCCATCATTGGGACAGGCGTCAATTGATAGAGGTTTGAATTCACTATTAATTGGATTCCTATCTGTAGTTGTCTTTATGATATTGTATTACAACCGTGCAGGTTGGATTGCTATTGTTGCGGTACTTGGTAACGTTTATTTACTCCTAGGAATATTAGCAAGTTTAGGAGCGGCATTGACGCTTCCTGGTATTGCAGGTATCATTTTAACTGTGGGTATGGCAGTCGATGCCAACGTACTTATATATGAGAGAATTAAAGATGAATTGGCATCAGGAAAAGGACTTCGTTCTGCAATAGAATTAGGTTTTAAACATGCATTGAGTGCAATTATTGACTCGAACTTTACTACATTACTCGCAGGATTTATCTTAACATTCTCAGGCGCAGGTCCAGCATATGGATTTGCTATTATCCTTGTGATTGGTATTTTCTGTTCTGTATTTACCGCATTATTTATTACACGATGGTTGTTGGAAAATAGAGCTTCTAAAGGTAAAGACATTACTTTTGACACCTCATGGAATAAAAACTTCTTAAA
>JAURNR010000012.1 GCA_030830065.1 Bacteroidota bacterium | reverse complement strand
TTATCATATGTTTGACCATCAATAAGCCATTGATCATCAAATTTTCCGAAATCAATTAATGAATTGTCGTAAAATTCGAATTCGTTCTGATTCAAACATAAATTAACAACCTTTTTCCCAATATCGATATCCGTTCGCGGATATACAACAATCATGCTATCTACAGTATCCCTACATCCAAATTTGGTTTCAGTTATCATTCGGTAGTTGAAAGTATCATTGCCAGGGAAGGAATGCAACACCCATGGTTGCGTTGACGCCATGTCGTTTGTATCTAATGTTCCATCACCAAATTCCCAATAGGTGACCCCTCTACCATATACCGTTTGACTGCTATCAATAAATATAACATCACTATTTTCACATGCTACAGGATCGAACTCCACAAGTAATTCAGCAACTGGAAAACTATGTACCTCTATTAGGGTATCTAAAGTATCTCTGCAGCCTTTCAGCGATTCTACTATATAAACAATTCGATTTTGACTAACCGTATCAAATACAACATCGAATGTATTTACACTATCCTTGATGAAGAATTTAGCAGTAATTGCATCTTGAATCCACCAATTCGAATAAGCCCAAGCATCGTTTCTAAACTTGGTTGAATCTACCAATCTAAAGAAGTTTTGGGTATCACAAAAGTTTACAGAATCATAATCAAATCTAGCCTTAATTGTATTTGCCCGGCGAACATAGGTAGTATCTTTAGCTTCACAAAAAGTAGAAGTATCAGAGATATGTACCCAAACTAATTCATCATTGGTAACAGTATATGACGCTTTTGTAGAGCCATCTTGCCATTTGTAAAGAAACTTTGATGATGTAGGCGCATCAATCGTTAAATTTAATTTATCAGCACACTGGGTCATGGTATCCGGAAATTCCAAAACAGGACCGGGAAGTACATTAATAATTTTACTTCTAACCACCGTATCATCAACACCACAATTATTCTCCACCACACATTTCATAACGGTATAATATGAACCAATTCGTGAGAATTTATGCACTACTGAATCACCCCATTCTTCAGGAGAACCGTCTCCAAAATTCCATTTAATGGCTTTTACTTTTTTTGTATTCCTCTCAATTAGAGTAACAGGCTCACTTGGACATTTGCCTTTCCTTTGAATCTCAAAATCATAGTCTACACTTTCAAATAAAGCTCCTGCACTGTATGAATAACTTTCATAAGGTCCTGTTCCGTAAGCTACTACGACAAATCCACTATCACATGAAATTGTGTTCGAACTAAAATTGCTTAAACTTACTTGAGCATAGGCGTATTTACCACCGGTAACATTACTAAAAGCACTTTGATTCAAGAATGAACCATTAAATTTAACCGCCTTTTTAGCAGATTGATCCACTAATATGTTCACCCAATGGTTTTTCATATTGCTCGTAGATGCAGTACCAACTGTAGTAGTCAATAGTCGTTGATTAACATCAGGAGATATAAAAATTGCAGCATCACCATCACTGCTACCATTCCAACCGTTACATCTACCATTTTTCATATACTGAGCAACATATGCTGGCCTACTCGTGGTAACCGAAACTGCGTTATCACTTGATTGCTCCTGGGTAATCCAATCTCCAGCCTTTGGTATCATAGTTTTCAGTGTCCCGTTTATATAAACATATGTTGAGTCTTGTGCTGCAACCACTCGATAAACAAAACCGTTTCTTTGATTTGCATAAGGCATTAAAACATATTCTTTACCTAATGCCGCTGTAGGCAATGTTTGGGTGTATAAATGGTCTTTACCGTTTAGGCCAGAAGCACAGTTCCCACGTGGGACATAAGAACTACGCGTACCTGAAAATACATTAATCTTAGCACAACTATTAATCACTCTTACTTTTGTTCCTGTCATATCGCCCGCTTTAGCACCTGAACCGGTCCAGCTGTATTCTGCGGGATCTGTATTGCTTGTACCATCACCATCATCAGATTGTACCTGATAAACTTGACCGCGCTGCATATTTACAGTAAAAGCTTTCCCTGCAGGTTTTCCTCCCTTGGTATCTGCGGTTGGCGTAATCTCAACTTTACAACTAGCATCCATACATATTATACCAAATTCACTTTCCGTATAACGGCTACCGTTTCTTACATTCGGTGGAAAGCTAATAATATAGTATTCTGGTGCAGCAGGTATGCTTTCATAAGGCATAATAAAGGTTCCATCGGAGCGATTTAATTCAAGATTCATACAATACACATTCACAGGATCATCGGACTGAAGTCGCAAACCTTTTTTAGAATTAATATCGGTTGATTTAAATTCAGATCCTACGGGGTAGTAAAATACATTGTCTACTGCTATTCTATTAACAATACCTTTTTTGATATTATAAGATAAACTAGATCCCGCTAAACGAGGATTGTCAATCTTACATTTGGTATCAACATCTGAAGTTACAAATATTAAAAGTGTATCTGGATAAGGATTAGGGTTTCCACCCCAACCCGTGCGTGTTTCCATTTCTAAAAAAGTCATGAAAAACAATTTTCCAGTTGAACTTATCTGGGCTTTTAGGGTGAATACAGAGAATAGAAGTATAATAAAACTTAACTTCTTGAATACAGTGTTTCTAAAATTCATTTTGCAGTAGTTATATAGTCAGTTGATATATAGTTATATTTTCCTTTCAGTAATTAAATTACTGAACGTATTAAAGACATTTAATATTCTGTTTTTGTTGCCATTAAATTTAAAATTAACAAGCAATTACACCGCTAAGAAACAATCTGTCTCCATCAAAAATTGTAACAAATTGACCTGGTGTGACATTTCTCTGAGGATTGCTAAAAAATACTATAACAGAATGGTCGTTTTTTATAAAAATTTCACATTCAAATGCCGTTTGACGGTACCTGATTTGGCATTTGTATTTTTGACCTTGATATGACATGGATTCGTAAGAAGGGATCACCCAATGAACATCTTTAGAATCAATTCGTAATCCTCTGTAAAACATAGCTCTATGATCTTCGCCCTGCCCTACATAAATTATATTTTTCTTAACATCAGTTTGTAAAACAAATAATGGCGATGGCTTTCCCCCAATATTCAAACCTCTGCGTTGTCCTCGGGTGTAAAAATGGGCCCCATTATGTTCTCCAATAATCTTACCCATGCTTTCATTTAAAACCAATCGTTTTTCAGCTGCATCTACCGGGCTTAAGTTTGATAACATTTCGGAGTACTCAATAACTGCAGGGCAATTTTGTTTCACTTCAATAACACTACCTTTTTTTACCTCAAGCTGTTGCTGTAAAAACTCCGGTAAACTTACTTTTCCAATAAAGCATAATCCTTGAGAATCCTTTTTATTTGCCGTAATGAGATCATTTTCCTTGGCAAGGGAACGCACTTTAGACTTCTCAAGTTCGCCTATCGGAAATAGTGCTTTTGATAATTGATATTGATTTAGTTGACAAAGAAAATAACTCTGATCTTTATTTGAATCCAATCCTCTTTCAAGAGTATATTCAGAGTTTTCTAATTGTCCTTTTCGTGCATAATGACCAGTAGCTACAAAATCAGCCCCCAACTTTAAAGCACTTTCTAAAAACACATCAAACTTTATTTCTCGATTACATAATACATCTGGATTAGGCGTCCGCCCCATTTCATACTCTCTAAACATGTAATCCACTATTCTTTCTTTATATAACTCTGACAAATCAATTACTTGAAAAGGAATTCCTAATTTTTCTGCAACAAGCATTGCATCTCGACTATCGTCAATCCAAGGACACTCATCCTCAAGGGTTACTTCGGCATCATTCCAATTACGCATGAATAAGCCAACAACATCAAATCCCTGTTCTTTTAAAAGTAATGCAGCTACGGAACTATCACCCCCGCCACTCAAACCAACAACTACCCTTAAATTTGACTTAATCATATCTTCCCTAGCCATTTACGTAAAAACCATTCTATAGAAAAGCACAAAATTAATATCGCTAAAATAAAACCCAACTCATTTAACGAGGATTGTTTTGATTCTTCAAAAGATCTTGCTGATTCCAATTTTAATTGATCGAGTTTCACAAATATTTTCTTCAATTCGGTTGCTTTAATGAAGTCTCCATTATTATGGCTTACCCAATTTCTTAGGAGATTGAACCTAGCTACTTTATTTGTATTTTCAACACTTTGTTCTTTTACAGACCAGAACACCGTGGTTCCCTCCGGATTTAAATCTGAACGCACATTTATTTGATGTAAACCACTATTTGTTGGCACATAACCCATTTTGTAGGATTGAGCATTCTTGACTAAAGGAATTTCTATCTTCTTCCCAGAGGAATCAGTAATTTCAGCCTTCAACTTGGTATCCATTCGAATCCGACCTGCAGCATCTTTTTCAATTATTGAAATAATATTTTCTCGGCCTCTAACCCACTCACCATCACCCATATTACATTTGATTCCTTTTCGAGTAGATGCGTCAAGATTTAACCAATTGATATTATTCATTACCCAATCTTTAAATCCTTGAGAATTTGAATTGAGCTTATGGTGTTGCAAATTCCATTTCCAAATATTTTCCCCCAAAAACCATAATTGATTCTTTTGACTTCCACTTTTAAAGAACAATGGATATTCGGTCTTGATATCGTTCCAAATTTGGTATAATAAAATATTTTCTTTTATCGCTGAAGCCTTTAGAACCGGAGATTCTAAAGCCCCCCACGATAGCAATAACGATTCATTAGGAGTTAAATAATCATTAAAGACCTCATTCTGTCCTGCGGTTATTGACTGCCATTTACTCCGCAGTAACTTGGTGATTTTTGCTCCAGATATTCGATTTGCAACAACAACAGAACTGGGTGAATTTAAAAAGGTCCAGAACGGAATTTCTCTATTGTTACAATCCTGAATCAGTTGAGATTTTTGTATTCCGTGAAAGATACAAATATCTGCGAGTATATCTCTGACATCATCTTCACTGATTGTTTTGACGGCATACCTGTTGCTTGCATTTATTACATTGGACAGTACTTTAATATCTGGATTAAGTTTACCATATATTATCCAAACTTGCTTTTTCTTTTTTACAACATCAATTAGTTTAATACGACTATTATTAGTCATATATGTTTCTTCAACTTCTTTAGATTTTATAAATGCTCTTAGCTTTAATTGATTAGTTGAGGATTTTACCGATAGTGATATTTTTTCTTTATCCGTGTTTGATTTAGGAGTCCAAAATTTACTTGTGATTTTCTTATCTGCATTCCAAATTTCAATTTCAGCCTTCTTCCCTGCACATTGCAATGCCTTAATATCAATTTCTATTTGAGTAGAATTACCTTCATAAACCTCTTTGTTTGCATTTATCGACTCAATAGAAAAGTCACTATATACAGAAGTATCACCAACACCAATAATTACTAATGAATGCTTGGATTTACCTTGTAATATTGGGGATTGACCTTTATTTACAATTCCATCGGACACTATTATACTTGCAGCAACCTCTTCACTAGACTCAATTAAATCAGTTTGGACTTTGTCAAGTCTTGTAAGTTCAAATTGGCCAGTTCCTCTTACAGAATCCCAATTATGTATAAGTGTTAAATCTTCTGCAAAACACAGTCTTCTAATACTAACTTTTTCTCCATATTTTAGTTGTATTTCCCTATCTAAATATTTGATAATTGAATCTACATTGTCCCTACAGGACAAGCTATAATCCCCATACAATTGAATCACTGGCTTTTCTAATCTTACAGATTTTAAAAGTAAAGTTGGGGAGAATAATAACCACACTAGTAGGGCTATACCCATAAAACGAAAAGTCGCAGGAATTAGCCAATTCCGGGACTTCTCAACTAGTTTTTTATAAGTTAAATACGATAATAATAAACCGACGAGTATTGAAACGGGCCATGCCCAAAAACTCACACTCATCAATTAAAATCAATTATGGCTTACGATAAATTGCTGGCTTTTTAAACCATTTTCCGTAAGCAATTGTATGCTATAAACTCCGTTTAAAATATTGGAACAATCAACTTTAAAGTCTTTTTTAGCTTTAGTAAAATCTTTACGCATAATCATTTGACTTGAGGTATTGAATACAGAATAAGTCAAAACATCTGATGCGTTGGATACTGTCAAATTATTAATTACTGGGTTGGGATACACCTTAAAATTTGACTCAATCCTAACTTCAGGTGTAGAGGCAGACCAAACTACATAAATTCGATATTCAATTGTATCTACATCTTCAGGTTGATATTTATTATAAATTTTGTAGGAAACAATCCCTGTATCTAATACATTTTGAGGGTAAACCGTAAGCTTCAAAGAACTTGATTCATCTCCTGGTTGAATTGCAGAAAATGTATCGCCGTCTACAAATCCTGTAAAACAATTACGATTATCGCACAATTGGAAACTCCAAGCCGACGGGAAGTCAACGTAGACTTTTTCATATGCGAGAATGATAGGCTCTTGAGTCAAGTTTTCAAAATGTACTGTGAGATCGTGGTAACCTCCTGCAGTTAAAAAATAATCGGCTCTGGAATCTTCTTTGGTTGAAAAGGTTTGAGCGTTAACTTGAAAGATTGCCATTACTGCAACTAATAAAGAGCTTAGTTTTCTCATAATGCAAAGTTAAGAATAATTTAGGTTAGTTTTCAGTCACAATCCAATTGGCCCAATCAGCAATTTCATGAATATGACCACCAAACTTTTGATGAGTACTATAACCGTTAACTTTGTCTTTTGAGGTTTCATTGTAAACATAATGGAACGTATGAATTCCCACATTTAACCCTCCTTCAACATCGGTATTCCAATTATCGCCAATGTAAACTACCTCACTGGCATCACAACCAATATTATCCAGTGCATGTTTAAAAAACTCAGCTGAAGGCTTTGCAATTCCAATTCTTTCTGAGGATTGAAAGTAACTTACAAATGGTTCAATTCCGGAACATCTCATTTTTGTTAATTGAGTTTTCTCAAATCCATTTGTTAAAATCCCAATTGAGTATTTCGATTTTATAATTTCAAGTGCATCCAATGCACCAAGAATCATTTCTGTCATAATTGGACAAATTTCTAAATACTCTTCCCAAGCTGATGTTGGATATAAAGCTGGGGATAAACCCATTTGCTCAAATGTATCAGTAAATCTCCGGGTTCTCAGTACTTCTTTACTAACCTCTCCCTTTTCGTATTTCGACCAATAAGCTTTATTGATATCCTCATAGAGATGAATAAATTGATCAACCTTAAATCCAGTATGCAACTCTAAATTGTGTCTATGGAACAATTCTTTTAGTGCTTCTTTTGCATTCCTATCAAAGTCCCACAAGGTATTGTCAAGATCAAAGAGTACCCATTTTAATGGTGCCAATGTCTTCTTATCTATTCGATATTGATTTCTCAAATTATATTATCGATATGTTGGCAAAGTGCACTGAAAATATGATCAATTTCACCCACACCTTGAACCCCGAAATATTTATTTTGAGCATCGTAGTGTTTTTGAATTGGAAGCGTTTTATTTTGATATTCTTGAAATCTGTTACGGATTGTTTCTTCATTTTGATCATCCACACGGCCCGAGGTTACTCCTCTTAAAAGCAATCGCTTCACTAGTTCATCTTCTTCTACTTCCAAACCTAACACGCAATTAATTTGAGCGTTAAATTCCGTAAGCAGTTGATCTAATGCTTGGGCTTGAGGTATTGTACGTGGGAATCCATCAAAAATAAATCCTGCCTTATCACTTCTCTCTTTCATAAAGTTTCGGACCATTCCTATTACAACCTCATCAGGAACTAATTCGCCTTTTGAAATAAATTCATTCGCCTTATTTCCTAATTCCGTACCGGCTTTTCTTTCTGCACGAAGTAAATCGCCAGTTGAAATGTGAACTAAACTATATTTTTCAAGCAATTTTTCGCTTTGTGTCCCTTTTCCAGCACCTGGAGGTCCAAATAAAATTAGATTAAACATAATTTAATATTCAAATTAAGCAGTGCTATTCCGAAATATCAAAACTTTCGTTATGAATTCTGTAAAATTCGAGTTTGAAAATGTAACTACCCTCAAATAAAGAATTAACTCAATTTAAAAATTGGAAAAACCAACAAAAATCTCTTATTTCGTAAAAATTACATCAATTAAATTGAAATGAAAAAATTAGTATTTCTTGCTTTGATTTCAGCTGGTGCCATGGGATTCATGCAGAGCTGTAAGAAGGATGATCCATCAGGTACAACTGATGCTCCTTTGACGGTTGCTGAAAAGCAACGTTCATTATTAATCTATAACACTGCTACTTGGTGCGGACCATGTGGTTCAGTTGGGTCGCCAACTTTCAAAAGTGCTATCGATGCTTCAAACACCGATGATTTGGTAATGATTGACCTTCATCCAGCATTAAGTTCAATGTCTTTCTTGGTTCCATTAGCTACACAGGAAGAAAAAAACAATCCTGATTCATTGTATTACGCACCTTTCTCTGTTGAACTTTATCAACAATCTAAGCCTAACGGTTATATACCTCAATTCTACTGTTCAAATTCAGTTTTAGGTAATAGTGCTGTAACGAAGGATCAAATTCTTGAATTTGCTAGCAACTACAACTCTGCAGTTAGTCCTGAGGTAGGTGTTGCGGTTAAGGCTTCAGCTTCAGATAAGAATATTAATATCACTTACAAAATGAAGGCTCTTGAGCCAGAAAGTGGTGCTGAATACTATACTTCACTTTTAGTTCTAGAGAAAAGCGTAGATGCGGCACAAGTAGTTGGTTCTTCTTGGCAGAAGATTACGCATAGAAACATCGTACGTGGATCTGCTAAATACAGCGCTGCTGGAAGTACTTTTGGTGGCGGAACTACTTGGACTAATGCTCCAGTTGCTTTTGGTGACGCGGCTGATATGACAAACCCTTCTGCAGGTTCAGAAATTGAAAAAACAGCTACATACAAGTATTCTACTCCTACACAAGGATTAAAAGATGCTTGGGATGCTTCATTAGTTAGCCAAATCGGTTACGGTTTCGGATGGTGGAACTTCAACGCTTCAAATACAGCTGTTGTAGCTATCGTTTGGAAGAAAATCTCAAATACTGAGATGTTCTACGTAAATGCAGCTTACGCTGACGTGAAATAAAATATTTAAGAATAATAAAAAAGGCACTTCGTTGAAGTGCCTTTTTTTATGCAATCTGGATAAGTGCGTTTTTATATTTTAAACTTTTATTTATTCTTGAATTCTGGCTTTCTTTTCTCAATGAAGGCGGCCATCCCTTCTTTCTGATCTTCCGTTGCGAATAGCGTATAAAAGTTCTTCCTTTCAAAAAACAAACCTTCTTGCAAGCCGGTATCAAAAGACTTAAGAACGCTTTCTTTTGCTAGTTGCACCGCAATAGGTGATTTTTCGGATACCTTTTGAGCCAATTTAATTGCTTCTTCTAGGTATAAATCAACAGGTACAACCTTATTTATTAAACCTGCTTCTTTAGCCTCTTGCGCAGAAATAAAATTTCCAGTTAGAACCATTTCCATCGCTCTTGCTTTACCAACTGCCCTCGTTAATCTTTGAGTTCCGCCTGCCCCCGGCATAACGCCAATACTAATTTCAGGTTGACCGAACTGAGCAGTCTCACTGGCAACAATCATATCACACAACATTGTCAACTCACAGCCTCCACCTAATGCAAATCCACTAACAGCAGCAATGATTGGTTTTTTTACTCTTCGTATTGCATCCCAGGTAGAAAATTGATCAATCTTTAACATGTCGATAGCCCCTTTTCCTGCCATTTGCTTAATATCTGCTCCAGCAGCAAATGCTCTTTCATTTCCAAAAATCACAATTGATCGAATATCATCGTTACTATCAAGTTTTTCCAATGCAGAGCGCAGCTCTCCCATTAATTGAAGATTCAATGCATTTAACTCTTTCGGACGATTCAACTGAACACCCGCAACAAGTGGAGCAAGTTCTTCATGAACTACAATAAATTCGTAAGACATAATACAAATGTAATCCTAAATAGACTTCGTGCCTATCCATTTATTCCACACATATCGTAAATACACTTGTTTGATTGATTCACCGATAATAATTCCGAGTAGTGCACCGCCAATAACATCTCCAGGATAATGAACTCCTAAATAAACTCTAGAATAACAGACAAACAATGATATTAAAACTACAATGTACAAGCAAAACCTATATTTCGACCTCCTAATAGTGTAGAGCTTTTTAGGACCATTGGTAAATGATAAGAATAACAATAATGGATATAGCGCAAATGTGTTTGCCGCATGGGAACTAACGAATCCAAATTTCCCTCCAGGAGGACCATCAGGCAATCGAGGGTTTAAATTTTCTTCAAACGCTGGGCGCAGTCTTTCAAAAGAAGGTTTAAATATTTTCGCGCTAATACTATCAGCTAAAGCAAAGGCTAATAGCGCTGTAAGCAAGGGTATATAGAATTTATTTTTAAACCTAAATACAAACCATATTATTGCCGCCAAATAATAGAAAATAAATGTATATTTTGAACTCAAAATACTCATCAACCCATCCAGGCTTGCAGACGCTAGTTTTTGATTTATCAATACAAACAGTTGTTCATCCCATTGCTGTATTGGTGAAATTAATTCCATGTTATTTTCTTTCTGAAATTAAAATTATTCGTGGAGATTGTTCTTGAAAATAATCTAGTTTATAATTACCAAAAACTTCGTGCACTTTAAACCCTGAATTTTCATGAATATTTATTAATTCTTCTGCCGAATAGACTTTTACCTTTTCTTGAAATTGTAATTTTTCAGAGCCATCTTTTATATCAATAACTTTTACGATAAATCCGTTGTTAAATTGTTTTATCCAAGAATAATGAACCCCATTTATTTTTTTCTTTCCTTTACTGGGAAGATCATTTAAGATATATTCTCCATTTAGATAATCCTGCACAAAAAAACCTCCAGGCTTAAGAACCTTTGCAATATTTTTCAAACTCAAAATATCATCTCGCTCTGAGTCGAAATATCCAAAGGAAGTAAATAAATTAACAGCTGCATCAAATTGTCCCCAGTTATCATATGGGCTGCGCATATCATGTTTGTGAAACTCTAAAGTTGGGTTCTCGTAAATACTCGCCTGCTCTATACTCTTTGATGATAAGTCAAACCCGAGAACAGACATTCCTTTTTGATGAAAAACTCGGCTATGACGACCTTTTCCGCAAGCCACATCTAATACCCTTTCACCTGGAAATAACTCTAACTTGAATAAAAGTGTAGAAATAAACTCCTGAGCTTCTTTATCATTTCTATGTTTATAAAGTTGATGATAATACGGGGTATCAAACCATTCTGTAAACCATTCTTTTTCGCTCTTTCCCATATTATTTTATTTTTTTGTAACTAAATAGTGTTCCGCTTCGTTAAAGATAAACAAACTTAGAATGAATCATGCAGAGTTCAAAAAGAACCAAGGATTAGACCAAAAAAATATGATGTTCGGAGTTGCGATAAACATCAACTAAGGCCTTTTGGACGGTGTTTCTGAACAAAACCGGAAGTTTTATATTGAAACCCCGCCCTAATTATTATCGGCAGTATTAACTTTGCAGCATTATGTCTGCAAGAAAATGGGAAACCATCCGAGAATATTCTGACATCCTCTTTCAATTCCATGAGGGTATCGCAAAAATCACAATCAATCGTCCGGAAGTGTATAATGCATTTCGTCCGCAAACTGTGATGGACATGTTAGATGCAATGGACTATGCACGAGAAAATCCCGAAGTTTCTGTGGTAATCCTAACAGGTATCGGAGATAAAGCATTTTGTTCTGGCGGAGACCAAAATGTAAAAGGAATTGGCGGTTACGTCGATGATTCAGGTGTACCACGACTAAATGTACTTGATCTTCATAAAAAAATCCGTTCTCTTCCAAAACCTGTAATCGCAATGGTTAATGGTTATGCTATTGGTGGTGGACACGTTTTGCATGTGGTTTGTGATTTAAGTATTGCAGCAGACCACGCAAAGTTTGGCCAAACAGGCCCAAAAGTAGGTAGCTTTGACGGTGGATTTGGATCAAGTTATTTGGCTCGTCACGTTGGTCAGAAAAAAGCTAGAGAAATTTGGTTTCTATGTCGACAATATACAGCTGACGAATGTGAAAAAATGGGATTAGTAAATAAAGTAGTCCCATTGAATCAGTTAGAAGATGAAACAGTGGATTGGTGCAAAACTATAATGGAGCGCAGTCCAATGGCAATAAGAATGTTAAAACGCGCCTTCAACGCCGAACTCGATGGGCAGCATGGATTAATGGAATTGGCTGGAGATGCTACTTTACTTTATTACCTTACCGAGGAAGCTCAAGAAGGAAAGCACGCCTTTTTGGAAAAGCGCAAACCCGACTTCCAGAAATATCCTAAATTCCCTTAAACCTATTAAAACATGTCTTTCAACCTGTCGAAGAAAGAAGATTTACCTTTTTCGTCTGGTTTGAAATGCTCAGACCCTTGAAGCTTAAGCAATAACTCCTTTTCATCAGAACTTACCTTTTTCGGGATGTATACGTTTATAACCACGAGTTGATCACCTTTTCCGTATCCATTTACCTCAGGGAAACCCTTTCCTTTCAATCGCAGAACCTTACCCGGCTGTGTACCTGCGTCTACTTTAATTTTTGCTTTCCCATCAAGAGTAGGTACTTCTACGGAGGAACCTAATGTTGCTTCAGGAAAGCTTAACCAAAGATTATAGATTACATTATTGTTATCTCGAGTTAATTCATCGTGTGGAATTTCTTCTACCAAAACAATTAAATCACCTGAAGCACCACCCGCTGGTCCTTCATTACCTTTACCAGAAATGCTTAATTGCATTCCATTAGCCACACCTCCAGGTATTTTTAAACTTGTTTCAAACTCTTTTGAAACCAACCCTTGTTCATTGGCCTCGCTTGGTTTAGACTCAATTATTTGTCCCATCCCACCACAAACAGGACAAGCGCTTTGTGTTGCCATTTGTCCCAGAAAGGTTTGTGTAACTTGCTTTACAACTCCAGACCCATTACAATGCTTACAGCTACCAAATTTCACCCCTTCAGCGGCAACCATTCGTTTATATTTAAGCTTTTTCTCAACTCCATTACGCATTTCTGCAAGGCTCAGTTTTAACTTTATACGAATGTTTGAACCCACAGTACGCCTAGAACCTCTGCGACCGCCTCCTCCACCACCAAAAAAGGATCCGAAGATGCTATCATCTCCAAAAACATCACCAAATTGACTGAAGATATCGTCCATCGAGAAACCTCCACCACCAAAACCACCTTGGCCGCCCATCCCCGCATGACCAAACTGATCATATCGGCTTTTTTTATCCTGATTACTCAGAACATCATACGCCTCTGCAGCTTCTTTAAACTTTTCTTCTGCTTCTTTATCGTCAGGGTTTTTATCGGGATGATATTTAATGGCTAACTTTCTGTATGCCTTTTTTATTTCGTCAGCTGAAGCTGATTTTGAAATACCTAAAATATCGTAATAATCTCTTTTACTCATTACAATTAATTTCCAACTACAACTTTTGCAAAACGCAACACCTTATCATTAAGGAAATATCCTTTTTCAATTTCATCAATTACCTTTCCTTTCATCTCCGGTGTTGGAGCTGCAAATTGAGTAACTGCCTCATGTATCTCTGAATCAAAATCTTCGCCTACTGAAGTCATCAGCTTTAAGCCCTTTTTTTCTAGTGTTGAAAAGAGTTTCTTGTATATAAGTTCCATCCCCTCAACAGCGGAATCATTTCCAGCATCCTTTAAGGCTTTGATACCACGCTCCATGTCATCTATTATTGACAATAACTCTTTGATAATATCTTTGCTTGCATTCTGCATCCAATCAATACGCTCTTTATTTGTTCTGCGTCTAAAATTTTCAAACTCACTATACAATCGTAGGTATTTCTCTTTTTCAAGTTGAAGGGGATTCCCACTGCCTTCAAATTGATGCTCTAAATCTTCGGCGTTTTCTTGATTCACCTCTGTGGATTTTTTCAATTCCTCTTCCTCTTGACTTGTCTGCTTATCTGCTTTATTCTTTTTAGCCATAGATTACAATTTTATACAGCAAGTGATTTGCAATAACTCTGCCAATCAAAATTTGTGTCAGAATGTCATATTCAATTGATTAGTTTGTTATGAAAATGTCAGTTTAAATACATATTTTCGTCATGGTATGTTCACTGGAATTATTGAGGAAATTGGGAAAATCGTTGAAATCACTAACGAGAAAGAAAATAAATGTTTTAAAATTCATTCAAAACTATCTAGTGAATTAAAGATCGACCAAAGTTTTTCGCACGATGGAGTGTGTTTAACTGTTACAGAAATTGATATAAAAAACTCTACATATAAAGTAACTGCCATCCAGGAGACATTAAATCGAACAAACTTGGCAAAATGGCATGTTGGCTATGAAGTAAATTTAGAAAGGGCAATGAAAGCCGATGGTCGCTTTGATGGGCATTTTGTTCAAGGCCACATTGATGCCATCGGAATAATTGATGAAATCCACGAAGCCAATGGATCGTGGATGATATTTATTCAATATCAAGAGGGATTAGGATATACTGTGAGCAAAGGCTCAATAACCTTAAATGGCGTAAGCTTGACCGTAGTTGATTCATTTCCGAATGCATTTTCTGTTGCTATAATCCCGTACACTTGGGGACACACTAACTTATCAAAGTTAGAAAAAGGTAGCATTGTGAATCTAGAGTTCGATATATTCGGTAAATATGTTCAGAGGCTACAGCAAATGGAAATGAACAGAATTTGATTGTTTAAAATAAAGCCTCAATTTTAACAACAACAGAAAGAGCTCAAAAAACTCTTAAATACTGATTATCTTTCCCTTACAAAAATTTAATCCAATAAATTTTAGATTAGAAGCTTTCCAAATAGATATTCTCGAAGATTGAGTAAACGTTTGTGCTTATCAATTGTTAAATTTGCAGAAACGAATAATAATTATCACTTAAAAAATTATGGGAGTTATGTCATTCTTGTTTTCATCTAGCTTAGGAAGGAAACTTGTAATGGCGGTGACGGGGGTTTCTTTGATTGCCTTTTTATTAGTTCACTGCCTTATCAATGCCATGGTGTTTTTCAACGATGGTGGCGCGACCTTTAATGTTGCAGCGGAATTTATGTCAGCCAATTGGTTCATTCGTACTATGGAGATTGGATTATTTGCCGGATTATTATTACACATTGCACAGGGACTATGGCTAGTTGGTGATAATCAGAAAAAAAGAAAATCTCGCTACCAGATTAATGGTGGAAGTGCAAACAGCACGTGGTATTCAAGAAGCATGGGGCTGTTAGGTACAATAATCTTGATTTTTTTAGTATTGCATTTAAAACATTTCTGGGTGGTAAGTCGTTTTGAAATCCCTCATGGCATCACTGAAGAACACACATTATTTCATGAAATGATAGAGATTTTTGAGAACCCAATAGCAGTAATTGTATACGTATTAGGATGTATTAGTTTAAGCTATCATTTACTACATGGGTTTTCTAGTGCATTCCAAACACTAGGAGTAAATCATAAATCATACACTCCATTAATCAAATCATTAGGGGTTGGATTTTCTATTGTTGTACCACTCATTTTTGCCGCCATTCCAGTGGTAATGCATTTGGGATTAATTAAATAAAAGTATGAAGTTAGATTCAAGAATTCCTCAAGGCGAATTATCTAATAAATGGACAGAATATAAAAGTTCTGTTCCTTTGGTAAATCCAGCTAACAAAAGAAATATAAATATTATTGTTGTAGGTACTGGATTAGCAGGAGCAAGTGCCGCTTCAACTTTAGCTGAAATGGGATATAAAGTTTCGGCTTTCTGCTTCCAAGATTCCCCTCGTCGAGCGCATTCTATTGCAGCTCAAGGAGGAATTAACGCAGCTAAAAACTACCAGAACGACGGAGATAGTGTTTACAGGTTATTTTACGACACAATTAAAGGAGGCGATTACCGTTCGAGAGAAGGTAATGTGCATAGACTAGCAGAAGTTTCTACAAATATTATCGACCAGTGTGTTGCACAGGGAGTACCTTTTGCAAGAGAATATGGAGGAACACTTTCCAATCGTTCTTTCGGAGGAACTCAAGTTCAAAGAACTTTTTATGCTGCTGGTCAAACGGGTCAACAACTATTACTCGGAGCTTATTCAGCTCTTGAACGTCAGGTTGGTCTAGGTAATGTAACCATGTATTCACGTCATGAAATGATTGAATTGGTTAAAATTGATGGTAAAGCGCGTGGAATCATAGCTAGAAACCTAGTAACAGGTGAGTTAGAAAGACATTTTGGACATGCTGTATTATTGT
The DNA here is from genome assembly GCA_030830065.1 of Bacteroidota bacterium. Lineage (GTDB taxonomy): Bacteria > Bacteroidota > Bacteroidia > NS11-12g > UBA955 > VMCP01. Next base: position 23,167 of record JAURNR010000012.1, on the reverse strand, counting down.
GTACTGGAGGATATGGAAATGTATTCTACTTGAGTACAAATGCAATGGGATCAAACGTCACAGCTGCATGGAAAGCACACAAAAACGGTGCTTTAATGGCTAATCCATGTTTTACTCAAATCCATCCGACTTGTATACCTGTTTCAGGTCATTATCAGTCGAAACTAACGCTGATGAGCGAATCTCTGCGAAATGATGGAAGAATTTGGGTACCAAAAGAAAAAGATGATAACCGTGCTCCAAATGATATCCCAGAAGAAGAAAGAGATTATTATTTAGAGCGTCGTTACCCTGCTTTTGGAAATCTTGTTCCGAGAGACATTGCTAGCCGGGCAGCCAAGGAAAGATGTGATGCTGGTTATGGTGTTGGACCAAGCAAAATGGCCGTTTACTTAGACTTTAAATACAACATGAAAGAAAAGTATGGTCGTGCAGAAGCAACTAAACGTGGAATTTCTAACCCTGATGATGCAACCCTTGTTGAATTAGGCAAGGAACTAATTAAAGAGAAATATGGTAATCTCTTCGACATGTATAAACAAATCACTGATGAAGACCCATATGAGGTACCTATGAGAATTTATCCTGCTGTGCATTATACAATGGGCGGTTTGTGGGTTGACTATGAATTACAAACCACAGTTCCAGGGTTATATGCTTTAGGAGAAGCTAATTTCTCAGATCATGGGGCAAATAGGCTTGGTGCATCTGCATTAATGCAAGGTCTTGCAGATGGTTATTTTGTTATACCTTACACAATAGGAAATTACCTAAGCAAAGAAATTCATACTAAGCCAATACCTACTGATCATGAGGCATTCGTAACGGCAGAGAATAATGCTAAAGAAAGAATCAAGAATTTAATGGGTATTCAGGGAAAGAGATCTGTTGAAAGTTATCATCGTGAATTAGGTAAAATCATGTGGGATAAATGTGGAATGGCAAGGAGCGAAAAAGGGTTAAAAGAGGCAATTGAAGAAATCAAAGCACTTCGTGAAGATTTCTACAAGAATGTTAGAATCCCTGGTTCCGCAGATGAGTTTAATCCTGAATTAGACAAAGCAGGAAGAGTTGCCGATTTCTTAGAACTTGGTGAACTTATGTGTCATGATGCATTAAATAGAAATGAAAGTTGCGGTGGGCATTTCAGGGAAGAATATCAAACGGAAGAGGGAGAAGCAATGAGAAACGACAATGACTACACTTGTGTTTTTGCTTGGGAGAACAAAGGCGAGAACAACTGGGAAGTGCATCGCGAAGAATTGAATTACGAAAACATCAAAATCCAACAAAGAAGTTACAAATAAGCAATCATGGGAAATTCAATGAAAATCAACCTAAAAGTTTGGCGTCAGAAAAACCAAAATACTTCGGGCTCATTCGAAACTTACTCCGTGGAAGCAAGCCCGGACATGAGCTTTTTAGAAATGTTCGATGTACTGAACGAACAACTAATTGAAGAGGGTAAAGAACCAGTAGCATTTGATCATGATTGCCGTGAGGGTATTTGTGGAATGTGCAGTATGGTTATTAATGGACGTCCTCATGGTCCAAAACAAGGAGTTACTACTTGCCAATTACATATGCGTAGTTTTAAAGATGGTGACACAGTAGTTGTCGAGCCCTGGAGATCTAATGCATTCCCTATTGTCAAGGATCTATCTGTTGACCGCGGTGCATTTGATCGAATAATATCATCTGGTGGTTTTGTATCTGTTAATACAGGTAGTGCTGTTGATGCAAATAGCATATTAATTCCAAAGGAAACAGCGGATACTGCATTCGAAGCTGCAACTTGCATAGGTTGTGGTGCTTGTGTGAGTGCTTGTAAGAATGCCTCTGCAATGTTATTCGTTGGAGCCAAGGTTACACAACTATCTGAACTACCTCAAGGAAAGGTAGAAAGAGAATCTCGTGTAGTCGCCATGGTAAACCAAATGGATGCCGAAGGCTTTGGTGCTTGTTCTAATACAGGCGCTTGTGCCGCTGAATGTCCGAAGGAAATTCCTCTATCTGTAATTGCGAATCTGAATCGCGAATATTACAAAGCGAAATTAAACGGTAAATAATATTATTTAGGGGATTCTATATTGAATCCCCAATTGAATACCTGCTTGATATCCAACAGCAGTAATTATCCCCGTATGATTGGGACTCAACATTGATTTTATTATGGCTTTACCATCTACTGACCACTTTGCATCTAGATGATATTCCCCTCTCAAACCAAATCCAATAGATGCATTTACCTTGGGATTATAAACCCTTTCAAAAGATACAGTTCCGTCATTGTTTAATTGTTCAGTATAATCATACTTTACTATTCTGTTTCCTTCCACAAGAGAAAAGCCCCGAGTACTTATAATCATTTCATCCCCAACAATCCAACCAATATTTCCCTCACCTACGAACCATAAATCAAACTCTGTACCCAACTGCAATCGCTGACCATTTAGTTGTCGTAAATATCTACTTGTAAATTGCATGTAACGTTGTTTATATTGAAACACTAATTGTTGAGTGCCACCTTGTGTTAATGCCGCATAAGTACTCAGTTCCGGATGGGGTTGATACCCAAACATATTTCCATTCTTTAAACGTTCAAATCCCCATTCAGAGATTGAAAACCCAGCATAATACTTAACCCGTGCTTTTGATTGAAAATAGACACCTATTCCAGCATGATATAAATCGGTATAACTATCTGATTTTTTAAAAGAATCATTTAATTCCTGTTCAGTAAAACCATAGGATGCCGAAGGATTTGTATTTACTAAAAAACGATTTCCATAAGCAGAGCCAATTTCTAAAGAAATCCACTTACTCGTGGTTGTTTGCGCTTGAACCATAAATACACCTAAAAGCGCCAAAAAAAGACTAATTAATTTCACTTTGCTACTTCCCATTTATTTACATTTTTATAAAACCGAATAACCCCAAAAATAGCGGCCACAAATAATCCAATCGTAAGACCCAACCAAACTCCATAAACTCCATCTTCTAAAATTACCCCGAGCAAATACGATAGAGGTAATGAAATAGCCCAGTAACTTACCATAGAAATAACGCTTGCCCAGCGCACATCTTTTACACCTCTCAGCAAGGCCATAGCACCAGCTTGAATTCCATCGGCTACTTGAAAAATTGCCGCCAAAAAGAAAAGAGGCAATATATAAGGCAAAACACTTTCCTCTACACGATATAAATGAGCGATTGGCTTATTTAAAATAATAAAGAGCGCGGCATTTATTATTTCAAATGCGAGTATGAGAATTAATGTTATTTGTCCTAGATGTTTGATTTTAAAATAATTCTTTTCACCAAAGGCATTTCCTGTAAAAATACTACCAGCAGTTGCTATACCTGTAACTATCATATACGTTACAGACGCAGCGTTTAAGGCTACAGCATGAGCTGCAAGTGGATCGTTACCGAACCAACCAACCATAATTCCTGATAATGCAAAACAAGCCCATTCCGCAAATGTTTGAAGCGCAATTGGGATGCCAATTTTCCATATTTCATGTGTATACTTTCGTGTTTCCCAAAAACTCATACGACCTTCCATGATATAGGATTTCATCAGTTTGGAATAGCGAACATACGTCATACCCATAATAGTCATGATCCAGCGGCTGAGCAATGTTGCCCAAGCTGCGCCTTCCACCCCCATGGCTTGAAATCCCCAATTTCCATAGATAAACAACCAGTTAAACAAAATATTAAACCCTAAACCTAGAAAGGTTAATACCATTGAAACTTTTGTATGACCTAAGCCATCTGCATATTGCCTGCAATTTAAAAACAGGAGTAAAGGGAGGATTGACCAAATCACAATTTTAAGATATCCCGGTGCAATTGCATTTACTTCTGGAGTTTGTTGTAACAAGTGAAACTGGGAAATCAACAAACTCATTATAATAAATTGAATAATAAACAATAACAATGAAACCCATATCCCTGATTGATAGATAGTATATCCTTCAGATAATCGTTTTTCTCCGACTTTAACGCTAACCAATGTACTAATTGCGAATAACACTCCAAAGGTCAACCCAGAGAGCATAAAGAAAAGATTATTCGCTTGATTAACGGCTGCTAAAGACTCTTTACCTAAATCCCCAACCATTATTGTGTCTGCCACGCCCATCAACACAATACCCAACTGACCTAAAATAACGGGATAAGCCAATTTTAAGATTTTAGCTGCGGTAGGTCTAAAGTCTATTAACATCTTCAACTGAAACAAAAATAATAGGGTTTCGACAGAAACCTTAAACAAAAGACAACTTCTAATTACTTTTGCAGTTATGTTAGACGTACTTTGGGAAGATAACCACCTAATTTTTTTGAATAAGCCCACAGGTATACCCGTTCAAGGAGACTCTTCGGGAGATCGCCATCTTCAAGAAATGGTTGAAGAGTATATTAGGGTGAAATATCAAAAACCAGGTGCCGCTTTTGTGGGATTAGTGCATAGAATAGATCGTCCGGTCTCCGGTGTTGTCATAATGGCAAAATCATCCAAAGCTTTAACACGTTTAAATGAAATTTTCAAGGAAAAGACTAATACAAAAATTTATCATTTACTTACCGAAAACCGAATGGAGGAAGATGAAGGAACTCTATTTAATTATATTTCTAAAGACGGCAGAATAAATAGAGCACACGTATACACAAGACCAAGAACAGGTTCTAAAGAAGCGCATCTTTCCTATAAACTATTGGCTAACTACGGTGGTAAAAATTTATATGAAGTAAAACTTCAAACAGGAAGGTTTCATCAAATCAGAGCACAATTTGGTCACATGGGCTGCCCTATTTTAGGTGATGTAAAATACGGAGCAAAAAATCCACTTCGTGGAAGAGCTATTGCCTTACATGCGAGAACATTAATCACTCCTCACATAGTAAAGGACAAACCAGAAATAAGGGTTAGTGCGCCATATCCGAAAGAACAATGGTGGCAATTATTCAAAGATCCATTAAAGCAGGGTCCCAAAAAACATCGTAGAAGTTAATTATTTGATCATCTTTTACCTGAATCCCTTCTGATTCAAGTAATCGCTGCATTTCTGTCGGATTGCTAAAATGAGCTTTCCCAGACAATAGTCCCACTCTATTTACCACACGGTGTGCAGGAACAGTTGGTATCAAACCATGACTCCTATTCATAGCCCATCCAACTAGGCGGGAACTCTTTGAAGCTCCTAAAAATTTGGCAATTGCCCCATAAGTAGTAACCCTTCCATGGGGAACAAGCCGAACTACATCGAAAACCCGTTCATAGAAATCGTACTTTTCCTTTGACATGCAACTTTTTGATTTAAATTTTGTCTTAAATTTACCGAACCGTAAAAATACACATGAAAAATAAAATCATTCTTTTCGTTTTAACTTCATTTTGGATTTTCAATACTAACGCTCAAATCACTCCATACGAAAGACCGTTCCAGGTTGAAAAAATTAGTAATGTAGGAGTTTACCCTAAAATTAAAGATACTGCTGCATGGGATGGCAGAATTATTGGAGACTACAACATCAAATTCAAGATAAATGGACTCAAAACGGGAGATACGGTTTATTTAGCAGACCACCATATTGGAGGAAAATATTTACGCGATACCGCAGTAGTAGATGAAAAAGGTATTGCTGCATTCAAGGGAAATAAATTGTTGCAACGTGGGATGTACCTCTTTGTTTTACCCGAAAAAAGAGACTATTTTGAATTGTTAATCGGAGATGATCAAGACTTTCAAATTACTTGTGATACTTCTTGGTACAATCATAGTTACTATCGATCTTGGAAAGTAAAAGGTTGCGATGAAAACGAACAGTTCCTTGAGTATCAATTAAATAAAATCGCCATCATAGAAAGACTTATTGAGGTAGATAAAGAATTGGCAAAAGACAGTTCCGATGAGAACATCGATAAATGGACCCCTATAAGACAAGAAATCCTTAAGGAGAAAAATAACTATGATAGTGTATTTATTGCTCAACATCCAGGCAATATTTTATCTAGGTTTTTATATTCTATGTTCCCAATTGATATTCCAAAAGAATTACCAATATTAGAAGATGGAACAAGAGATAGCAGTTTTACCTATAAATATTATAAAGCACATTACTGGGATCATGTTGACTTGAATGAAGATGCACTAGTGAGAATGCCTGTAAATATCCTTAAGAATAAACTTGATTTGTATTTTGATAAGGTAATTATCCCCGATGCAGATAGTTGCATCGATGCGTGTAACTTCTTGTTACAAAATTGTAAGAACAGTATTGAAAATGAAAAATATATAATTTGGTATTTAACCAACAGGTTTGAATCGAGTAAAATAATGGGTCTTGACAGAGTATTTGTGCACATGGCACTTTCTCAATATTGTCAAGGTCGTGCTTGGTGGGTAGATAGTAACACGGTATCAAAAATGTGTGACAACGCATATCGTCGCTCACATTCTTTGATTGGCGCAACAGGGGCTGATTTAGAATTAAGAAATGAAGATTCTATTTGGATCAACACTAACTCTTTTAACGCACCTTACACTATTTTAATGTTCTGGGATCCAACTTGTGGGCACTGTAAAGAGGTTATGCCAAAAGTGATAGACATATACGAAAAATATAAAGAAAAGGGTTGGAAGGTTATAACTCTTGCTTCGGGTGATAAAAAGAAAGAGTGGTATAAATACTTAAAAGATAATCCCAAGATGGACTACTTCACTAATTTAATTCGAGGTGAAGTTAGAGCCCAAAAATACGCAGATGCTTTGTATTCTTACTATGTAATTGCGAGTCCTACGTTATATATCTTAGATGAAAATAAAAAGATTGTAGCAAACCGCATTGATGCAGAAAAAATCCCTGAATTTATAGAACACCTAGACAAGGAAAAAGCTGCTAAAAAGGACTAAAACCAGTCTGACAATGCATCTGGGAAAAATGCCAACCCGGCAGTGTAATATGGCGCTGAAAAATAGGAACCAGGAATAACGGATATCCTTGCTCCTACTCCGCCGGAAATACCAAGGAACTTCCATATTCTGTAGGTAGCATTTGCTCCTATTTCAACCGGAATTATTATATGATCAGAATAGGTTGTCTCTCCGTGAGAATCTTTGAATTCGAGATTTGCCATTCCCACCCCAAGTTGAGCTGTTTGATTAAGTTGCCATCTATAATTATGAATCCATCGATACTCTCCTATTCCGCTTAAATAAAAATACGAAAATCTCTTTTCTTGGTATTTACTTTGGAATCCCGTGAAATACATCCCCCCATAAATGGCAAATTTCTTATAATCAGCTCCTATTCTTAGTCCATAAATATCTACAGACTTACCAAGAATATAGGAATATCTGCCATCTAAACTTCCTGTAAAAGATGGCTCAATATTGTTTTTATAATGGATAATTGAATCGCGCATTGATCCAAATTGCGCAATGAGTGATTGCACAAAAAGGAAGACTCCACATGCCATTAATCGCAAAACCATTATACAAAAAAACAACTTTTAAGAACATTACTTACTTTTGCTTTTAAACATTATGAAAATAAAATCTCTACTCGGGCTTTTGAGCTTGTTAAGCACAGGCCTAATTATGGGACAATCTGGATTTAACTCTAACAAAGAACAAACGGCTGAGGTAGTTCTAAACCTTCAAGTTGGTAGTAGTCCTGTTAGTTTTGATGCACCCGGTCTACGATACAGATTCTTTCTACATCCTAATCTTGCGATAAGAGCAAGTTTACTTGCAACCTATTATAACAACTCTGAAGTAATCTATGATGCGGGCGACCGCACATTAACTGGTACAAAAGACCAAAATAATTGGAGTGTAGGGATAGGGTTGGGAATTGAAAAACACATAGGCGGAGAAGGAAAGTTGCAACCGTATTACGGTGGACAAGTTGTTTTTGGAACTGGAGGAGCTTCAGCTTCAGGAACAAATACGTTAAACGGTTTTGTTTATGTTAAAAATGGTCAATATGAAAACTCTATTTCCGGAGTTTATTCATTTGCTGCAAATTTGCTTTTTGGAGCTGATTATTATTTTGTTGAGAATATATACGTTGGTGCCGAAATTGGATTTGGAATTAATCATCAGTTTAACGGCTATCAACAGCAATGGGATAATGTTAACGATAAAACAGTTGAAACCAAATTAATGACCGTTACTAACCTAGGTATTTCATCAAATAACGGAATTAGAATGGGAATAAGATTCTAAAAGAAATATAAAATAGTAAATCAAGAAAGAGGCTGATAAAGGCCTCTTTTTTTACCAAAGGTATTGAATACCCCATTCCATATAATCGGCTTTATTCAAATGCGCTTTTAATCTGTTACGTAATAAAAATCTATCACTGATTCGGTATTCCCAACCAACAGCGTTATAAAACCATGGTTTATTGGAATGCATTGGCTGAATTACATACATTCCGGCATCTAATCTTAACCCCAACCTTCCCCATAAAAAAACATGCCCAGCTCTGATTCCCAATTCTTGTATCTGGCTCACACGAGTTTCAATTAATGTTCCCTGATCATTCCAGTAATAATTGGGATCATAAAACCAATCTAACCCGTAATCCCAATATCCAGCAGCACTATTTTGCGCTCTGTAACCCAAATCAAGAATCCAAACAAACGACTTATGCGGATAATCCAAACTTTTATCCCGTATTGCAATTTTAGCCCCAGCATACCAAGGGAAAGCTGAATATTTACGACGAGTACGGAATCGTTTTTTATCAGAAATTCTATAATTTAACCCCGCACTGTAATGTAAAGCATTTAAACCGACATTGGGTTTTTTCCAATTTCCATTAGAACAATGAGAAATATTATATCCAAAATTTAGTGTAGCAAAATCATTTAAATCTAAAAGAGCATAAGCACTTAATTGAGCGAAATAATTAATATGACTTCCAATGCCATAATTAACGGGGGAACTGCTTGAATCATACTTTTTAGATAGATATGAAAATCCTTGAGCATACTTCCATCCTAAATGAAAAGACTTACCCAAGGTAAATTTACCACCTAGGGTTGCTCCTAAAGCAAACTGATTCCCTGTTTGAGGATGACCCATATCTAGATATAAAGTAGTAATCCCAAAATTTGGCACATAAGAGCTCCGTGAACTTATAGAAAATAATTTATCATTGATTACCTCTCTATCCCAATCTGCAGTTAATTGAATACCCCTAACATCTGCTCGTAATGTTTGAATATAAGAAGAATGTGGATTCATTTCTCCCCATAAAAAAGAAAAACCCAATCTATTTTGAGATAATAATGCATTGGTTGAAAATACAATTAAATAACATATAAATCTGATTGACAATCTATTTCTCATTTTCCGCATCTAAACCAAATTTGTTCTCTTTATTGTTTTCCGATTTAGTGAAATCAGTATGGCAATTATCTCCATCACAACAAGGTAAATTGTTAATTCCACATTTAGGACATTGATAATGACCATGAATATGAACTAACTCAACTATTTGATGACAAAACATGCATCGCTGTTTCATACTTCAAAGAAAATTAATTAATCCGATTATTATTGTGTTTCCTAAACAAAACCTGTCCAAAAAGGTTATACAATCAATGAAAAAGCTCGTTAGCACTCAAGTTCTACCAATAGATTTAGTAACTGCCTGGAAGTTCTTCTCTTCTCCAAAAAATTTAAATGAAATAACACCAGAAGACATGACCTTTAAAATCACATCTGATGTACCAGAAGAAATGTATGAAGGGCTATTTATTACCTATAAAATTTCACCATTCCTAGGAATTCAGATGGACTGGTGTACAGAAATCACCCACATCAAGGACCAGTCATTTTTTGTTGATGAACAGAGAAAAGGGCCTTATAATATTTGGCATCATGAACACCATTTTAAGGCTATTCCAGAGGGGGTGCTAATGACTGATATTTTAAATTATGATATAGGAATGTCTTTTTTAGGCAGTATTGCAGGTGCTCTCTTTGTACACAAAAAAGTGGAATCAATATTTGATTACCGATATAAAAAGTTAGAGGAGTTATTCCCTCTAAATAAATAGTTACTTAATTTTTATCCTCCAAACACCACGAGCAATTATCCCAGGAACAGCGTTTGGATTATTCCTATAATTTGCATCTGCTGTTACGGGGAGAGCCACAGTTAATACAAAGTTTCTCCAATTCAGTCCGATTTCCGGAGTGTAAAACCATGTATTACCGCCAGACCCATTTGCATGCTGCATTTGCAATATATTGATGTGAAAAGGAACATTGAACCAAGACCATCGCATATTCAATAAAGAGGCTCCAATTATATGATTAACTCCACTTCCAGCAGGCATTAAATTATAATCGAGTTCAAGTAGCGTCCAGTTACTTGGTTTAAAGAACGACTCTTGTCTATCACAATAATTAAACGGATTGACTTTATTTTTAGAATATCCCCCAAAGGAAATACCCAAACCACCACCAATTTTTTGATCTGGACTCATCATTCCACGTACATTCAGGAATATACCTATTTCGTCCTTTGTATCATACCCCCAATCAAACAATTTTTCATACCAATATTTATACCTTTCTTTCAACCAGTCTTGTTTTTCAAATGAAGTCTCATTCAAATCAAAATCATACTGAATACTATTACATATATCATCCGCAAATATTTCTGCTGAGACACTAAGTATCAATTTTTGATTACAATCATCTGCATCCATTTTTAATACATTTTTCTGTAATGAAGCATCTAATGATTTTATTCTTTGGTAAAAATCATCATTTAATACAGCGTCAGAATCTGGATTAGGGTTTACCAATTTCAATGAATCTAATGCTTTTATAAGATTTATAGTTTCCTCTATGAGAAATGAATAGTTTAATAGTAAGTTTACCTTTTTATTTATTTTTGCTTTACTGATGAAATTGATATTATGTAATTCTTGAAAATACCTATCTACATCGGATTGATGGTTTTTGTATGCTGTTAATGCTGAATATCTTTTTAGTTCATTTAAAAAATTACCAATTTTATCTTCCTGATTTTTAATGAAACTCACATCAGTACTCGCTGGTGATGACTGCGCACTTAGTGTAGTGATATAAATTATAGATAATAAGATTGGAATGACTTTAATTTTCATGCCACCAAGATACAATAAAACTGTAATTACCTTAAATCATCACTACTTTTTCAAAGATTCAATTTCTTTAATCAATAATTCAATTTGCTGAGACTGATTTTGGATTATTTCTTTCTGCAATTCCAATTGAGCATTTAATTCTTGAACAGACTATACTAGCTATAAGAAATTTCTCTATTCGCGTTTTTTGCATCTTGTGCAGCGGGAGTAATTACCGATTGTGACTTTAATATGTGTGGGAAAAATAGCCCAATAAAAATTATATAAAATTTTACTCTCATTAAATAGAATTGGCTAATATAGTACTTTAAAAATTATATTGATATTTATCGCTAGGCTACAACTTAATTTTTATGAATATTGAAAGACTAATTACCGAAAACAAATTAGAAGCTGCCTTTATTACAGGCTATTTAATCATAGCGTTTTTTGTTGTGAGAAAATATTTAAAAACGGGATACTTACATAAATTTAAAACAAAACGTGTAGGTAAAGACTTGTTTTTTGTTATTGTCGAAATATCGATTCTTTACCTGACCAAAAAGTATAATATTTCTAAGCCAAACTTTATCATTGATAAAATAGATTCATCTACAGGAGAGTTCAATGTTATCCCAGGAACAGAATTACACGGTTCTTATAATTTTGAACATCAACAAATTTGTATTGATTTCAATTCTTTTCAAGGGAAAAAACTGACTGTACTTGATGTGGTGAACACGGTATGTCATGAATTTGGCCATTATTACGACCATGTAGAACTCGATATTCACCCTCAAAATACTGACAATATTTTGCTAGAAAGTAGTGCAAGAAAATTTGCCAAACAAAATGAGAAAGAAGTAATCAAAGAATTATGGTCTAAGATAAACAATCTCAGAAAAGAAGATTATGGGGATTACCTATAGGAAATAGTACTACTGAGCTATTCTGTAACAGTGAGTCTTACCTTATAGATTTTCGTACCAATAGATTTATGTTCTAATTTTTCTCTTTCTGTGGGTTCTCCTTGAGCCTCAATTGTATACTGTCCAGGAATTAAATTTTTGAGATCGATCTCAATATAATCACCTCCATCAACCACAGATTTAAACACAATTTTATTATTGAAATCAAGCACAGTGACAATACCGTAAACAAATTCAGGATAATTCTGAAACCACAAAGATTTAGTTTTAGCGATGGAAATATCTTTTATAAAAATGTAGTCTCTTAAATTGTAATGAATATTTTCGCAAGAGTCGTTCAAACCCCTATTTAAAGTATTGGTTCGGACCAATACTTTTTGAATATTTTGTATTAAATCTTTAGAAATTTCACCATCGAAATGTGCACTATCTAAATTGCGTGTATAGTAATCATCCGAACAGCCAATAATACTGCAGTGCAAACCATTCTTTGGGTTTTTAATCCTCCAAAGTTGCGACTGAATTAGACTTCTAACAAGTCGATAGAGATAAGGAAAATCTTTATCTATAATTATTTGAGGATTAGCAAGTTCAACCAAATCAATTTCCATTTGGATGTCTTCTAATGCAGAACTCAATCTTTCCTCTGATGTATCGTGCTCCAACGCATACATGTAATAGTACACTAACAACAGATTAAACTCAAGTTTGATATCGTTAAATGCAAATTCGTAGAAATTTGTTACCGGATCAGCATATTTACCCGATTCATATTTACTGTCAGTCAATATTTCTAAAAATCGATCTGGGTTAAGATAACCTTCTGCTAAAGAAACCGAGTCCCTCGTACAACCAATGGCGTTGACCATTGCAATTTTATCAAAAAGCGAAATTTCCTTGTCAAGGAAAAAGTCTATATGGCTTTGATTTAAATGTTGACTGCTCGAATTTTGACCAGTTTCCAGAACTAATTTATTGGTTGATATATCCCATATTTTATTATCAATAAAACTGGAATCTCCCCTTACGTTGAATACCCAAAAAAGACAAAAATTGATTATAACTGTTTTAAGAAATAAAGTAGTCTTAATGGTATCATTGTGTTTATTGACATTCATATCCTTTTCAGTCTTTTATAAACTCCTGTAAGGTAAAAAATATTTTATAATTTATTAAAAAACTGATTTTAATCTCGTTCAAATTTATATTCTTTTTTGCCTTTCATTAATATCAAATCTGATTTTTTCATTCTATATTTAAATTTATAGATAGCACCTTTTTTTAATCCTGATGCAGAAAATGTTATTTTCATAAGTAACAGACTATCAATGACTTTATAATCGAACGAAGAAGCATAATGATGAGTACCCCAAAAATCTATTCTGGCGCTCATTACACCTTCAGTTATCCATGTATTTTCACTTTGTATACCTGAGTTATTTATAAATTTAAGACCGTGAATTTTTACACCATTTACACTAAGTTCATCATTTGTTTTCCAATCACCAATTAATCCCAAGACTGAATAATTTTGCTGCTTGTTTTGATAACCTTTATACACTTTAGAATTACAAGCAGAAAAGCTTAATAACAATATTAAAATTCCTGTGAAATGCACAGTATATTCTTTGATGAATTCACGTTTCAAATACATGTAGACGTGAAGATATACATAGTAATCTGTTAATTGTGAAACTATTTTAAAAAACTACTTATTGTAAAAAGTACTATATTTATACTTTTAACAACATTTTGCTATTTAGGCTTAGGGTTTTATTCATCATTCTCATCATATTTAACCTCACACTAAATACAAAAAACAGATACGTATAATGATCAAAAAATACATACTCCTAAGCATCATATGCTTCTCTTCAATTATCACAAATAAAATCCTATCTCAAATTATACCAGTAGGAAAAGGCAGCTACACTACTCAATTCCCAGGAACTGATGTTGCCGGTAGAAATGCGGTACCTTCTGGAACTCCTTATGTAACAGGTCGGGCCAAGAACAAACCAATTCCAACAAACGACTGGTGGTCTGCCAAAATAAAAAATGCCCATTGTGACAATCTATTTAATTATCCATTAACACTTAAAACTACAAACACTGGGCTCGTTACTTCTTATATCCCATGGGGCGTTATTAGCGATATCCTTCCTATTGTTTCTGGAGTAAAAGGGCTGAATGCTAGTGCCGCTAATATTTCAGATTATTCTGATTGGCTAATTGAAATGGAATGGAAAGATAATACTCATAGATTACAGGCAGTGGTTGGAATGGGCATGCCCATTGTTTATTATCAAAAAGATTCCGCTGATGTTGCTAGTGTAACAATTAATACGGGAACTGTAACTATTAGTAATGAATTGATATTAATTGAGGATGCTTATAATGGAGCAGATTTTGTTGTTTTTGCCCCCAAAGGAAGCACTTGGTCTAAAAATGGGAGCAATTATGAATCAGATTTAAATGATAAAAATTATTGGTCCATTATTATGCTACCGAATGAATCAGAAACCCTCTTAAAAAGGGCGCAGAATTATCAAAAGTATGCTTATGTTGAACCCACAAATACAACAAGTAGCTTCGAATATGATAGTTCTACTTCATTAGTTACCACAAGCTTTCAAATTAAAACAACTGTACATGAAGGAAATGATACTCTCCCTTTAATTGGCCTTCTTCCGCACCAATGGTCTAGATGTAATATTGCGTCTAATAATTTTATTTCGAGTTTCAGAACAGTTCGAGGAGATTTAAAATTAGTTGGTGCCTCAACTTTTCAAGTTAATAATACTTTTAAAGGAATTCTTCCTACCCTACCCTATGTTAATCTGTATAGCAGTGGTTTTGATCCCGAAGTATTGAATAAAAAAATCCAATCACTACAATACGATGGATTATCAACATGGACTGATTCATACAATGAAGGTCAAGTCATGAACCGATTAATTCAGTCTGCAAGGATTGCCCATGAAATGGGAAATCAAGATGCAGTGAATGCTATTAAGAAAACGGTTAAATCCAGACTTGAAGATTGGCTAACAGTAGAAAAAAACGAAGTAGCATTTCTATTTCATTACAGCAAGGACTGGACCTCCTTAATTGGTTATCCCGCAGGACATGGCCAAGATGGAAATTTAAATGACCACCATTTTCATTGGGGATATTTCATTCATGCTGCAGCGTTTTTGGAAGAATTTGAACCTGGCTGGGCGAAAGGTTTCGGACCTATGGTCAATCTTTTAGTTCGAGATGCAGCTAGTTCAAACAGAAACGATTCGTTGTTTCCGTACTTAAGAAATTTCAACCCTTATGGTGGACATTGCTGGGCAAACGGTTTTGCAAGCTTCCCCCAAGGAAATGATCAAGAAAGTACATCTGAAAGCATGCAATTTAATTCTAGTCTAATTCACTGGGGAGAAATCACTGGAAACAAAGCAATCAGAGATTTGGGAATCTATTTGTATACCACTGAACAATCAGCAATTGAAGAATATTGGTTTGATACCAAAAACAGAAATTTTGGATCAAATCAAAACTATGCATTGGTTTCAAGGGTTTGGGGAAATTCTTATGATAATGGCACCTTCTGGACTAATGATATAGCGGCTTCATATGGAATCGAATTGTATCCAATTCATGGAGGATCATTATACCTTTATCACGATACAAGTTATGCTCAAAAATTATGGAAAGAAATGGCTAAAAACACCGGAATTCTTTCCAACCAAGCCAATGATAACTTATGGCACGATGTGTATTGGAAGTTCCTTGCTTTCCAAGACGCTCCGGAGGCTATTAAACTCTACAATTCATACACTAATAGGAATTTGAAATTTGGGATATCGGATGCCCAAACATACCATTGGCTACATTCATTGAATGCTCTAGGCATCTTGCAATCTAACATTACTGCAAATCATCCTTTAGCAGTGGTATTCAAAAAGGACACTCAATTAATTTATGTTGCAAAGAATTATCGTTCAGATACACTGACTGTTACTTATTCAAATGGATATAAATTCATTATTCCTCCTCACAAATTAAAAACAAGTTTAGATGCTGATATTAGTGGTGTCTTAAATAGTCAGTTTGATCAAGTTTACAAAGGCGGAAGTGCATTACTCACAGTTGATTCAATAAATGACACACCAAGTAAAATTATACTTTATTATAAATCTAAAGCCATTGATTCGGTAACTCAAAAGCCCTATGAATTCAGAGTTGAAAATTTAGGTTTGGGTCTGCATACCTATTATGTGAAGATATACAAAGATGAAGTTTTTGCTAGCAGTAATTTTAAGACCATTCAAGTGGGAGATCAGGTTCCTTATGGGGGAAATCGTTCTTACATCCCAGGAGTGATTGAGTCTGGACTATTCGATGAATTCGAGGGTGGTTCAGGACAAGGAATTTCATATCAAGATGCGAGTGCAGAGAATTTGGGAGATTTTAGGCTAAATGAACAAGCTGATGTATCTAAAGACCCCAATGAAGGTGCTATACTTACTTGGATAGATGCTGGTGAATGGACAGAATACAGTGTAGATATTGAAAAAGACGGTATTTACGAAGTGGAGATTCGTTATTCAAATGGAAATTCAGGATCTGCAGGTCCACTTAATATTGAACTTAATGAACAACAAATAGCTCAGGGAATTACATTCCCTAGCACAGGAAAATGGGAGACTTTCAGCAGTGTAAAATCTACACTCCCATTGAAAAAGGGAAATAGAATACTCCGTCTCGACTTTGCCGGTGCTGGAATGAATCTATCTACTCTAAAATTCAATTATCTAGAAGCAATTACTAACACTACTCCAACAGCAGATGCAGGGGGAAACAAGGCCCAATCAAAAGATATAACGAGTATCACACTTGATGGAAGCAATAGTACTGCTGGAGAATTAGGATACATCAATTACCATTGGAATCAAGTTTATGGACCCTCTGTATTATCTGTAGATGATAATACTATTGAAAATCCTACGTTTTCAGGTTTAGTTGAAGGCACATATAAATTAAGACTTACCGTATCTGATTCTTTGAATTCTGATTATAATGAGATTTTAATTTGGGTTAACGACGGAAGCAATATAAAGCCCACGGCTAAACTTACTCAACCTCAAAATAGCCAAACCTTTATTGAAGGCCAAATTATCCCTGTTTCGGTAACTGCTAATGATGCAGATGGAAAGATATCACGTGTTGAATTTTGGATAAATAGTGAGCTCTTACTTGTAGATTCTTCTGCTCCTTATGAACTTTATCCTATGCTTAAAAATGGGAAATATTCTATTTCAGCAATTGCCTACGATGATAGCAATAGCAGCGTGAGCACAGAAACTGCGAGCATTGAAATATTCTCCATTATTGGGGCGTGGAAACTTGCTCCAAAGGCAGGAGCTCTTGGTGTAGGACCAAGTAAAGGGAATCCGATTTGGTGGAGCAATTCGGCCGGTGATTTAAATACGAGAAATTGTTTGTTTGATGATATTTACAAATTTGATTCTTCAGGAAAATTTGAAAATATTTTAGGGAATAATACCTGGTTAGAAGGATGGCAAAATAACGGCACTGAGGCTTGTGGAACTCCAGTAGCACCTCACGATGGAATGACCGCTGGAACATGGCAAATAGATAGCACTAACGGGTCAATTATTTTGAATGGAAAGGGTCTTTATTTGGGACTTCCTAAAGCAACAAATTCAGGAGAATTAAGCAACAGTAATAATGTCCCTGAACAACGCATATACGAAGCTGAATTAAACTCTACCACATTAACTGCGGGAATTGATTATGGAAATGGATATTGGAATTTTGATTTCGTTAAAATAGGAGGTCAAAATTCTATTAAAAATAAATATGAAGATAAAATTAAAATTTATCCAAATCCCGCAATAGATATTTTGAAAGTAGTGTGTAATAAACCCATTGAAAGCATACAAATTTTTGATGTAACAGGTAGATCATTAATCCATAAATTCAATGTAAATTCTCGAAATAGCACTATCCCTGTTTCACAATTAACAACAGGTGCCTATTTTATTATTATTCACTATGTGGGAGGGATAAGTAAAACAATATTAATGCATGAATAATATTTCATGCCGTTTTATATTTTTTTTGAATTAAAATCGTTAAAATTGTTTGTATGAAAAAATTAAAACTAAACATTTTTGCAATATTGTCTATTGCTTCACTAACTTTTCTAGTTAGTTGTGGATCTGGGTCAAAGTCATCTGAGGATATTGAGGTTGACAAATTAGAAACTGCCTGTGATTTTGTATCAGCAATGAAAACATGTGCTGAGGAAGCCATCGCCTTAAAAGGTGATGCCGAATCTCCTGATGATTTTTCAGAAGAAGACAAAGCAAAAGGAATGGAGCTCATGCAAAAAATACAAGAAATACAAAATGCTTCAATGTCTAAGGAAATTGCTGAAGAAGATTTCAAAGCTTGCCCTGAATTTGAAGAAACCGAAAAGTTATTAAAAGACATGTATTAATTAAGGACTTAAAATACTTAATAAAAGGTCTCATTTAAATGGGACCTTTTTTTGTGGTGTTTGGGAAAAGTCGCTAGCAAATAGATGCTAGCGACTGGTAGTTTGGAACTAGTTTACAGCCTATTGCTTAAGGTTAAAGAGTAAAGCTTAATAAACAACATTTATTCATTAATTTCGATTCATCAAAAATCGATTACTAATATCTCTATTATTAACAAGTTTCTTCGGATGTAAAAAAGAAAGTCCTATTATATCTCCATCGCTTACTTTCAGCAATGTAGACTCCACCATTATTGCTATGGATGTGAGCAGTTTAAGTATGATTCTGAGAAAAGGAATTGAGTTCAAAGATTTAAACGGAAATCATGTTAATATTTTCAACTACCTTAAAAATCAAGGCGTTAATACTATTAGGCTGAGAACTTGGGTAGGAAACGATATCAACTACAACAAAGACAGCATCCTCAAAATCTCTAAAATGGCCCGATCGCAAGGCTTGTTAATTTGGCTCGATCTTCATTATTCAAATACTTGGGCAGATCCTGGAAACCAGGAAATCCCCATTGAATGGCATCAAAATAATATTGATTCCCTTATAGTTGATCTAGTAGAATACACAAGAAAAATGACAGAGGAGTTCAATCCTGACTACATACAATTAGGAAATGAAATTGATGGTGGATTTTTATGGCCGCTTGGAAACATTAGCGACACTTCAAACTTTTATAATTTATGCAGAAACGCAGTTGCTTCCGTAAAGTCTGTAAGCTCTGATACCCGAATAATTTACCATATAGCCAATTATAAAAAAGCCGATTGGTTTTTTAATGAGCTTCAAACGCACAATGTTAAATATGATATTGGAGGCGTTTCATATTACCCGAAATGGCATGGAAATAATATTGATAGCCTCTTTGAGACATTGAATAGTGTTTATACAACTACTGGAAAGCGCATGATTATTGCCGAAAATAGTTACCCTTGGACCATGCAATGGGCAGACTGGACCAACAATGTAATTGGTTGGGAACAAGATCTACACCCAGAATATCCTGCAACTCCCGAAGGACAAGCAAGCTTTGTTGAAATGCTTTTACGACGTTGTAAATCTCTGCCTTTTGCCTCTGGGTATGCCTATTGGGAAGGCGTTTGGTTAGCATATGACGGACCGGAATCAAAAAACGGATCTCCGTGGGAAAATCAAGCTTGTTTTGATTTTGATTTCAAGGCGCTACCGGTTTGGAAGGTGCTGAGGGATGGCAACTAGGGGCTAGCAATTGGCTTCTGGGGCTCTTCTTCGCATATTATAACGTTTTGCGTCTTTAACCTCAGACTCTTTTTTTATTACCCCTTTACTTCCCTGTATCTCATCTGGAAATATTTTGATTAACTCTTCAAATGACGGTTTATTTTTATTAACGTAGTCCTGACTATTTTAAAAACTAATTGTCTTTTATTTAGATTTTCTCCTATATTTTTAACTGAATATTTTGTTTAATCTCCTGCCATTTCTAACGTTTTATTTTTTATTGTAATTTATTATTTTTTTAGTATTTAAAATGCGTTTGGAATTCCAAATCAATATGTCTCTATAAACGATCGAGGTTGCTGCTCCAGAGAGCTGATTAGCCAATACTACAGGTATATTATTGAATAAATGACAGCCTAATTTATCATCTATTTGATCTTCATTCAGAAAACTTTCATTATTTTTTAGTAAATCTGCAACAAAGGCATTAAACACGAAGATTATCTTGGGTTTCACTTCATCAACAATCATTTTGGCATGATCAATAAGTTCAGAAACTAATTCTTGATTTCTTAATTCTACTTTAACCTCACGTGATGCGGTATTTCGTTTCTGATAAAAATCATAGTGATACACATTCTGTTTAAAGTCATTAAAGCCATTATATTCTAAATCTTTAAAAAATTTTTCTAGTTCGTTGAAATATTGCATTTTCTTTTTCTCTTCGCTACCGTATTTCAATGTTCTTTGATATGCTATAATTGTATCAATTTTCTTTTTTTGTTCAAGTTTAGAAAGATTTTTAAAAATTTTAACTGTCAGATTATTTTTGTCTAAAAAATCTTCAATGTCTCGTGGCATAGAAGGATTTAGTCCTATGCTGAGCACTTTTTGTCCATTAACTGAATCATAAAACATAGGTAGGTAATCTTCTTCTTTAAGATGTTCCTGTTTTATATAAAAGTCTACTATTCTTTGGTTCGTTTCCGTAATCGTCATTGCAAATTAGTTGTACTCTATAAACTATTTAAATATGTACCAAATAGTGTATAGCTGATAAAACTCTCTCCAAAAAAGATGTCGTTTAATTTACCGTAACTTGATTCATAAGGGTAGTCGCCAAACTTAAATTACGCTATCAATAATTTCTTGTGATATTCCTATATAGTCCATTCCCGACTCACCACTAACACCAAAAAATGAACCATCTGAAATGTATTCATTTTGATAATCATTAACGTCTATTCCGTAATAGTATTCCAATAATTTATCGATGAATTCTATTAACCAGTCTTCACCATAACTAAAGCCTACCTCATCTATTTTACTGGAATTGCCTAGAGATTGCGAAAAAAGAAACTCAGCTAATAATTCGGCATCTTCACAATAGGCTAAACACTCAACTACAAACTTGAAATAACCTGAATAATATAATTTAAAATCTATACTTGTAATATCAGATACTTCTAATTCTTCCAATTCCAACAATTTATCAATCAAGTTTGTTTCGTTCAAAATTTCTTTTAGCTCCCACTCATCTTCAACTATTTTATATGCACTATCATAATCTTCATTGTCGTATCCATAACAATCCACAAACTCATCATTTTCGTTTTCATAATATCTATTTGAAATAGATTCAAAAAGTTTGGCCGCTCCATAATACTTGTGTCCAACACTCAATTTTCTCTCTAGAAAATCATCAATTAATGCTAAAAATTCTTCGTCTTTGCGGTTATCAAAGATTTGCTTCATGAATGAGTTAGGAAAATTACTATCAAAATTTGGACCATCATTTTCGGCAGTTTTTGGTTCCTTCTGATTATTGGATTGAGAAACTATCTCTATTTCATAATTATTGTCCATTGCACACTTAATGAAATCCGTAATATTATTACCCCATTGGTTTGAAACTACAACTAAAGTACCATTTTTTATGGTTAACGGCTCACGCATGTTATAACGTTTTGCGTCTTTAACATCAGAATCCTTTTTTACTACACCTTTACTTCCTTGTATCTCATCTGGAAATATTTTAATTAACTCTTCGAATGAAGGCTTATTTTTATGAACATAGTCCTTTACAATTTCAAAAACTAATTGTCTCTTATTTAGATCTTCTCCTACGTTTTTAACTGAATATTTCGTGTAATCTCTTGCCATGAAACAAACTTAATAAAACAAAAATCAAAATATGATACATTTTTGATACATATTATCGGACGGAATCGAATATTTGAGTTAATTCATTGATATTCAATGCCAAAACCTTGGCAGTTTTTGCACTGAAAAAGCACCATGACAGGTTCAATTAGGAAAATACTTTGTGGAGAAAAAAAACAATATTTTTTTTACTTATTTGATATTACTATCATCGTATCAATTAATTCAAAAGTCACTCAAAATTGGAGGGCAAGTTGTTCCTATTATTTCATTACTTGAAATAAACTTTTCATACTTATTTAAAAGTTACAATAAGATTATCAAACTTGAAGAAGGTGAGTTACCATTCCCTGATGAGTTCTGGACAAAAGAACAAAAAGATGAATTGAATATGAATTATGCCCTGCAAAACAAAATTCTAACTAACAAAATTGACTAAATCAAAATAACCATTTGGACGAATTGAATAAGGACATTTTCTCATTAAAATTAAATGCCTAATTCATTTTGATATATTTTTTTCTATTCCTAATATAAATTTTCCCAATTGGAATTTCTTGTAACTCCTTACCAAACAAATCATATATTTTATTATCAAATATTGGGAATATCTCTAATGCATCAATTCCTAATGAATTATTCATGTCTTTACCGGAACTATTATGAATAAAGGTCCACCTTCCAAAGGAATTGCCGCTAGGGAACGTATCTATCATCCAATATAATTGGTCTTCAAACAGACAATTTATAAAATTACCATTTTCCAAAATTGCAGAATCATTGACGAAATGAACTTTTACATTTATCGTATCGTTAGTTGACCAATTAACAGAAAAATTAGCAAATGCATTATCTACGATTTTAATTTGATGTAGAATATTGCCAGATTCATCCAAAAATTCCCAATTGAAATTATTTTCTGATCGCGGGTGGGTTAAATATTGACCAGAATGATAAATACTAATTGAATTAGAATCAGAACCCACATTAATACTCATACCTAATTGATCACATGGCACACATGTTACTTGTGAAAAAAGATTTTTAATAATTCCTGACAATATTAATAAGAACAAATTTTTGATTGAAAGTTTCATTTGGGAAAATTAATCATAATAATTGATTTTTACCAGTCACTTAAAATCCGTCGGACGGAATCGAATATT
>JAURNR010000011.1 GCA_030830065.1 Bacteroidota bacterium | reverse complement strand
CTGATACAGTTTTAGTTTCTGTAATGTACGGGAACAACGAACTTGGAGTAGTTCAGCCTATTCGTCAAATTGGTGAATTATGTAAATCAAAAGGTGTTTTGTTTCATTCAGATGCAACACAAGCAGTTGGTAAAATTCCGGTAGATGTTATTGCAGACAATATTGATTTGATGAGTTTTACTGCCCATAAGATGTATGGTCCAAAAGGTGTAGGGGCATTGTATGTTAGACGTAAAAACCCTAGAGTTAAAGTTACTGCTCAGATGGATGGCGGAGGACATGAAAGAGGAATGCGCAGTGGTACTTTGAATGTGCCTGGTATTGTTGGTTTTGGTAAAGCGTGTGAAATTGCAATGAACGAAATGCATGCCGACGCAGAACGTTTGAGTAAGTTAAGAGATAAATTAGAAAATGCATTGTTGCAATTGGAAGAAGCTTATGTAAATGGATCAAAAGAAAATAGACTTCCCCATACTACAAATATTTCTTTCAAATATGTTGAAGGAGAAGGTTTAATGATGGGAATAAAGGATATCGCTGTTTCCTCTGGTTCAGCTTGTACCTCAGCATCCCTAGAACCTAGTTATGTATTGAAGAATCTTGGCCTCGATGATGAATTAGCGCATTCGAGTATTCGCTTTGGTTTGGGTAGGTTTACAACAGATGAAGAAATTGATTTTACCATTAATTGTGTTACCACTGCAGTAAATAAATTGCGGGACATGAGTCCTTTGTGGGAAATGTTTAAAGACGGAATTGACCTCAAATCCATCGAGTGGTCTGACCACTAAGAAAACACTTTTGTAATTTAGAAGCATTTTAAATAATTTTGAAAAAGAAAAATAATTAACTATGGCATATTCAGAAAAGGTCGTTGATCATTATACAAATCCTAGGAATATTGGAACATTAGATAAAGGTTCAGAAAAGGTTGGAACTGGTTTAGTAGGTGCTCCTGAATGCGGAGATGTAATGAGACTCCAAATTCAAGTTGATGATGAGACAGGTGTTATTGAGGACGCAAAGTTCAAAACTTTTGGTTGTGGTTCAGCTATTGCCTCTTCTTCGTTGGCAACGGAATGGTTGAAGGGTAAGACTATAGACCAAGCATTGGAGATTGATAATATGGATATAGTTGAGGAATTAGCTTTACCTCCAGTAAAAATTCATTGTTCAGTTTTAGCGGAGGATGCAATTAAATCTGCAATAAACGACTATCGCGCTAAGCAAGGTCTAGAGCCGATCGAGGTTAAATCAAGTCATTAATGATATCGGATCCAAACGCAATAACAATCACGGATAAGGCAAGGCAAAAAGTCCATGACCTAATGTCAGATGCTGAAATAAAAGCACCTGATTATTTTTTGCGTGTTGGGGTAAAAGGTGGAGGTTGTTCAGGATTATCTTACGAACTCGATTTTGACAATGAATCCAAAACAGGAGATATGGAATTCGGTGACGAAAGTTTAAAAATTGTTTGTGACATGAAAAGCTTCTTGTATTTGTGCGGAACAGAATTGGATTTTACTGATGGTTTGAACGGTAAAGGGTTCAATTTTGTCAATCCAAACGCCGCAAGAACTTGTGGCTGCGGTGAAAGCTTTGCAATTTAATTCTAGGTGCAAAAACATACTTTCCAGTTAACTAAAGAGTATATTCCTTTGAATCAACTGATTAAATTAATTGGTTGGACTGAAACAGGTGGTCAATCCCATGAATTAATTGATCAAGGTATAGTTTTAGTCAACGGCGAGGTGGAGACTCAGCGTCGTAAAAAAATAGTAAAAGGAATGGTCGTTCAAATAGAAGACCAACAGGTTGAAATAGAGTAACTCTTTTCTAAACTACAACGTTCACTATTCTGTTTGGAACAACGATTACCTTCTTAGGTGTTTTTCCTTCAAGCCATTTTTTAACAACTTCATTTTCCAAGACAGATTGTTCTATATCAGACTTATTAGCATCAACTGGATACTCAATCTGTGTACGAGTTTTACCGTTAATACTCACCGGGTAGTTGAACGTATTTTCCTTGATAAACTCTTCACTGTATTTGGGCCAATCTGCAGAATGAATAGAATTAGTATTTCCCAATTTCTCCCATAATTCTTCAGTAATATGTGGTGCGAATGGAGCTATAATCACGAGCAATGGTTCTAATATTTGCCTATTATTACATTTTAAAGAGGATAGCTCATTAACACAGACCATAAATGCCGATACCGATGTATTGAAGCTCATATTTTCAATGTCTTCCGAAACTTTTTTAATGGTTCTGTGAAGAATTTTTAATTCTTCAGGTGATGGTTTTTCAGACGAAATGTTCCATTGTTGATCCCTAAAAAATAAGCGCCAGAACTTTCCTAAAAATCTTGATACTCCTTCAATTCCGTGAGTATTCCATGGTTTGCTGTCAGTTAATGGGCCAAGGAACATTTCATAGAGCCTGAGTGTATCTGCACCATATTGTTCGCAAACATCGTCTGGGTTTACAACATTACCCCAGCGTTTACTCATTTTTTGGCCATCTTCACCCATAATCATGCCTTGATTAACTAATCTTTTGAAGGGTTCGTCCCAATTTAAATATCCTAAATCAAATAAAAATTTTGTCCAAAATCTAGAGTAAAGTAAATGTCCAGTTGCATGTTCACTTCCTCCAACATATAAATCCACTTGATTCCAGTAGTCTAGAGCATCTTTTGAAGCAAATTCATCGGAATTATTTGGGTCTGTATACCTTAAAAAATACCAACTACTACCTGCCCAACCTGGCATTGTATCAGTTTCTCTTTTCCCGTTTTCTAAATTCACCCATTCTGTAACAGCAGCTAAAGGGCTTTCACCAGTACCGGTGGGTTTATAGCTACTTACATTTGGAAGTTCAACGGGTAGCTCATTTATTAAATTGGGTATGCCACTTTCATCAAAAACTACTGGGAATGGCTCCCCCCAATAACGCTGCCTTCCAAAACCAGCTTCTCTTAACTTGTAATTGATTTTTTTATTCCCGATTCCTTTACTTTCTACTTCTTTAATCGCCCTTTTTATGGCTTCAGGAACTTCAAGTCCGTCTAAAAATCCACTATTAAAACATATGCCAGATTTTGCAGAAAATGCCTCTCCTAACGGCATTTCTAGTTCAGCATTAGTCGGCTTAATCACGGGAATTATCGCCAAATCAAATGCTTTAGCAAACTCAAAATCCCTATCGTCATGCGCAGGAACGGCCATGATTGCTCCGGTCCCGTATCCGGCCAAGACATAATCACTAGTCCAAACGGGAATTGGTTCATTTGTAAATGGATTTATGGCATGAGCACCGAGAAAAACCCCTGTTTTTTGAGTGTCGGCCATACGTTCAATTTCAGAACGATTTTTTGCCTTATTAATGTATTCTTGAACCTCTGATTTCTGCTTTTCTGAACTGATGTCTAACAAACCTTCCCATTCAGGGGCTAAAACCATATATGTAGCTCCAAATAGGGTGTCCGGTCTTGTGGTGAACACCTTTATTGTCCTTTCAGAATTTATTATTTGAAATTCAATTTCTGCTCCTTCACTCTTTCCAATCCAGTTTCTTTGGATTTCTTTGAGAGAATCAGACCAGTTAATTTTATCTAAACCTTCTAACAAGCGATCAGCATATGCAGTAATTCGAAGGCTCCATTGTTTCATTTTCTTTCGAACAACAGGATATCCGCCTCTTTCACTTACACCATTTACAACTTCTTCATTGGCTAAAACTGTACCTAATTCAGCGCACCAATTAACCGTTGTTTCATCAATAAAAGCCAATCTATATTGATTTAAAATATTCTCTTTTTCAATATTGGAATTTGCCTTCCATTCCTCCGAAGAAAAAAACTTAGTATAAGTGCCATGACCGTCTATTGATTTATTTCCTTCTTTTTCAAATTTTTTAATTAGCGTAGATATGTTCTCCGCTTTACCTTGATCTTTATCATACCAATGGTTGAAGAATAAAGAAAATATCCATTGGGTCCATTTGTAATAATCAGCATCGCAAGTTTTTACTTGTCTCTCCCAATCAAAACAAAACCCCATCTTATCTAGCTGTTCTCTAAATCGTTTAATGTTGGTTTCGGTAGTCACTGCCGGATGTTGTCCGGTTTGGATAGCATATTGTTCTGCCGGAAGGCCAAATGCGTCGTAGCCCATCGGATGCAAAACGTTAAATCCATTCAATCGTTTAAATCGAGAAACTATATCACTAGCTATATATCCCAATGGGTGTCCAACGTGAAGTCCAGAGCCTGAGGGGTAAGGAAACATATCCAAGGCATAATACTTGGGTTTATCTGATATTTCCGCCCTGTAAAGACCGTTTTCACGCCATATATTCTGCCATTTTTGTTCAATTTCTTGGAAATTATAAGAATTGGAATCCGACATATCACTGCAAAAATACAAACTTTGCTGCCGGTTTTTAAGGTTATTAGTGTGAAAAGATTAGGAATATGGTGATATGGTAACCTTTACCGACCTTTGTGCAACAAATGGGTGAAAGTAATTTCATAGATTATGTAAAGATCTGTTGTCAAAGTGGTAATGGAGGTGCAGGCAGTCATCACTTTCATAGGAGTAAAATTAATCCTAAGGGGGGGCCTGATGGTGGTGATGGTGGAAAAGGAGGAGATGTTGTATTGGTTGGTAATGCTCAATTATGGACTTTGTTACACTTAAAATATAGAAAACATATAAAAGCAGGTCATGGTGCTGCAGGAGGGCAAAGTCATTCTACCGGAAAAAGCGGTGAAAGTATGGTTTTAGAAGTTCCATTAGGAACGGTTGCTAAAGATGCCGAAACAATGGAAGTTTTATTTGAAATCACAGATGACGGTGAGCAAAAAATATTAATTCCGGGTGGACGAGGAGGTTTAGGTAATTCTCACTTTGCCACATCTACAAACCAATCGCCACAATACGCTCAACCAGGTGAAAAAGGTTCAGAAAGATGGATAGTTTTAGAATTAAAAGTCCTTGCTGACGTTGGTCTTGTCGGTTTTCCTAATGCAGGGAAATCAACATTGTTAAGCGTTGTCTCTGCTGCCAAGCCTGAAATTGCAGATTATCCTTTTACTACTTTAGTTCCAAATTTAGGAGTTGTAAAGTATCGCGATTACAGAAGTTTTATCATCGCTGATATACCAGGAATCATTGAAGGAGCTCATGAAGGGAAGGGCCTGGGTCATAGATTTTTAAAACATATTGAGAGAAATGCAGTGCTCTTAATATTAATTCCGGCCGATAGTGAAGATCATCGAAAAGAATATGAAACTCTTCTAAATGAATTAACAGAATTTAATAAGGAGTTGGCAATGAAAGATCGAATAGTTGCAATTTCAAAATGCGAAATGCTTGACGATGAGCTGAGAGAAGAAATTAAAAATGAAATGCAAGGTGTTAAAATTCATTTTTTCAGTTCAGTTGCCCAGCATGGTTTAGTCGAGTTAAAAGATATTTTATGGAATGCTTTAGAGAGCAATTCCTAAGTACACTTAGAATCCTTATTTTTGTTTTTCTTAAAAATTAAAAGCGTTTAAAGTATAGAGTATATGAATAAGTTGAAGAAGTTTTCACTATTGTGTTTTGCGCCTTTTTTACTTAATGCACAAAATTCAGAAGTTAATTCAGAATTAACAGGAAATTCCAATCCCACTGTTTTTGTTGTAAATGATAATCAAGAAGTTCAACTTGATGAGTTTGAGAGGCAGTTTTTGAAGAATTTGAATTTAAAAGAAAAAGCGGTAACTGCAGCAGATATTGATGAATATTTGAAACTTTACATTCGTTTTAAACTTAAAATTCAAGATGCAAAAGATGCAGGTAAAGATACCTTGGAAAATTATAAGAGAGAGTTAGCCATGTATCGTGATCAATTGTCGAGAAACTACTTATATGATAGGGAAGTAACGGACAATTTGATAAAAGAGGCTTATGAAAGAAGCCTGTATGAAGTTCGTGTACAGCACATCTTAATAAGAGTAGATAGAAATGCAAGTAATGCAGCTGTTGAAAGAGCCAAAAAGAGACTTCTAGAGATCACAAATCAATTGTTGCGAGATCCTAGTGCTGAAAATTTTGCTACCTTAGCAAGTAGTGATTCACAAGACGATGGAACCAAAGAGAATGGTGGTGACTTAGGTTATTTAACAGCACTTCAGGTAGTATATGAGTTTGAAAATGCTGCATACAATACTCAAGTAGGCGAGATTTCAGATATTTTTAGAACAGATTTTGGGTTTCATATTTTAAGAGTACAAGATAAGCGTAAAAACAGAGGTGATATTCGTGTAAGGCACATCATGTTGCGTACGGGTAAAAATTCAAATACTACCGATGAAGAAGCTGAGAAAAAGATTACAGAAATTCATTCTAAAATAGCTTCTGGAAAAGAGTCTTTTGAAGATATGGCAAGAAATTACTCTGAGGATTTCAGCAGTAAGTATAACGGTGGATTGGTAAATTGGGTTAATCCTACACAGTTTGTTGGGGATTTAGAAAGACAAGATTGGATAGAAAATGCCTACAGGTTAAAAGAAGATGGACAAATGACTGAGCCATTCCGTACGTCTTATGGTTGGCATATTTTAATGAGAGAAGGTTTACGTGCTGTAGGGAGTTTTGAAGACACGAAAAACTCGATTAAGACTAAAGTACAACAGAACCCAAGATCGCAGATTTCGTTAGAATCATTTGTTTCACGATTAAAAGTTGAAGAAAATTACACAGAGAATAAAGAGATTATTGAAAGGTTTTTTGAATATTTAAAAACTGACTCAGGCTTTTTGAAGGGTAATTTTGATATGGATAATATTCCAGAAACTGTTTCAGTTAATCAAAATGGAAAAGCTGTTTCATACAGATATTTAGATGCTGAACTTTTTAGATTTGCTGGAGAGCCATATTCGGTAGAAGAATTCGCGATGCGTTTAGGTTCAAATAAATCTCCAATTAATAAGGATATTTCAGATTGGATTTTAAATGAATACAACGATTGGGTGCGTGACGTGGCAATTGCATACCAAAACGAACATTTAGAAGAAAAATCTTCTGAATTCAAGTTTATATTCCAAGAATATCGTGAAGGAATTTTGATGTTTAATAGAATGCAGGAAATGGTTTGGGACAAAGCAAATAATGACTCTATTGGCTTAGCAACTTATTTCCAAGCAAACATCAACGATTACCAATGGGATGACCGATTCAATGCAGAGTTTTACTTCTGTGTAGACAATAAGATGATGAAAAAAGTGTTCAAGCAAGTGAAAAAAGGTATCTCTGCTGATAGCTTGAGAAGAGAGCACACAAGAAAAAACCAATTAGATTTTAATTATAAAATTGGTAAATACCAATTATCAGATACGTTCTTATTTCCAAATAACGAAGTTTTGAAAATGGTTTTTAGTAATGAGAAGTTCAAGAGCAAAGAAGATAAAGTATATAAAATGGGTCAAGTGGGTAATGATTTTGTAGTATTGAAGGTTAAAAGCTTTCTTCCTGCAGGACCAAAATCTTTGGATGAAACAAGAGGGCCAGTTGCTTCTAAGTATCAAACAGTGTTGGAAAAGGAGTGGATAGCCGATTTAGAAATTCGCTATCCAGTAACAATAAATTACGAGGTTGTAGAAGAATTCAAAAGAAAATTAAATGCTAAATAAGCTCAGTCAATATTTGCTCTTGCTGACATTGCTTTTTGGAGCTAATGTTAGGACTGAAGCACAAGTTCAAGGACCATTAATGCCTCCTCAATATGCTGACGGGATTTTAGCTGTTGTGGGAGAAAAAATAATTATGTTTTCGGACTTTGAAACAGAAAAGGTTCAACTTGCAAGAGGTCAAGCATTACCGGATAGTCAGAGAGTATTTTGTTTTCTTCTAGATCAATTAATTATGCGAAAGCTGATGTTAAGTCAGGCTGAAATTGACAGTCTTCCATTAGACGAGGATCGAGTTGAGGCAGAAATCGATAACAGAATTAGAAGCTTCCAAAGACAGGCCGGGAGTATTGAAGAGTTAGAACGTTATTTAGGTAAGCCAATTCGTGAATTCAAGGATGAAATAAGACCAAAAATGCGTGAGCAGTTATTGGCTCAACAAATGCAAACTAAAATTACTGGTGATATTAGGATAAGTCCTAAGGAGGTTCAGGAATTTTATGATAGAATACCCGAAGACAGTTTACCTGTTGTGCCAACGCAGGTGGAAGTTGCACAAATGTTAATTGAACTCCCTATCTCAGAAGTTGCTAAAGATTTTACTAAAGGTCAATTAAACAGTATCCGAAAAAGAATCTTAAATGGTGAATCATTTGAAAAATTAGCTAATGCATACTCTATGGATCCCGGATCTAAAAATAACGGAGGATTATTGCCAGAGTTTGGCCGCGGAGATATGGTTGGCCCTTTTGAGAGGGTTGCCTTTAAATTAAAGCCGGATAGTATTAGCCAGGTATTTAAAACTGATTTTGGATATCATATAATGAAGCTAATTAAAAGAAAAGGTGAGCGAATTATTGCTGCACATATTTTGATTAGACCTGAGAATACATCTAAAGATTACACAGAAGCATCCAAACTAGCAGACAGCATTTGGTTTGAACTGAGTAGAGGTGAAATTGAATGGTGTGATGCGGTTAAAAGAAATTCTTCTGAAACTATGGGTAACAGAGGGTATTGCGGATTCTTAACAGATGAGGCTACAGGGCTTCAAAAGAAGACATTTGAATCCTTACCGTCAGACGTTAAACAGGTGGTAGACAAAATGAAACCCGGAGAGTACTCCAAACCCAAAGTTACAGCAACTCCAGATGGAAGAAGTATGTATCGTATTCTTTATTTGAAGACATTTGTAGATCCTCATAGAGCGAATTTAATACAAGACTACAGTATGATTCAGATGCAGGCTGAAGCAGAAAAGAAGCAGAAGGCCATTGAAGCATGGGTGGAGAAATATAAAGAAAAGACTTTCATCAAGGTTAATAATGCGGGGCTCAATTGTGAAAGCCTTCAAAAATGGAATACGAATGACTAGGGAAGAAATTATTCAATTAGCAGAATCATTCCAACCTAAATATTCAGATTTGCGTTCTGAAATAGGTAAAGTGATTGTAGGGCAAGACGAAGTAATTACGGCATTGATTAATGCATTATTTTCTCATGGTCATGTACTTATGGTTGGCGTGCCGGGATTGGCAAAAACACTTCTTGTTAAGACTTTATCTCAGGTATTAAGTTTAGAGTTTAATCGTGTTCAGTTTACTCCAGATTTGATGCCCAGCGATATAATTGGTGCTGAGATATTAGATGAGAATAGACAATTTAAATTTATAAAAGGCCCAATTTTTACCAATTTATTATTGGCAGATGAGATTAATAGAACACCTCCAAAAACTCAAAGTGCATTATTGGAGGCCATGCAAGAGCGTCAAGTTACCGCTGCCGGAAGAAATTATGAACTTGGGAATCCATTTTTTGTACTCGCCACTCAAAACCCAATTGAGCAAGAAGGTACATATCCATTGCCAGAAGCTCAGTTAGACAGATTTATGTATCAAGTGAATTTGGATTATCCAACATTTGAGCAAGAAGTTCAGGTATTGAAACAAACTACAGAGGGTAAAAAGACTCAAGTTAAATCAGTGATGAACTTTCAAGATATACTGAATTACCAAAAGGTCGTTGAAGAAGTTCCAGTACCCGACTCTGTTTTTGAATATACAGTGAATCTGGTGCAAAAGACACGTCCATCAGATACAAAGTCTCCAGAGAGTACTAAGAAATACATTGCCTACGGAGCAGGACCAAGAGCTGGGCAAAATTTAATTTTAGGTGCAAAGTGTAATGCACTAATGAATGGCAAATTCTCTGTGGATCGTGAGGATATTCAAGCCGTGGCGAAATGGGTCTTAGGCCATAGAGTAGTCTTGAATTTTAAAGGTGAGGCAGAGGGAGTTTCAGTAGATCAACTGATCCAAGATTTATTATAATAAGTACTTAAAACAAAAAAGGCGGTATCGCGCCGCTACAACCTATTGCCCTTGCTTCTTTCCAGACCTGGGGGAGTTCATAAGGAGCTGGCCGTACCGCCGTGGCAAAGATACATTGATTTTAATGCATGACCAAAGGTTATATAATCCTTTGTATCTTTGAGCCGCAATGATTTTACAATCTCAAAATTTAGTCAAGCAGTACGGCTCAAAAAAAGTCGTAAATGATGTTTCTGTTCGGGTAGAACAAGGAGAGATTGTGGGTTTATTGGGTCCCAATGGGGCTGGTAAAACAACTACTTTCTATATGGTTGTCGGTTTGGTTAAGCCAGATGAGGGAAAGATCGTATTAAATAATCAAGAAATTACTTCTGACGCAATGTATAAACGCGCTAGAAAAGGAATTGGATATCTACCTCAGGAAGCATCTGTTTTTCGAGATTTAAGTGTTGAGGATAATATAAAAGCAATTTTAGAAGTCACTAGATTATCTCCCAAGGAGCAAAAAGATAAGTTAGAGGAGTTAATTTCTGAATTTGGTCTTGGTCGTGTTCGGAAGAACTTAGGAAAAGTTTTAAGTGGTGGGGAAAGAAGAAGAACAGAAATTGCTCGAGCACTTGCTACTGATCCTAGTTTTATTCTTTTGGATGAACCATTCGCAGGGGTTGATCCGATTGCTGTAGAAGACATTCAATCCATTGTATGGAAGCTTAAAGACAAGAATATTGGGATATTAATTACAGACCATAATGTTCAAGAAACCCTTAGCATCACAGATAGAGCATATCTTATGTTTGAAGGGAAAATGTTAAAGCACGGTACTGCCGAAGAACTTGCTTCAGATGAAATGGTACGAAAGGTATACTTGGGTCAGCATTTTGAACTTAAACGAAAGAATTTCCAAGATTAGAACATGCGATTCTTTATTTCCGATAATACGGATGCATATTTTAACCTTGCTATAGAACAATATTTATTACATAATTTCTCAGAAGACGTATTGTTTTTATGGCGTAGTCATAATGCAGTTGTTTTAGGTAAACATCAGAATGCATGTGCGGAGGCAAATTATGAATTCTGTAAGAAGAACAATATTAAAATAGCGAGGAGATTGAGTGGAGGTGGAACTGTTTTTCATGATCTTGGTAATATCAATTTTACGCTAATTAGGAATTTAACAGATGGAATGTCTAAAGCGGTTGATTATAGGTATTTACTTGAACCTATAAGGACTGTTTTAGCGGATTTAAATATTGAGACGACATACAGTAAACGCGATGACCTTTTGTTAAATGATTTAAAAATAAGTGGTAATGCCCAGCATATTCATCAAAAGGGCCTTAGAAATCTTCATCATGGTACGCTTCTTTATGATTCAGATCTAAAAAAATTAAATACTGCAATTAGAAGTGAAGGAACATATGAAGGCAAATCAGTACCCAGCAACAGAAGTGAGGTAACCAATATTCGTGAACATCACAACTACGGAGAAACGGAAGCCTTTTTAGCCTTACTAGGCAAGGGGATGAAGGATTATTTTGGTGCTAATGATATTTCTCTATACTCAGATGAAATCACTAAAATCAATGAAATTATGGAGGAAAGATTTATCCGAGAGTCTTGGATTTTAGGCTACAGCCCCAAGTATATTCATCATAGGAAGTTTGATTATAGAGGTTATGAATACCAACTCAAAATGGAGGTAAATGATGCTGTAATTGAGAAATTAGATATTCACGCTTCACAGGATATCGCATTACAATTGAATTATAAAAAATTGATTGGTATAGAGTTAGAGTGGGAGAAGATTTGTTTAGGTTATGAGGAAGAGGATAAACAATGGTTAATTAAATTATTTTAAATGAAGAAAGCAGAAAGGGTAAAATTTGTTGCAAAAACTTTGGAGAGATTGTATCCTACTACACCAATTCCATTGGACCATACGGATGCTTATACTTTGTTAATAGCAGTACTACTTAGCGCTCAATGTACAGATGATAGAGTGAATAAAATTACTCCATTTCTTTTTGAAAAAGCTAACAATCCATTTGATATGGCGAAAATGGAAGTAGATGAAATTCGAGAAATAATTAAACCTTGCGGCTTATCTCCATTTAAAAGTAAGGCCATTTACAATCTAAGTAATATTTTAATAGAAAAATATCAAGGAGAGGTTCCGGATAGTTTTGAAGCATTAGAGGAACTTCCAGGGGTTGGACACAAAACGGCGAGTGTAGTCATGAGCCAAGCATTTGGTGTTCCTGCCTTTCCTGTAGATACACACATTCATAGACTTGCACAAAGATGGAAACTCACCAATGGAAAGAGTGTGGAACAAACGGAAAAAGATCTAAAGAGATTGTTTCACCGAGATATTTGGAATAAGTTACATCTGCAGATCATTTTCTTTGGAAGGGAATATTGTCCTGCCCGTGGACATAAAGAGTTAGATTGTCCTATTTGCTCTCAGATAATAAAAAAGTAAAAACACATTTACCTTTTTAATTACACAGGTATATATGCAATATGTCAATTGTAAAAATACCTGAACCTTGTCACGAATCTTGGGATAAAATGACTCCCACACAACAAGGTAAATTTTGTTTATCCTGCGAAAAAGAGGTCGTTGATTTTTCTCAAAAGTCAACGAATGAAATAATTAACTACTTTCAGACAAGAAGAAATACCGAGGAACGATTATGTGGTAGATTTGATATTAAACATGTAGAACAACCTTTAAAAAAGACGAAATTTTATTATCGTTATTTTAATTGGGTATTAGGTATTTTGGTTAGTTTTCTTCAGTCATGTGGATGGAATATGGGGCGTACAACGGGTGAAATAGATTCAAGAAATACACGATTAGAGGTCGCTGAATCTCAAAATAATACCTCAAGTTTACTTGTAAAAGTTGCACCGGCATACCGAGATACAAGTAGTAAATATGTGGATACGCAAATCATGGGGAACATCATTAAACGGCTTGATCCACTAGTTCCTGATGATCCGGAGATACCTATTGAACCACTACCCGATAAAATTCAGGGTGAAGTTATGATAGGAGATATTGAAGAGGTGGATATAGAAGACGAACCAAACATTTTAACAGGTATAACAGCACCAATTATTAAAGGAAAAGTGATAATGGGTGATACCACTATACCTGTGAAATCAAATATTAAAAAACAGGATTAGTCTCTGTTTTTTGATGCGTTTCTTCTTCTCTTTGTTCTTGAGTTTGACCTGTTTTCAGTTCTTTCTTCAGAAGTTTTCTTATCGTTTCTGGAACCTTTATGCTTATTATTTGGTCTTCTTCTTTTGTTTTTGGATGATTTATGATCTCCTTCTTTTCTTTCTCTGCCGTCCTTGTTTCCAGAATTATTTCTTGAATTTCTTTTTTGAGGAAGTTCGATTCTGAATTCGTGTTCCATTTCCATTAAAGAATCTTCACCAAAAGCTTTATAGATTTCTTGAAGCTTTTTATTTTCACCTGGGCTGCAGAATGACATAGCTAAACCTTCGGTTCCTGCTCTTCCTGTTCTTCCAATTCTATGGGTGTATGTTTCCGCATCTTCGGCCATATCAAAGTTCAATACATAATTTAATGATTGAATATCTACTCCGCGAGCTGCCACATCCGTTGCAACTAACACCCTATCTCTTCCTGTTTTAAAGCTATCTAAGTTGCGTGTTCTTTCACGTTGAGATTTATCTCCATGAATTGCACAGCAATTATGGTTGTGTTGACGAAGTGTTTTAACGAGTTTATCAGCACCTATTTTAGTTCTTGTAAAAACAAGTAAAGAATCCATCTCTGGGTCTTCAAGCATTTGAAGTAGTAATTCTTCTTTATTTTTCTGAGAAATCACAAAAAGCCATTGTTCAATTTTAGGTTTTTGAAGCTCGGTAGGAATAATATCTATTTTCTCTGGTTGATTTAATATTTCTTCAGATAAGGTTCTGATTTCAGGTGATGCAGTTGCAGAGAACAAGAGGGTTTGGATTTTTTCTGTATCAAGTTTCTCTCGGATTTTCTTGATATCGTCTATGAATCCCATATCTAACATTCTATCGCACTCATCTAAAACAAAAGTATTCACACTTCCAAGTTTTACATGACCTTGCTTCATCAAGTCTAAAAGTCTACCTGGAGTAGCAATCACTACTTGGCAACCTCTTTTTAGTCTGTCAACCTGTCGAATTTGTGGTACACCACCATAGATAAGGTTGATTTTGATTTCGGTATGCGCTGCGTATTTCTTAAAGTTGTCGGAAATTTGATGCGCTAACTCTCTTGTTGGGGCCAAGATCAAAGTTTGGATTTGCTTAGGAGAACTACCTTCAAGTTTTTGAATAATAGGAATTGCAAATGCTGCAGTTTTACCGGTTCCTGTTGGGGCGGTAGCAAATAAGTCATTACCATTTAATATGGTAGGAATTGCCATAGCCTGAATAGGCGTAGGCTGGCTGTAACCCTGTGCTTCGACAGTGGCCAGCAGTTGGGGTGTTAATCCCAAGTTCTGAAATGTTGTCATTCAATAATAATAAGGCAACGCTTTAAGCAGAAAATCTCGCGTTGGAATCCTTTTGATTCGAACTGTAAATAGCTCCCACTCGCAAACAATTGCGGCGCAAAGTTAGAGTTATTTAATGACAATATCATGTGAATCACCTTTTTTATTTAGAAATTGGTCCTTTTCACATCATTGTATGTTGTATTTTTGAAGTATGACCAAGCAGGATTTAGAGTTTAATAAGAATGAAGATGTGAACAAGCAATTATGGGATTCGGTGCAATCAAAGCTGAATAAAATTGCTCAAGGTGGAGGCGAAAAATCTGCTTCGAAACAAAAGTCAAAAGGGAAATTACTAGCGCGAGAGCGAATTGAATACTTGCGTGATGCCGATAGTCATTGGATTGAAATTGGTGCTTTTGCGGGTTTTGAACAATATGAAGAATATGGTGGATGTCCAGCCGGTGGAGTAGTGGCAGGAATAGGTTATGTATCGGGAAAACAATGTGTAATTGTTGCTAATGATGCTACCGTTAAGGCAGGTGCTTGGTTTCCAATAACTGGCAAAAAGAATTTAAGAGCCCAAGAAATTGCGATGGATAACAGACTACCGATCATTTATCTAGTTGACAGTGCTGGTGTATTTCTACCGATGCAAGACGAAATTTTTGCAGATAAAGAACATTTTGGAAGAATGTTTCGAAACAATGCAAAGATGAGTGCTATGGGTATTACTCAAATTGCTGCTGTAATGGGGAGTTGTGTTGCGGGTGGAGCATACCTTCCTATTATGAGTGATGAAGCTTTAATAGTAGAGGGAAATGGTAGCATATTCCTTGCAGGAAGTTATTTAGTAAAAGCGGCAATTGGTGAGTCAATAGATAATGAAACTCTGGGTGGCGCGACCACTCAAACGGAAATTTCGGGTGTAATAGACGATAAGTTTAAGGATGACTCTTCATGCTTAGATCGTATTAAATTTATCATGGATAAATTGGGTGAATTTGAAAAATCTGGCATTGATAGAAAAACATCTAAAGAGCCCACCTTAGACCAAAACGAAATATTTGGAATTTTACCTGCCGATAGAGCGAAGCCTTATCCAACAGTTGAAATTATAAAGAGATTGGTTGATTCAAGTGAATTTGAACAATACAAGGAGGATTATGGTAAAACTATTTTATGTGGATATGCACGCATTGATGGTTATTCTGTTGGGATAGTGGCAAACAATAGAGAAATTGTAAAAAATTCAAAAGGGGAAATGCAGTTCGGTGGGGTAATTTATTCTGATAGCGCTGATAAAGCAGCTAGGTTTATCATGAATTGTAATCAGAAAAAAATACCATTGGTATTTCTACAAGATGTAACTGGTTTTATGGTAGGAAGCAGAAGTGAGCACGGGGGTATAATTAAAGATGGTGCAAAAATGGTAATGGCAATGAGTAACAGCACCGTACCAAAATTTACAATAATAATAGGAAATAGTTACGGAGCAGGTAATTATGCAATGTGTGGAAAGGCATATGATCCAAGACTAATAGTGGCATGGCCAAGTGCTAAAATAGCTGTTATGGGTGGTGATCAAGCAGCGAATACCTTGCTACAAATAGAAAAATCTAGACTCAATAGTAAAAGTGAACCGATATCAGAAGCCGACGAAAAGAAATTGTTAGATAGAATTAAGGGAAGGTACGAGAATGGTACTAAGCCTGAATTTGCAGCTTCTAGAATGTGGGTTGACGCCATAATTAATCCACTAGAAACGAGAAAATGGATATCCATGGGTATTGAAGCAGCCGATCACTCACCGATTGAAAAATTCAATTCTGGATTATTACAGACTTAAAATTTATTTACTTTTTTACAAAAGCATCTTTATATATTTTAATCCATTCTTCTGGAGTCATTTTTTTAAATAATTCAGCAAGTAATTCATAAGGAATTTGTTCAATTTTTTTAAACCGGATACAACTTTTTCCCATATCCAGTTTTGTGGGTACATGATTTTTATACTCAGTTTGAAACCAATGTAATAACTCTGGATTTGCGTAAATGCCCATATGGTAGAGAGCAATGAAGTTTTTTTGTGACGCAATGTTAATAAATGGTAATGGGAGTTTTGGGTCGCAATGATAACCTGCTGGGAATAATGAATGCGGAACCACATATCCCGGCATTGAATAATTTATCCGAGCTTCAAACCCTTTAGGTAGGTTTTGTTCCATT
>JAURNR010000010.1 GCA_030830065.1 Bacteroidota bacterium | reverse complement strand
CAATCAGCCACCATACGAGCCTCGTGAGCGAGATTATGCGGTGGTCGGCTCCTTCCAAATATTCTGTATTTGGGTTGGGTTAGGCGTGTTGTCAGTTGCCAAATGGTTGAAGAAATATGCTGGTAAAAGTGCGGCGATAATTTCCATCGGGCTTTCAATACTGCTTGTTCCCGTGAATATGGCCGCTGAAAACTGGGATGATCATGATCGTTCAGGACGTTATATAGGTATAGATATGGCAAAGAATTTCCTATTGAATTTAGAGCCTAATGCAATATTATTCTGTAATGGCGATAATGATACTTATCCATTATGGTATGCACAAAACGTAGAGGGTATTCGTACTGATGTGAGAATAATTAATCAATCTTTATTACCTACTGAGTGGTATAGTTCGGTATTGTTGGATACTGTAAACAAGTCAACACCATTACCATTGACACTAACTAAAAAAGACCTTCAAACGGGTAGTTTTGATTATGGAATCATGATAGATACAACAAATTATCCTCCTCAAAATGTGGGTGAAGTTGTGGCTGGAATGTTAGCTCTTAAGGAAAAACAAGGCGGACTTACAGATGGCATTTCATGGAAAGGTAAGCAGATTTATGTTCCTGTAAATAAAGAAGAAGTATTAAAAGCTGGAGTCGTTGATTCAAAGGATGCTAGTCTGATCGTAGATTCTATTGCTATTAGCCTAGGTGGCCAAACATACTTAGATAAAGGAGATTTATTGATGTATGACCTTGTTAATCAAGTAGCTCAAAAAGGTTGGAAGAGACCAATTTACTTTACTTCTGTTTCAGGGTTTGACTTCAAAGGCTTGAATGATTATTTAGAACTTGAGGGATTAGTATATAAATTGGTTCCAATTAAAGGAGGTTCAAGTAATAGAATACCTATGAGAACTAATTACAATAAATTATATAATAACCTAGTTCATACATACAAGTATTATCAAATGAAGGAAAAAGCAAACTTCTTCCTTGACGATAAGGCTTCATATGTACCAATGGATATTCATAGGTTTGCATACGATTTGGCTAGTCATTATGTAAGACAAATTGACTTAATAAATCAGATAAATATTCAAATGGGTGTTAATGAAGCAGCAATCAGACAAAATCCTTCTCCTGAGCCTGGTTACGCAAATGCCGGGGAATATTTTGATCAAAATAAAGACAGCACTGAATCATTCAAAAACAAAGCTAAAACTGTTCTTGATCATGTAAGAGCTGAGATTCCTGAAAAAGTCCTTCCATTGAATCGAGATTTGAGAATTGAATTTGCTAACCTTTATTTAAGTCTTGGTGCTGAGAAGGAAGCTAAGGAACTCTTTGATTTGAGCATTGAGGAAAATCGTAAGTATTTCAATTTCTATTACGACGGAGGAAAAGGTTTAGATGAACCTTCTGACTACATTTTAAGGGAGATTTACACCTCTAAACAATTAATCCAGAGAGCATTCCAATTGTTAGAATCAAAAGGAAAAAAACAATGGGTTACTGAGTATAAACCCAAAGTTCAAAATATACTAGATCTTAAATTACAATAACAAAAACCCCGCCGAAGGCGGGGATTTTTATGAAATCCAATCAATCATTAATTTACGGAATACATCCAGTAATTGAAGCACTGGAGTCGGGTAAAACAATTGACAAAGTATGGATCCAAGAAGGATTTCAAACAGGTCAACTTGCTGAAATAATACAATTACTCAAGACAAACAGAATTATATGGAGACAAGTTCCTTCGAGTAAATTAAATTCTTTGGTTAGAGGAAATCATCAAGGTATTGTTATTTCATTATCGGCTGTAGATTTTGCAAGAATTGAGGATGTAATTGATTCAGCTTATT
This sequence comes from Bacteroidota bacterium, assembly GCA_030830065.1. GTDB lineage: Bacteria > Bacteroidota > Bacteroidia > NS11-12g > UBA955 > VMCP01. The sequence continues at coordinate 44,063 of JAURNR010000010.1, read as the reverse complement.
CAAAGGGTAAGGATCCATTTATTTTAGTCTTAGATGGAATTACCGATGTTAGAAATTTTGGAGCTATTACACGTACTGCATTAAGTGCGGGTGTTGATGGAATAATAATTCCGGAAACGGGTGCTGCTCCTGTTGGTCCAGATTCGGTTAAAACTTCAGCTGGTGCATTGTTAAAAATTCCAATATGTAGAACTAATTCTATGCATCATTCTTTGAAGCATTTAAAAAACAGTGGATTAAAAATTATTGGATCCACTGAAAAAGCTTCTCAAGGTCTTTATGAAACAGACTTTTCAGGACCATTAGCAGTTGTAATGGGTAATGAAGAAAAAGGTATATCTACGGATGCATTTAAAATGTGCGACTATACTGTGAAAATTCCAATGGCAGAAGGATCAATTGATTCGTTGAATGTAGGAGTAGCCACAGGTGTTGTTATATATGAAGCATTTAGACAGCGATTAAATATGTAAATTCAGCCTATGAAAGGAATTCAAATGGTTAATTTGGTTTCTCAGTATAATCGATTTAAAACATCGATTGATTCCCGAGTAAGTTCTGTTTTTGAGCATGGTAAATTTGTTCAAGGTCCGGAAGTTAAAGAGTTTGAAAATGAACTTGCAAAGTTTCTTGGGGTTGATTATGTAGTTACTTGTGGGAATGGGACAGATGCTCTACAAATAGCATTTATGGCTATGAATTTTGAACCTGGTTCTGAAGTAATAATTCCCTCATTTGCATATGCTGCGTTACCAGAAGTTTTGTTATTGCTAAACCTCAATCCGGTTTTTGTTGATGTAAATGAGGATACTTTTCTGATTGATGTTGAGCAGGTTAAGAAAAATATTGGGCCAAAAACTGTTGCAATTGCGCCGGTGCATTTATTTGGTCAAAATGCAAATATGGAAGCGCTTTATAGAATTGCCGAGGAAAATAATCTAAAATTAATTGAAGACGCTGCCCAAAGCCTTGGAAGCTGGTATTGTTCTGAAAATATTCATGGTGCTTCCGGATGTATAGGTGATATTGGGATTTCATCTTTTTTCCCGAGTAAAAATTTGGGTTGTTTTGGTGACGGAGGTGCAATATTTACGAATGACATAGAGCTAGCTGAAAAAGCTAGAAAAATCGCTAATCACGGGCAAACCAAAAAATATCATCATGAATTGGTTGGTTTAAATTCGCGCTTGGATACAATGCAAGCAGCAATCTTACTTGCAAAGTTGCCTCATCTAGAATCATTTATTCATGGTAGGATTGAGGTAGCTAAACGCTATCAGTCAGAATTATCGAAAATAAGTTCTATTAAACTTCCTAAAAGAGATACAAATGGAACGCATTCTTATCATCAATACACTATTAAATTAGAAAATAGTACGGTTAGGGATAATCTTGCTGCGCATTTGAATTCAAAAAATATATCATCAATGGTATATTATCCGCTACCTTTGCATAGGCAAAAAGCCTACTCTGTTGATGCTGATCTACCTGTATCTGTGAATCTCTGTAATACAGTGTTGAGTTTGCCTATTTGTCCAGAGTTAACAACAGTTGAACAAATTGAAATTATAAACGAAATTAAATCTTTCTTTAATCAATGAAAATAGCAGTAATAGGTACGGGATATGTCGGATTAGTAAGTGGTACTTGTTTCGCTGAAACAGGCAATGAGGTAATATGTGTTGATATTGACCAAAATAAGGTTGATAAACTTAGCGCTGGACAAATTACCATTTACGAACCTGGATTAGAAGTTCTTTTTAAAAGGAATTTAAAAGAAGGTCGACTAAGCTTCACAACCGAAATTGAAGAAGCGATAAAAGATAGTCTGGTAATATTTTTGGCGCTGCCAACCCCTCCGGGTGAAGACGGCTCCGCTGATTTAAGGTATGTATTGGGAGTTGCGAGTAATCTTGGAAGGATAATGACTGACTACAAAATAATTGTAGATAAGAGTACTGTACCGGTGGGAACGGCAGATAAGGTAAAAGCAGCAGTAAAAGAGAATTTCAATGGTGAATTTGATGTTGTTTCAAATCCTGAATTTCTTAGAGAAGGGGTAGCAGTTGATGATTTCATGAAACCTGACCGTGTAGTAATTGGCGCAGAATCTGAAAAGGCATTTGAAATAATGGATGAGTTATATGCTCCCTATGTACGTCAAGGAAACCCTGTGATGCATATGGATACGAGGAGTGCCGAATTAACGAAATATGCAGCAAACTCATTTCTTGCAACCAAAATTTCATTTATGAATGAAATTTCACGTTTGTGTGAGTTGTTGGGAGCAGATGTTGATATGGTGCGTAAAGGTATAGGTAGTGATGATAGAATTGGAAGAAGATTTTTGTTCCCTGGTATTGGTTATGGAGGAAGTTGCTTTCCAAAGGATGTGAAAGCATTAATTCATAGCGCATCTCAAGTATCATACGATTTTAAAATATTAAAAGCAGTTGAGGATGTAAATACTGATCAGAAAAAAGCATTATTACCTAAGATAGATGCTCATTTTGGCTCAATAGCAGGAAAAACCATTGCAATGTGGGGTTTGGCATTTAAGCCAAATACTGATGACATAAGAGAAGCTCCAGCATTAGAAATGATTGATGAGTTGAAAAATAGAGGTGCTAATATTAAAGTATACGATCCAGAGGCAATGCTGAATGTGAAAGAATTAATTAAGGATAAGGTGGAGTATTGTAATTCTAGTTATGATACAATTGATGGTGCGGACTTTTTAGTTATTGCAACAGAATGGCCAGAATTTAGAACTCCTGATTTTCAAAAGATTAAAAATTCATTGAGAGAATCAGTAATTTTTGATGGGAGAAATTTATTTGACCTTGAAATGATGAAAAAACACGGGTTCACCTATTATAGCATTGGTCGAACTAGTATAAAATAAAATGAAAAAGGAATCAGTATTAATCACAGGCGCTGCTGGATTTTTAGGATCACATTTGTGCGATAGATTTATTAAAGAGGGTTACCATGTAATAGGGATGGACAATTTAATTACTGGTGACCTCAGAAATATTGAGCATTTATTTCATCTTGAGGATTTTGAGTTTCATAATCACGATGTAAGTAAGTTTGTTCATGTACCCGGTGATTTGAAGTATATCCTCCACTTTGCATCTCCAGCAAGTCCTATTGATTATTTAAAAATTCCTATTCAAACCTTGAAAGTAGGTTCACTAGGGACTCATAACTTGTTAGGTCTTGCCAAAGATAAAAAAGCAAGAATTTTAGTAGCAAGTACCAGTGAAGTTTATGGAGATCCAACCGTACATCCACAAACAGAAGACTATTGGGGCAATGTGAATCCTGTAGGACCGAGAGGAGTTTATGATGAGGCAAAGCGATTCCAAGAGGCGATGACTATGGCTTACCATACCTATCACCAAGTTGAAACAAGAATCGTTCGTATATTTAATACTTACGGACCAAGAATGCGCTTGAACGATGGTAGAGTTTTACCAGCATTTATGGGACAGGCGCTTAGAGGTGAAGATTTAACAGTTTTTGGGGATGGTAGTCAAACTCGAAGTTTTTGTTACGTCGATGATTTAGTTGAAGGTATTTACCGATTGCTATTGAGTGATTGTGTTGATCCTGTCAATGTTGGGAATCCAAAGGAAATTACAATTAAAGAGTTTGCAGATGAGATTATCAATCTTACCGGTACAGACCAAAAAGTTGTATATAAGGCACTCCCAACGGATGACCCTAAACAGCGTCAACCTAATATTGATAAAGCTAAGGAAATTCTTGGTTGGGAACCACAATATTCGAGAGAAGAGGGTCTAAAAATAACTTGGGAATATTTCAAGAGTCTTCCCAAAGAGCGTCTATATGAAGAGGCGCATCATAGAGATTTTAAAGCCTAATTATTGTTTAAGAGCCAATTGTCCGCAAGCGGCATCTATGTCTTTACCTCGGCTTCGCCGTACATTTACAATTAATCGTTGTTTTTCCAGATTCTCAGCGAATTGATCTAGTCTGCTTGTTGGAAGGTAGTCAGCTGTTGATATTGGGTTGTATTCAATCAAATTTATCTTGCAGGGGAACAATTTTGCAAATGCAGATAACTCTTTTTCGGATTGAATGTCATCATTAACATTTGCAATAACAGTGTATTCTAATGTTGGTCTGATCTGAGTTTTTTCATACCAATAGTTTAATGCCTCTGAAAGGTCTTCTAAGGGATTACTTTCGTTAATTGGCATGATTGCTGACCGTTTTTCATTGGTAGAGGCATGTAAACTCAAAGCTAAATTGGTTTTTAGACCATCATCAGCCATTTTTATTATCATTTTACTAATTCCGGCTGTAGAAATAGTAAGTCTAGATGGGCTCATTCCTTGCCCGTCTGAAGAAGTGAGTAAATTTACGCTTCTCATTACTTCAGCATAATTTAATAATGGTTCTCCCATCCCCATATAAACAATATTATCAAGCTTCTTTTGATGATGCTCAAAAGATAGATTATTGATCAAATTGAACTGATCAAAAATTTCAGAAGCCTTTAAATTTCTTTGTCTTTTCAAGTAACCTGTAGCACAAAATTTACAGTCTAAACTGCATCCGACTTGACTGCTAATACAAGCTGTTGTTCTAGTTTTTGTTGGAATTAAAACACCTTCAACTAAGTTTTCATCCCATAATTCAAAAATTACCTTTATTGTTCCGTCTCCAGAGTATTGAGCAGTTTTAATTTTTGTATTATGAAAAGTAAATTCATTAGATAGTTTATCTCTCAAGTTTTTCGATAGATTGGTCATCTCCTCAAAGCTCTGACAGCAGTTTTGCCAAAGCCATTTGTATATCTGTTTTGCTCGAAATGAGGGTTCTCCAATATCTTTAATAAAATTCTGGATTTCTTCTAATGAAAGGTCTCTTATATCCTTCATTGTTATTTTTTCCGATAAAAAATACTAAATGGAACCCCAGTAAAATTGAACTTCTCTCGGATTTTATTTTCTAAAAATCTAGTGTAACTCTCAACTACATATTGAGGTAAATTGCAGAAAAAAGCGAAGGCAACTCTTCGGCTAGGTAATTGAGTGACGAATTTAATTTTTACAAATTTCCCTTTTCTACTTGGTGGTGGTGTTGCTTCCATGATTGGCAATAAGTAATCGTTTAATTCTCGCGTACTTATCTTAGTACTTAATGAGTCATATACTTCCACCACAGTTTCAATAGTTTGGAAAATTCGTTGCTTCGTTAAAGCTGATATGAATAAAATTGGAACATCAACGAATGGTGCTATTTTAGATTTAATATTGTCAGCATAATCTCTTGCAGTATTAGTTTCTTTGTCTATTAAATCCCATTTATTTACTAGAATAACCATCCCTTTACCCAATCTATGCGCCATCCAAAACAAGTTTAAATCTTGGGACTCCAGGCCTTGTTGAGCATCTAATACAAGAACAACAACATCCGAACTTTCTAATGCCTTTAGTGAACGCATGACGGAATAGAACTCAATGTTTTCTCGAACTTTACTCTTCTTTCTGATGCCTGCAGTATCGACTAACATAAGTTCTTTACCATATGCTTTATAAAGTGTGTCAATACTATCGCGAGTAGTACCGGCAATATCTGTCACTATATTTTGGTCCTTTCCTATAAGCGCATTTATAAGGCTACTTTTTCCTACATTAGGCCTACCGACGATGGCAATTCGAGGATATTCTTCATCAACAATAACAGGCGGCTCATCTTCTAGTAGTTCAGTGATTTTATCTAATAGTTCACCTGTTCCGGAACCACTAGCAGATGAAACCTCAAAAATTTCATCAAAACCTAAAGCATAAAAAGTTGGAGCTTGTAGTCTTAAATCTTCATTATCTACCTTATTCACACAAAGTACAACGGGTTGTTTGTGTCGATGTAAAAGTTTTGCAAATTCCTCATCTAATGGGTGAATATCGGATTGGACATCAACCATAAACACTAAAACGGCTGCTTCTTCAATAGCAATGTGTACCTGTTCACGAATTGCTGTTTCAAACACATCTGCACTATCAGGCACAAATCCACCCGTATCAATTACTGTAAATTCTAGACCGTTCCATTCTGATCTTCCATAATGTCGATCACGAGTGACACCACTGTAATCATCGACGATGGCCTTTCTTGCACCAGTTAGGCGATTAAATAAGGTGCTTTTCCCTACGTTAGGTCTCCCGACGATGGCTACCATTCTGCTCATTCTACAAAGATACGAACTTCCAAACAAGGTATTCGTTTATACTACAGCTATATCAATCAAATTCGTATTTCTAGGGACTTTGGTTATTTGCTTGAATTAAAAAAGGTTATTTTTGAAGTATTGTGTCGATTACATTAATTGCAGCCATTGGTAATAATCATGAATTAGGTCAAAACAACAATTTATTATGGCACCTTCCTGATGATTTTAAATGGTTTGTTGAGAAAACCAAAGGCAAGGCCGTAGTGATGGGTAGGAAAACCATGGAAAGTTTGGGAAGACCATTGAAAGGCAGGTTAAACATTGTTATTTCAAGACACCCAATAGATTTAGAAGGCTTTATTGGGGTTAATTCAATTGAAAAAGCACTCAAAGAAGCTTCACAATTTAGTGATGAAGTGATGATCATTGGAGGAGGAGAGATTTACCGACAAACAATAGATATTGCTGATAAACTTTTAATTACGAGGGTCAATGCGGAATTTCCAGAGGCTGATGTTTTTTTCCCAAAAGTTGGCGAAAAATGGGAGGAAGAAAATAATGTATTCCACCCTAAAGATGAAAAACATACCTTTGATTTTAACTTTGTTACCTATAAAAAATAGGTCCTTAATTAGTAATTTTACATTTGTTATAGTTCATGAAAATTGGAGTTTATGCTAAATCGGTAAAAGACAAAAAGCACGGAGAAGCAGTGCTTAGATTGGTCGATTTATTATCGGCTCATGAACATCGTGTCTGGACCACACCACACATTGAAGACTTTGTGCGTATGCATAATTCTGAGGTGGAGTTAACAGTATTTGACTCATTTCATAAAGGGAACGCTCCTATCGATGTGATTTTTAGTATTGGTGGCGATGGCACTATTCTTGAAACTTTACAGATTATTAAAGACAGTGGTATACCTGTATTATCAATTAATACCGGTCGATTAGGCTTCTTAGCAGGTTTTACTGAAGAGAAAATGGAGAAGGCGCTGTTTGAGTTGGAAAAGGGAAATTATACTACAGAAAAGAGATCGTTATTACACCTAGATTCTAGTAATGACATATTTGAGTTTAATTATGCTTTAAATGATTTCGTAATTCATAAAAAAGAAACATCAAGCATGATAATCGTTCATGCATATTTAAATGGTGAGTTTCTGAATAGTTACTGGAGTGATGGTTTAATAATTGCAACTCCTACAGGATCAACGGGTTATTCTTTGAGCTGTGGAGGTCCAATTATTTTTCCTAAATCTGATAGTTTTGTAATTACTCCAATTGCTCCACATAATTTAAATGTGAGACCAGTAATAGTTCCTGACAATTCGGTGGTTTCATTCGAAATAGAAGGCAGGGCAAGCAGTTATTTAGCGAGTTTAGATAGTCGTAGTGAGAGTATCACTGATCAGGTATCAATGGCAGTAAAACGTGCTGATTTTGATTTAAATCTCATTCGGTTAAATGAAATAAATTTTTTAGAAACCTTAAGGGGTAAGTTAAACTGGGGATTTGATAAACGATCAACACATTGAGAGTAATTTTAATAATTTTAGGAGTCTTAAGTATTGGGTATACTCGAGCGCAGATACCAAATTTTGATCGCCCTGATAGGCTAGATGTATTAACTTGGAATATTGAGTGGTTTGGAGATGGTAACAACGGTCCGTCTAATGATCAAACGCAGTTAACAAATTCTGCGAATCTTATCAATAGTACTAATTGCGATATTATCGGTTTGTGCGAAATTTCTAATGTGAATTATTGGAATTCATTATTAAGTTTATGTTCTGATTATTCAGGGGTCATAAGTACTTGGTCTCAAACCCAGAAAACGGCATTACTATTTAAAAAAAGTGAATATGATTTAGTGTATTCTAAACATATATTAGAAAAATACGAGTATGAATTTGGTGGTGGTAGGCTGCCACTAGAAGTTTGTTTAATTTCAAAAAACAAGAACAAAATCATTGATACTTTGAGGGTATGGGTTTTACATATGAAAGCAAATACTGGTTCAACTTCATCTAAAATTACGGCTTATAACAGACGATATGATGCAAGCATTTTATTAAAATCATATATTTCATCATTCAGTCAAGACATGAAGGGATTAGTGATAGGTGATTGGAATGATGACTTTGACGAGAGTATTTTAAGCGGATATAGCACACCATTTGGTAATTGGTTGAAGGATACTAATTATACTGTTTCAACATATAACCTTACAATGAATGGAGATCGGTCAACTGCAGGTTATCCTAATATGATAGACCACATTGTTGCAAGTCCTGGTTTAAAAGGAACTTGTGTTCTAGATTCTTCAAGTGTTTTGTACGCAAACAATTGGATCAGTGGGTTTTCAAATAATACTAGCGATCACTATCCTGTTTATTCAAAGTTTGTAAATAATAATAAATCATCGAACTCACTAACCGAATTTCCCAAGAAATATCATGCACTTTACAGAGATCATTTAGGACTTTGGATGTTAGATGGGAAGGATATTGGAGAAGAGAATTGTGAAATCTACTCATTAAGTGGGATCAAACGATTTTCTGGTAAGCTAAAAAAATATCAACCTTATTGTGAGCTTGTTTTAATAAAAATAAATAACTCAACATATAAATACGCAGAAGATGATGCTCAATTATAAATCAATCTTAACAAGTGTTTTTTCATTTATTTGCATACTACCTGTTGTAAGTCAGACCTATCCCATTAAACTCAACTTCGAAGAGTCAACAATAGAGCTTACAGATTTTTTATCGTCAAATGAATTAGAACGAGTAAGAAAAGTTTCTTTATTGGATGGTTATAGATTTAAGGAGACGGATAATTTTAGCTTAAAAGTTGAAAACCGAGCAGTAGAACTCCAAAATAATGCTGGCTTGAAAAGCGCATTTTATGTTTTACAAATAGAATCAGAGAATGGAAAAATTAAAAGCTTACCAGTTTTTCCTTCTGAGAAGATACAACATGATTTTGTAATACCTGATAAAGAAAAAAAACATAGCTCAATAAGTATAAAAGGCACATTTAACGATTGGACCGCTTCGAAATTACAGTTGAAGTATAACAATGGAAATTGGGTGGGTACTACATTAATATCGCCCGGAATTGAACAATATGTTTTATTAATTGATGGTAAGGAATCTGTAGACCCGACAAACGTAAAAAAGGTAAGCAATGGTTTTGGTGGGTTTAATTCAATTATTGAAACTAAGACAAAACAATTTGATTTAATTTCATACCTATTAAATGACTCACAGGTAATTGTAAAGTCTAAAGTTGGAGAACAGAAAGTAAAATTTGTTTGTTTTCTTGGTGATTCATTATTGACACCAGAAATTATTGAAGATAATAAATGGGTTTTGTCAGTTGTAAATATCCCCAAGCAGGATGGCTATAATGATTTAAGCATTTGGTCAATAACAACAAATGCAAGAAGCAATAATTTATGGGTGCCAATCTTAGATGGTAGACCAATTAATGAGCTAGAAGTTTTTAATAGGCTGAATAATCCAAGGAGTATGATAATCTATAATCCTATGATTGATAGATTTAATAATGGTGATACTGACAACGATTACAAAATAAATAATGATTCAGTTAATCCAAAAGTAGACTATTTTGGGGGAGATTTACAGGGTATCAATTCAAAACTAGAAAAAGGGTACTTTCGAGAACTGGGTGTAAATACTATTTGGGTTTCTCCTATCGTTGAAAATCCTAATGGGCCATGGGGTCAATGGTTAAAACCAAGAACAAAGTTTTCAGGTTATCACGGATATTGGCCTACATCATTAAGCAAAATTGATTCAAGATATGGAGGTGAAAAAGCATTCAGCAATTTAGTTACTAATTTACACGCTAAGGATATGAGAATCCTTTTGGATTATGTTGCTCACCATGTTCATCAAACACATTCAATGGTGAAACAATTTCCTGATTGGTTTACATCGTTATATTTGGAGGATGGTACTGTAAATATGCAGCTTTGGGATGAGCAGAGGTTAACTACCTGGTTTGATACTTTTCTCCCGACATTTAAGTTTTCGAATCCAGAAGTTGTGGAAGCTCTAACAGACAGTGCAATATATTGGATAAATAAATATCCAATCGATGGTTTCAGACATGATGCCACTAAGCATATTCCTAATGAATTTTGGCGAAGTTTAACAAGAAAAATCAAAACTTCAAATAAGAAAGACTTCTTTCAAATCGGTGAAACTTATGGGAGTCCAGAGTTAATAGCTTCTTATTTAGGTGATGGCTTATTAGATGCTCAATTTGATTTTAATTTATATGATGCGGCTGTCAATACATTTAAATCCATTGGAGGTGGCTGTACTAACTTAAGCAATACATTAAAAACATCGCTTGATTGGTATGGGCAAAACCACTTAATGGGCAATATTTCTGGAAACCAGGATCGCCCTCGTTTTGTAAGTAAGGCAGATGGCAGTATTAAAGATAATGAAGATGGAAAGCAGGCAGGTTGGGATTCAAAAATCAAAATTGAAAATCCAGTTGTATATGAACAACTGCAAAATTTAATGGCCTTTAATATTTCCGTTCCTGGTATTCCTATAATTTATTACGGTGATGAGATTGGAATGCCCGGTGGAAATGATCCGGATAATCGTAGGATGATGAGGTTTGATGATCAAGTAAATTCTTTAGAACAAGAAAATCTAAAAACATTTCAGCGTTTGAATAGGATTCGAGCTAATTCTATTGCGTTGCAGTTAGGTCAGACCTTTATATCAAACCCTTCTGACGACCTGATTATAGTTAGGCGTAAGTATTTCAACATTGAGGAAGTAGTATTTGTATTTTATAATGGTAATGATGCTCAAAAAGCCAATACTATCAAACAAAATTTTAGCCCGTATTACAACTTATTTGAGAACAGCAACCAATATAATAAAGGATTTACTGCCATATTTAAAAGAAAACAAACGCAGTAAAATTCGTTCTACATCTTAAAATTAATCGTTCAACGATTTTTTTAAAAGAATTGATTCTTTCAAACCTTACTTTGCACCTTTCAGATGTTTAAAAGTAAAGTCGTTGGCTTCCTGTTTTTTGCTCTGCTGTTTATCCTTTTGGATCTATACACTTGGCAAGGAGTAAGAGTTTTAATAAAGAACTCAGATAATTGGGTTAAAAAACTGGTCGCTATTATTTATTGGGGTTATTCAGTAGCGCTTGTAATTTTTATGGGTTTAATGCGATCTTCAAAACTAGACCTCAACCCAATTACTTTAAGGTTTATTGCGGGATTTATATTTAGTATTTTTATTGTAAAACTACTTTGGGTGATTTTTTTACTCCTAGATGATGGTATAAGAGTAGTAAAATGGTTTTGGTTTGATATCAGAGCCAACTCCAATATTAGTGGGTTTGAGTCTCAAGCAAATGGCGGAATATCAAGATCGAAATTTATAACTTATTTGGGCTTAGGGTTTGGAGCATTATTTTTTGGTTCTGCAGTGTGGGGTGTTTTTAAGGGCGCACATAATTATGTTATCCGTAAGCGTAAATTAAAGTTAAGAAACCTTCCTAAAAGTTTTGAGGGACTTAAAATTGTTCAAATTTCGGATATTCATAGTGGAAGTTTTTGGGATAGAGATGCGGTGATTAAAGGAGTTGAGTTAATTAACAAGCAGAATCCAGATATGGTCTTCTTTACTGGTGATTTGGTCAATGATACTGCTAAAGAAGCACATCCGTGGATCGATGTATTCAAAAAAATCAAAGCACCTCTTGGTGTCTTTTCAATTCTTGGTAATCACGATTATGGTGATTATGTTATTTGGGACAATCCTAAGGAAAAATTAAAAAATATGGAGATGATGTATCAAAACCATAAGGCTTTAGGGTGGAATTTATTACTTGATGAAAATAGAGTAATTGAAAAGAACGGTGAAAAAATTGCAATAATAGGTGTACAAAATTGGAGTGAAAAAGGCAGATTTCCTAAGTATGGTGATTTGAACAAGGCTATGGAAGGTCTTTCACAAGATATCTCAACCAAATTATTGTTGAGTCACGATCCGAGCCATTGGAAAGCTCAAGTTGTTGGGAAAACTGATATTGATGCTACCTTTAGTGGGCACACACATGGAATGCAATTTGGTATAGATTCCAAGTTTTATAGATGGAGTCCGGTAAAATATTTATATAAAGAATGGATTGATTTATACACTGAAAATTATCAGCATTTATATGTGAACAGAGGTTTCGGATACTTAGGATATCCCGGTAGAATGGGTATATATCCTGAAATAACGGTATTCACTTTAGCATAAAAAAAGGGCAGTGATATCACTGCCCTTTTTTTAAGGACCTTAAATGTTTACTTGATAAAGCTTTTGGCTTTTTCAATAAATCTTTCTAAATCACTTCCAGAGAGTAGTCCTTTTTCCAAAAGAGCTATATCTAAAAAGTGTTGGATATAATTAGATCGTTCATCAGTTTCTTTCGAAAGAGTTGAATTTGCAGCTTCACTATTGGAGTTGATGATGAGTGTTTTTTTGTTCATGCTCATATCCCCAAAGGGCATTGATTGACCCATTTTGGCGTATTCTTCCATTCGTCTTTCCCACTCATTTTTGTGAATGCTAATGAAATCTTGTTGTGGTGGAAGGGACTCGATTTTTACATCAAAAGATGCCTCATTTACTAATGATTTAACTGCTTTTTCTAGTTCTTCTTGTTGTTCTTTTGACAACACGCTCTCAATGGTTTCTTCCTTTTCAATCAATTGATTAACTGGAGCACTATCAACACCTTTGAATTTTACTTTTTCAAATTTACCTTCCGCAAACCCAGCAAAATGTACATCTAGGGGTCCATCAAGTACGATTACCTCATAGCCAGCATTTTGAGCAGATTTTATACTCATGTGTTGTGCTTTAGTATCGGTAGTGTACAGTATTATAGTTTCATCATTTTTATCAGTTTGGTTTGCTTTGCAATGATCAACCCATTCCTGGATAGTGTGAAGCTTATCCTCAGTGGTTTTTACCAAACAATAATCCTTCATGCGGTCAGCAAATTTTTCATCAGATAGCATTCCATATTTTACAATTAGGTCTAAGTATTCCCACTTGTTTTGATACTCTTCTCTGTCTGCTTTGAAAATTTCTTGTAGTTTATCGCTAACTTTTTTTGAGATGTGAGCAGTTATTTTTTTGACGTTTGAATCACTTTGTAGTGCACTTCGGCTAACATTTAGAGGGATGTCAGGTGAATCCACTACACCTTGTAATAATACTAAAAACTCAGGCAATACATCCTTTACATCCTCAGTAACGAATACTTGATTGCTATAGAGTTGAACACGATCTTTTCGATTATCAAGTGCTTGATTAATTTTTGGGAAGTAAAGTACTCCAGTTAAATTAAATGGAAAATCAGTATTTATATGAATATGGAATAATGGAGCTTCTTGCATTGGGTAAAGCTCTTCAAAGAATTTTGTGTAATCTTCAGATTTTAAATCACTAGGTTTTTTCTTCCACAACGGATCGGGATTATTAATAGTTTCCCCATCGAATTCGATTGGTATTGGTAGAAAACGACAATATTTGCGGAGCAATTCTTTGACTTTCCAAGTGGATAAATATGTCTCTGCATCTTCATCCGTGAGATGGAGAATAATATCCGTACCTCTTCTCTTGCGCTTTGCTGTATCAATAGAATATGAAGTAGTACCATCACAATTCCATTTTACAACCTCTGCACCTTTTTTAAATGACTTTGATATTATAGTTACCTCTTTTGCCACCATGAAGGCTGAATAAAAACCGAGACCAAAATGCCCAATCATTTGTTCTGGATCTTTATCCTTCCATTTTTCTACAAATTCGGTAGCTCCAGAAAAGGCTAGCTGAGTAATGTATTTCTCTATTTCCTCTTCCGTCATCCCCACACCATAGTCAGATATGGTTAAAGTCTTCTTCTTTTCGTCAATTTTAACTTCAACTTTAAGTTCACCTAAATTACCGGATGCCTCTCCAATTCTATTTAGAGTTTGTATTTTCTTAGTAGCATCGACAGCATTACTTACTAATTCCCTGATAAAAATTTCTTGATCAGTGTAAAGAAATTTTTTGATGATAGGGAAAATATTTTCGGATTGTACTGAAATTTGACCTGTTTTCATACCCATCAATACTCAAAGTGTATTCCAATTAATGAAGTAGGAAAAATTGTCATGATTTTAACTTTGAAATCCGAAATTATGTCAGTATTAACTTTTGTTTTTACTTTGTGAGGTGGCATGGCAGAAGAAACCTACCTTCCTAACCCCTGAAAAAGTTTTGCAAAAACTTGAAAAGTATTGCGCCTATCAAGAGCGAAGTCAATTACAAGTAGAAAATAAATGTCGTGAATATGGAATGACATCAATAGAAACGGGTCAAATTTTAGTTGATTTAATTCAATCTAATTTTATTAATGAGGAGCGGTTTGCATTAGCTTATGTAAAAGGAAAGTTTAATCAAAAAAGCTGGGGACCAAAAAAGATTGAAATAGGTTTGAAGCAAGCGGGGATTAGAAAGGCTCTAATAGATATGGCCCTTAGTAGTATAGTTGATAACCGACAAGCGGATAAAATTGAGAAACTTGCTAGAAAAAAAATTAGATTAATGGGATATTCAATTGAGGGATCATTATCAGAACTTAAGTCACAATTAAACTTTTTAGAACAGCAAAAGGTTATAAAATATTTATTTCAGAAAGGATACCTTTTGGATGAAATTAATAAAGTATTTTGTTAGTTGATAGGTTTTAAGGAAGCTTTATCAGAGATACTACCCCGCATGGTTAAAGGAATCCTATACTCACTCATTAACAGATTACCGGTTAATTCCATCTGGTAGAATAACTTCGTTATAAGATTATTACTTAAATCAACTTGAATGTTTCCACTTGTTGTTCCTACAACGGTTTGTTCTGATTCAACTCCAGAAAAATTAGTTTTTGTTGTGTAATCCATTTCTTGGTTGACGGAAAAATATCCAATATTAGCAACCGCGCTATCGAAGGTGTAATTAATTATACCATATTGATTGTAAGATGAGTCAACCCATGAATCTCCAACAGTACGTGTGATTTGGGTGTTTAGAAAAATCCCATATGGCAAGCCCTCTTGCATTCCAGAAACGGGATTTGATTTTAATGCTTCAATAATTTCTGGGCTTCCTTCTACAGATTTAATAATTCCTTTTTCACCCAATTTAAGTGTAAAATTCAACTCTCCTTCTAAAGGTGTAATCTGGTCTCTACCTGAATCTAAATATACTACTACATTAGTTTTTTGAGTACCTTCATGTACAGCAGTTTGGATTTGGTTATTAATTTCCCCTGTTAAGTCTATGGTATTACGCGTGGTATTTTTAAATCCATTTACAAAATCAGTACCTAAGTAGATATAATTGGTAGTCATATCCATTATTGTCTTTTTATAAATTTTTACTGAAGGGAAAAAACCTTCAATTGGCTTTAAAACATATTGCTGTGCTGATAAAATACCACTTACAAGTAAGCCAATTAATAATCCTACTGATTTTTGCATTAAACCAAAATTAAATAAAGTCAATATCGGCAACAAGTAAAATTTGTCATAACAGACAAAATACTACAATTACTTGACTTATTTGAATTGGTCTGCAGTCATCTTTAACCATTCCAAGGCGGATGTGCCTAATAGTTTTTCTTGAATGATATCGGAAAAACCTGTTTCTTTTATCAATTGTCCGGGGATATCTTCACCTAAAGGGAATGGGTAATCGGTCCCAAGACAAACTTTATCTGGACCTACTAAATCTACAATATATTCTAGCATTTTGGGATCATGTACAAGACTATCTAACCAAAATTTCCCCAAATATTTTTTTGGATTGTGTACATTATCAACTGCTACTAAATCTGGTCGTGCTTTCCAACCGTGTTCTATTCTGCCAATAGTTGCTGGAAAAGCACCGCCTCCATGAGCAAAAGCAACTCTTAACTTGGGAAGTTTTTCAAATATTCCACCAAAAATCAATGAACTAACAGCTAAAGATGTTTCGGCAGGCATTCCTACAAGCCAAGGTAGCCAATAGTCGGGCATTTTCTTTTTTGCAGAATACCACCAAGGGTGTATGAATAATGCCATATCTAAGTCTTGCATAGCTTCAAAAATTGGGAATAAGGAGGGGGCATTTAAATTTAAATCGTTTACATGCGAACCAATTTGAACACCTTTGAGTCCGATTTCCTTGCAGCGTTTTAATTCTTGAATAGCAAGTTCTGTATGCTGCATGGGAATGGTGCCTAAACCAACAAATCTCTTTGGGTATTTTAAACAAATTTCAGCGATATGATCATTTAGAAATTTAGAAATCTCTAATGTGTGTTTGGGCTCTGCCCAATAAGAAAACATCACAGGAATAGTACTTAATACTTGAACATCAACTGGAACTTCATTACATTCATGAATTCTTTGTTCTGCACTCCAACAGTTATTTTCAATTTCTCTGAAGAATTCACCGTCCATCATCATTCTGGCACAACAAGGTTTATGATGCTCAAGAGAAACAAATTCACCATATCCAAATTTTTCCTTCCATTTAGGGAGATTCTCAGGGATTATATGCGTATGAATGTCTATTGTTAGAAAGCGAGATTTCGATTGTTCCATTGAGCAAAAATAAAGTAATACTTAAAAAGCTTGGTTTTTTTTACGTTTTTTGAACGCGGATGTCAAAACGAAGTATTGGATTTTGGTCTGCAACAAGTATAGTCGTTGCAAACATGATTGGAACAGGGGTGTTCACTAGTCTGGGCTATCAGATTATTGATATTCATGAAGGATTCCCGATTTTGATGTTATGGGTAATTGGTGGTTTTGTTGCTTTGTTAGGAGCAATAAGTTATGCTGAGTTAGCGTGTAGATTACCTGAAGATGGAGGTGAATTTTATTTTCTTTCAAAAATATTTCATCCCTCGGTGGGTTATATGGCAGGATTTGCTAGTTCAACCGTTGGTTTTACTGCTCCAGTTGCAGGTGCGGCTTTGGCTTTAGGAGCATATTTAAAGGGAGTGTTTCCATGGGTTTCACCTAAAGAAATAGCTGCTGCAATTATCGTTGTTATAACTGCAATTCATGCTTGGAATGCAGATTATGGATTGTGGTTTCAAAAAGTATCTACCGCATTAAAAGTCACCATCATATTGATATTTATTGTATTTGGGTTATCAGCTATTTCAAGTTTGCCGTCGCCAACATTTGATGGAGTTTCAATAAATTCCCGATATGGTTTAACTGATATTTGGGATGGTTTCTGGTTTGCTCCAGCATTTTCAGTCGGATTGGTATGGGTGTCTTTTGCGTATAGCGGTTGGAATGCCTCTTCATATTTTGCCGGAAGCGTAAAAAATCCGCAAAAAACATTAACAAGAAGTATAATACTAGGTACAGTATTCGTGACTATACTTTATGTTTTGTTAAATTATGTTTTTATGAATTCTACAGACTGGGAAAATTTAGTTTTTAAAAAAGAAGTGGGATTGATAGCAGCCCAATCTCTATTTGGTTTAAAATGGGGGAAAATAATGGGGGGTGTAATTTCAATATTATTAGTTTCTACAATTAGCTCCATGGTCTTTACAGGACCAAGGGTGTTAAAATCAATGGCTGAAAAAATGGGTGTTTTTCAATCTTTATCTAAGGTAAATAATAGTAATTCACCAAGTAATGCGTTGATATTTCAAGGTATATTAAGTATCATTTTTTTATATACCCTCAGTTTTGAGTCGCTCATTTATTACGTAGCTTTTACACTGTCTTTATTCACATTGCTTACGGTTGTAGGAATGATGAAGCTTCGTATTACAGATGGTAAACCAACTACATATAAAGCATGGGGTTATCCTGTAACCCCAATAATATTTATAACAATAACCGCATTAGTTGCATGGTATTTTATAATGGAACACCCTACAGAAAGTTTAATCGGTATAATAACCTCGCTTTCGGGTTTGCTATTTTATTTCTTCGCAAAGAATAAAAATGTTTAAACTTTATTTTCTCCCATTAAGGGTTCTTTTATTCGCAGAGTTAAAAGGGCTCCGATGATAAAAAAGAATCCACCCAGCATTACATACTGGATTGGGTAATTTCCAAAAATATTTTTTACTATTGGTCCTCCAATTATTCCATTAATTATTTGTGGGATTACAATGAAGAAGTTGAAAATTCCCATATAAACTCCCATTTTGTGTTTTGGGAGTTTATCTACTAAAAGAGTATAAGGTATAGAAAGAATACTTCCCCAAGCTAGCCCGACTCCAATCATAGGGATCCATAATAATTGTGGGTCTTTGAAAAAATACATAGAAATCAAACCTATACCCCCAGCCACTAAGGAGAAAATATGGACAAATTTTCTGGAAGTAGCTTTGGCAAAACGATGGATAAAAAAAGCATACACGGCTGAAACAGCATTATAAATGCCAAATAGAATTCCCACCCAGTCACCAGCATCATTGAAGGCTTGAGAATGATTATCATCAGGACTTAACCCATAATGGTGTGTAGCAATTGCAGAGGTGGTATAAACCCACATTGTAAAGAGTCCAAACCAAGAGAAAAATTGAATCCATCCAAGTCTTTGCATTCGGACTGGCATTTTTGCAAAGTCTTTCAAAATATCAGAAAATTTACTCTCTTCCTGTTCTTTAACATCATTATATTTTTCAAATTCAGCAGGAGGATATTCTTTGGTTTTTATGATTGTAAGTAATACCGTACCTAAAAGTAAAACTGCACCAATGTAAAAGGAAAATACCACATTATCGGGAACAATCCCTTGCGGAGCTTTATTGGAAACACCGAAAAAATTGGTTAGAGAATAAGGAAGCCAAGACCCGATTACTGCACCAATTCCAATTAATCCAGTTTGTACACCAAACCCCTGCGTACTCTGTTCATCGGGCAACATGTCACCTACAAGAGCTCTAAAAGGCTCCATGGCGATATTGAAACTTGCATCCATGAATGCTAAAAACAATCCGCCAATCCAAAGTACCAGTGATAAACCGAATAAAGTAGAACTTGTGTTTCCAATAACACTTGCATTAGGCAAGAATATTAATCCTAGAAAAGCAAGTACGGCCCCTAGCAAAAAGTAGGGTTTTCTTCTTCCCAGTGCGTTCCATGTTTTATCGCTGAAAAATCCAATTATTGGTTGAACCAATAAGCCGGTTATCGGTGCAACCAACCAAAACCAAGAGAGTTGATGTACATCTGCACCGAAGATTTGTAATATTCTGCTTGCATTACCATTTTGCAGTGCAAAACCTCCTTGTATACCTAAAAATCCAAAAGAAAGGAACCAAATTTGGGATGAAGATAATCTTGGCTTTAAGGATTTAGTCATGCCTCTTAATTTTTCTTTGTTAATATCACGTAACTATTTGGTTGAAAAGTGAACTTATCATCACTAATTTCAACTCCTTCTGAGGTGTATTCTTTGAAATTGCTAAAGTCTAATTTAGACTTAAAAACTTCTACTTTTTGAGAAAAACTCACAGCCACAATTACTTCACTCTTCGAACCTTTTCTTGAAAATATATATAGATTATTACTTGTATCAGCAGAGATAACCTCAGTTTTACCTCCCCATTTTCCATTTGCCAAACAATCCATTTCGTGCTTCAAATTATTCATCGAACGATACCAACTGTAAAGACTGGTATCACCCCATGTTATAGGGTCTTTTTCGAAGAATTCTAATCTTCTCTGATTATTTGCTTCTTCACCAGAATAAATTAAAGGAAAACTTTGAGGAAGGGTGTAATTTAATATGCTCCATTTTTTCCATTGATTACCATATTTCTCCTTGACAGTTCCATTCCAAGAATTTTCATCGTGATTTGTTAAGAAATGCATTTTGTAAACATCTGAAGGGATTTCTGCATAATTATTCTTCATGTGCAATAAAAAGTCAGAGTAAGTCTTATTGCCATGGGCAATTTCATGTGATAAAAAGTGGTATCCCCAGGCATAGTTTGCATTGAAAGCATTTTGAAAATATTCCTGAAAATTAGGATTAATATCTGTTTGAGCTTCCATCTCAGCGAGCATGAATACTGGTTTAATCTCCTCTAGTTTTTTTCTTGTTTGCTGCCAAAACTTGGCTGGAACAAGAAAGGCTACATCACATCGGTAACCATCGATATCACAATCTTTAACCCAATATTTCATCGCTGCTGACATTGAATCTTGTAACTCTTTATTTGAGTAATCAAATTTTGCTACATCGGTCCAATCAAATTGAGTAATTATTTTGCCCGCACTATCTTTCTTGTAAAATTCAGGCTTTTGATTTATCCAAGGATTATCCCAAGCAGAGTGATTGGCAACCCAATCGATGATTACCTTCAAACCATTATCATGTGCGACTTTAATTAGTGTTTTAAATTCCTCTAAAGTTCCATATTCTGGGTTTACAGCATTATAATTTTGAACACTGTAATAACTTCCTAAACCACCCTTACGGTTTTTTACACCAATAGGGTGAATTGGCATTAGCCATAAAATATCTGCTCCCAATTCCTTAATTCTTGGAATATCTTTTGTGAAAGCTGCAAAAGTTCCTTCTGATGTGTGTTGTCTTATGTTTACCTCATAAATAATTGCATTTTTTGACCATTCAGGTGCATAAAATATGCCGTTATTGTTGTCTTCTTCGATTTCAGAATTTTGAGTTTGGCATTGGACTGCAAATAAACTAAACAGACCAGCAATGAATAATTTTGTTAGGGTTTTGTTCATAGGTGTCATTTTTACACTAAGTATCGCAATTTAATACAAATGGTGTGTTTTACAAATAAATAAAGGATCAATATCAATACCTTTGCACTATGGATTTAGTTGAACTTCAAAAGAGGGTAAAGACAGGTATTATTTCTATGGGCCTATCTGAAAATGAAGCACAATGGGATGAACATGGCCAATGGGTATTACTAAAAGATGAAATTCCGGTATATATTGATGCGTGGGAGGAAACTGAAAGTACCCCTTGGAATTATGCAAATTTTGAAAAAGATAGAAGTATATTTCAAATTACTATTCCCTTTTGCTTTGGTCCAACGCTCAAACGCGACGCTTTCTTTGAGGAATTATTATCAGTGAATTTGAATTTATTATTCGGGAAATTTTCTTTTAACTCGAAAGAAAATATTTCCGTTATTTCATATCGTATTCCTGGTGAGGCTTTTCAATCAACAAGTTTACAAAGTATGATTGACCTTTTGGCGTATTATTCCGAAATGGCATATCATGTTCTTAAAGATGAGTTCAACCTAAAACGTGTAAGTGCCGTAAATTAATTTATCTTTGACCTAATGAAATTATTTACCTATTTGGCAATGAGTGCAGTTGTGGCATTTACTGCTTGCGGTTCTAAAAGTTCCGAAGAAAAAGTTACGCGTGATGTAGAAAAGGCGTACAACCTTGCACATTCTGCAGGTGATAAGGAAACTGTAATTCAAACTTTGACTCAATGGGTGGCTGTAGATTCGAGTATTTCACAATGGGCTTGGGACACCTTAGCGTATTATCATTATTTCTACAAGGTTACTTCTGGTGCGGTTAGAAATCCCGAAACTGCACTTTTTTATGTAAACAAAGGACTCGTAGTTTCTTCAAATAATGAATTTTTAAAAGACATAAAGGCAAAGTTAGTATTGGAAAAAGGTGATGATTCAACCGCATATACTATGTTTGAAGAAATGTGGAATTCGACTCAGAATCCAACATATTTTTGGGATTTAACGTGGTTAGAAGTAGCACGGGGTAATGTGCCAAAAGCATTGCAGATGATTGATCAGGCAATGAATGATAGTACGATCATGAGTGGGATGGTAACTATGGAGCACATCCAAGCTCAGATTACTGAAAATGTGAAATCTGAGGCTGCATTTTTATTCTTGAAATATCAAATTGAGTTTTCTAAGCAAAATATTATGAAAGGTGCAGAATACTTGCAAAAATGTGTGGAAATTGATCCCAACTTCTATGCTGCTAAAAGAAGCATCATGGAATTACAAAGATATTCTGCAGGACGATAACTTATTATTCAAATACCTGCGATAAATCCACTGAAGATGAAATAAAACAGTGATCGCCAGGTACATCCTTTCGATTATTATATGAGCTAAAAATAAACGGCTCTGAGGCAAATATGTAGTCTATTCGGAACGAGGGGAATGGTCCTTTGTAAGTAGTTTCAAAGCCATTACCCTTTTCAATAAATGCATCGTTAAGATTTTCGGAAATACTTTTATAGGTATAGCTTTGAGGAACATCATTAAAGTCTCCTCCTAGAATTCGTGGCTTCCTAAATTTCTCAATAGCAGTTTTCAGAATTTTTACTTGTCTTGCCCTTAGTTTATAAGCTTCCCTCATTGTATTAATAATATTTTCAGTGCCTACTTGGTCGAAATCTGTATTTTCTTGTGCTTTTTTAACAGTAAAATAATCAGTTTTACTAAATCTAAATGATTGTAAGTGAATATTATAGAACCTTATTGATTTGCTCTGTTTATCGTGATTGACTATGATGTCTGCATACATTGCCATATTTCCAGTTTGATCATTAAATGTTATACGATCAAAATTTTCAATTGGAAATTTTGATAAAATACACATCCCATATTCTCGTTGTTTGTTGAGTCTGACAATAGCAATATGTTTGAAAGGTGTTTTATCCTTAATATGATATAATAGTTTTTCCAATGACCCTTCTTTTGAAAATACTTCTTGTAATAAGGTTACATCTGAGTTCTCTGTTTGTAAGATTTGAATAACACTGTCTACAAACCAATTTTCTTGATAATAACCGAATAGGTTACAATTAAATGTGCTGATTTTCAAATTGTCCTTTGGCTCAGCTTCATTATTAAATTGGTAGTAATTTGATATGGGACCAAAGGCAAATGCTATTAACACTGCCGGAATTAAAGTTCTAATTTTCTTTTGAAATGCCCAATAAACCAAAAGCAACAAATTACCTAAGAATAAAAGTGGAAGTGCAAGTCCGAATAAAGGGATATAACTAATCCATTCAGGTGAAACATAGGGAGCAATTAAAGAAATTAATGTTAAAAAACTCCAAACCAATGTTAATGGAAAAATAACCAAATTAAATATGGCAACTATACTCTTCACTTTTTACTTGCTTTAAAAAGCATTTCCTTCTCTTTCTTTGATAATTTGTCATATCCAGATTTTGATATCTTATCGAGAATCTGATCAATTTGTTCTTGCGAGGGAGAGTTCTCCTGATTATTTATTGAGACACTAGCGCTTCTACTCGGGCGTCCTTGAAAATTGGTTTTTTTCCAAGTGATTTTGGGAAAATTCCATATTCCTTTTAGTTCAGTAATGTATAGTGCTCCAAATATATAACCACCTACATGGGCTTGGCTTCCACCTGCATTCATACCTCCAAACATACCTAGTACATCGAAAACTATTTTAGCAACAACAATCCATCGTAACTCGATAGCGATCATACCAAATAAATAAACTCTATAATTAGGGGTAAAAATTGCAGTTGCTACTAATATCGCAGAAATCCCGGCAGATGCTCCAACTAATGGAGCAGTATTATTAAAGGCAATACTTAAAAGATAGAATAGCATTACACCAGAAATCCCACCACCAAAAAATAACTTCCAAATATGCTTTTTACCTATAAGGTCTTCTAAAATAATCCCTACAAAATACAGCCAGAGCATATTTCCCAGAATATGCCAAAGTCCTGCATGTACAAATAGACTTGTAACTACGCTGTAAAAAGAAAGATATATAGGCCATGTAGGACTGAAAGCTAACACGCTAAATAAAACGCCTCCAATTGGAGTAAAAGATAAAATCCAAAGAGATACAAATACGATTACGTTAATCCATATTAAATTAACTACTGCTGGATTGAGAGGAGATAGAGGTTTTGCTCTTAAATTGGCGAAAGGCCTGTTGGAAATCATTGATTAAATCTTTTTTTGAAAATTTTAATAAAAATAAAACCTGTAACTGCACCACCGATATGAGCAAAGTGGGCAATATTATCACTTTCTAAATCTAAAAAAGCCAACAAAATATCGAGAAGTACAATTACTGGAACTAGATATTTGGCTTTAATCGGATAGGGGAGAAATAAGAAAATCATGCTCTCATTTGGGTATAATACGGCAAACGCGGTCATGACTCCATATAATGCGCCACTTGCACCTAACATTGGAGGATAGGGTATATATAAGCCGCTCTCCATGCTTGGAAAAAATGTTCCCACTTGAGAATTGATAGCGATTCCCATCCAAATAAAATGCAGAAGTACTGCACCAAATCCACTTACAAAAAATAATTTTAAAAATTTTGCAGTTCCCAAACGCAGTTCTACAATCATTCCGAAAGAAAATAGTGCAATACCATTAAAAAGAATATGTCCAAAACCTCCATGGCAGAACATATGCGTAACTAACTGCCAAATTCTAAAATTTGAACTATCTGGGTAGTACAAGTACCATAAGTCGGGACTGATACCAATATTGGGTAAAGCAGTTTGTGCCATGGCACCCAAAACCATAATAATTAATATATTTTTTAGACCAGGTGGTAGATTTCGTATCATCTTTTTCTGTTATTAAACAAATCAAAAAGGGTTTCTGTTCCTATTTTAACCATGATTGGTTTCCCATTTCGAGTTATCTGGTTTTCACTCATCGAAAACAATTCTTCTAAAATAAACAATTGTTCTTCTGAATTGATTGATTGACTTTGTTGATTTGCGTATTGGTGAGCCATTCCCCAAGCAATGCTTTCATTTCGCTTGAGTTTTGTTTCGCCTGCAGTAGATTCATAATCATTGAGTAAAGTTTCAATTAGCTTTTGTTCATCAAGACCGGAAAACTGTGGCGGTATACCATTTACAATTAGCGAGTTTCCTCCAAAATGCCCCAAATCAAAACCAATGAATTTTAGCGTATCTAATATTTCAAGAATCACTGGCACTTGACTAGAATTTAACTCAATTGTCCTTGGAAAAAGAAGTTGCTGCGACTGACAAGTTTGTCTTTCAATTTTATCTAGAAATGAATGATAATGTATTTGCAGAAGCGCACGTTTTATATGAATAATCCAAAGTTGGTCATTAAAAGAAGTTGCCAAATATTGGTTACCTAAAGGAAAAAATTGAGTAATTTGGGGTTTGTTAAATTCTTTATTAACCTGATTTAATGATTTATTTACATTTTGCTGATTAATGGAATCGTCACTTAAGCCTTCAATTGGACCTAGAATTTTTTGCCAGTCTTGCTTTTCAGATCGATGGGGTCGGGTTTCTCCAAATGGATTATAGTTTTTTGATTCAGAGGAGTTTGGACTTTCATTCTTAAATTGCGACCAATCAATAACATCATTATTTAAAAAATCTTTAAAGTTTTCAACTCCTGAAATGTCGGACTCCTTTGGTATAAAATGTTCACTTAATGCTCGTTTTATAGCAACCTTTAAAATTTGATAAATGTATTTTTCATCTTCAAATTTTACCTCAGTTTTTGTTGGATGAACATTCACATCAATTTTCGAAGGATCAACATTCATATTAATTACAAATGTTGGGAAATTATCGTTCTCAATTAACCCTTCATAAACATTTGATATTGCGTGATTCAAATACGGAGACTTTATAAATCTTCCATTTACAAAGAAATACTGTTCACCTCTTGTTTTCCGGGAAATTTCTGGAGTTCCGGCAAAACCATGAATCTTTACGATATCTGTATTTTCCTCAAACTCTATGAATGTATTTCTTTTTTTAGGACTAATAATGTCAATAATACGTTCTGAAAGATTGCGTTTTGTATAATGATGAATCTCTTGACCATTATTGAATAAGTGAAATTCAATCGAGGGATTTGCTAATGCTTGTCGGTAAAATTCTTCATAAATATGCTTTGTCTCAACCGGTATAGATTTGAGAAAATTGCGCCTTGCAGGTATATTAAAGAAAAGATTCTTTATAGAGATTTTTGTTCCTTTTGGAGCTTGAATTTCGGTTTGTTCAATTACTTCGCTTCCCTCAATTCTAATAAATGATGCTATATCATTATCTGCTTGCCTGGTGGTCATTTCAACTTGGGCGACTGCAGCGATTGATGCTAGTGCTTCACCTCGAAATCCATATGTGTCTAAAGAAAAAAGATCATGAGCTGTATTGATTTTTGAAGTAGCATGTCGTTCCCAACACATGCGAGCATCAATTTCATTCATGCCTTTCCCATCATCAATAACTTGAATTAAACTACTTCCACCATCTTTAATGAGTAGCTTGATTTTTTTTGCCCCAGCATCAATGCTGTTTTCTAATAATTCCTTAACAGCACTTGCGGGTCGTTGAACAACCTCACCCGCCGCAATTTGGTTAGCTACAGCATCATTTAAAAGTTTAATAACTCCTGACAATTCCTTACTTCCTACTTTGAGAATATCAAATTTACGACTCCTTTTTTAGATAACCCAAAAGCATCCATTCAGCAGACTGCTTTGTGCAAATCGGTTGAAGGTTTAATTTTTGTGCTAAGCTGTCAATTGTAGTTTTATCAGATCCTATGATGCCGCTCAAGAAGATTAATCCATTTTCCTTTGTTACTCTGGAATATTCCGCAAGATCCGCAATAAGAACCTCACGATGAATATTTGCTAAGGTAATATCAAATGTATTATTAGAAGATAGTGCAAGATTTTCAGCGGTTCCCAATTCAATTTTGGTATTAGTACAATTATTTAACTGAATATTTTCATTTGCATTGTCAACCACCCAATCATCAATCTCAATACCTAAAACTTTATTTGCGCCTAGTTTTTCTGCTGCAATTGCGAGTATTCCAGAACCTGTTCCCATATCTAATATATTTGATCCCAGTACACGATCTTCAAAATCTTGTAACACTTCAAGCATTAGTCTAGTAGTATGGTGATGGCCAGTTCCAAAGCTCATCTTAGGCTCTATAGTAATTACTATTTCACTGTTGCTCTCGGGATGAAAGGGAGCACGAACGTGAATTTTATTAATATCAATAGGTTGAAAGTAGTTTTTTTCCCACTCCTCATTCCAATTTTTTGTTGTTATCTCAGCCCATGAAATTTCATCACAATAAGGTCTAATAATTGCTTCAATTTCTTTCTTATTCTTCTCGGTGATACTTCCATTTTGTGCATAAGCTTTAACCCATCCGCTTTCATTTTCAAAAGTATTAAATGGAAATTCAGAAATTAAGGCAATTACTATTTCTTCGGATTCAGGTGCAATGTTATTAGTAATTGCATGCAGTTCAGTATACGATAATGAACTCATTTTTTGATAGCCAATTGGAGGTTACACTCACCATATTGGGCATTGTATCCAATTACAAAAGGGAGTTTTTTCGGCTGCAGGTTGATGTACTCTTTTGCAAGGTCCTCTTGGAATCTATTACTAAATAATGGTATTGTCCTAGTATATTCACCTAAATAAGTAACACTGAAACCCGCAGGTTTAAAATATTCCAATTTAATGCCGCTATCGTCCTGCAATATTACATTTCCATTATTCAAACAAATGTTCCTAATATCAGAGAAATAATCTTTGTGCATTAAATATGTAGCGGCTTTAAAAAAGCAAGCAACATTTTTTTTCTTATTTAGAAAATGATAAGCGGGAATTCGTTTTGCATCGCTACTAGCAGAGTATCGAAGTCCACTATTTGCAAGATTCTCACGGAAATATATTAATTCTTTAACTTCATTATCTTCTTGTGCCGAATATCCAATCCTATAACCTTTAAACCCTGTACTGTTCGGAGTCATTTCTTGTACATCCTTATATTCACCTGATTCGCTAAGGTTAAATGTTTTTATGTAATGAATGCTATTACCAAACTTGGCTAAATAATATAAGCAGGTATGAAGTGTGCCATTTAATAAACCTTTTTCGAAATCTACAGCCATACTTTTTGTCCTAAAAAATCCTAATTTATGAGGGAAAAATAGAGAGTGTTCTAAATTCTTTAGATAATCTTCCAATTCTTCTTTAGTTGCTGTTTTAGGATTAAAAATTGTACCGGAAGGCTCTAGTCCAACCATAATAATTGTATCTTTTTTTGGAAAGAAAAGATGGGCGTAAAAATAATCCCCACCAGCAAAAGGATACAGTAAGTTATTGGTTTTAATTTCTAAATTATAAGATTGATTTGAAACCCACTTCGAGATAGGAACAGCTAATTTACTGTTTAGAACAGTCCATTTTTTATCACTCTCACTTGCAAATTGTTTCCATATGCCCTGATGTTTAGTATTGCTGTTTATGAGATTTGTATCTCCTGCTAATAACCTGCAAAAATTATTGTGTGATTCATTAAGAGGAGATTTAATCGATTTTTTTTCAGTATGGACTTCTTTAGCCTGGGTTGATTCTTTAATTGAAATTTTAGAATTATCCCTCGTTTGGGAATTGTTTTGGCATGAAAAAACGCCTATTAAAAACAAAGGTGTTAGGGCTTTAATTTTCATAAGTGAATGAACACAAATGTACATGATGTTAATCAGAATAATGTCGTTTGTGGGGGAATATATTTTTGAATGGCCCACGCCTCATTTCTATTGTTTTTTGGTGAATTTAACCTCGGGTCAACCTCGTGTGCTGTTAGATAGTTTTCAGAATTCTCCTTGCTAAGTAAAAATCGTTGTTTGTAATCTCCCAACATCCATTCTTTTGCTAGGTGATGCGGTATTATTAATGGCATTCTTTTTTTTGTATTGTGAATTTCAGCCATTAAAGAGTTAGCCTCTTTAGTAATGATACTATATGAGCGCATCCATTTTGAATTAATTGGATCAAACCAATCACTAAATATTCCTCCAAATAATAGAACTTCATTATTTTTTGGAAAAATGTAAAACGGGTTCTTATTATTATTTCGGTGCTGCCATTCAAAAAAACCCGATGCAAGTATTAAACATGGATTATTTTTCCAGGCCTCAGAAAAAGACGGTTTATTTTCGATACTTTCTATACGAGCATTTAAGGTTTTATTAGAAATTTCAACAGCTTCATGATTTGATTTTATCCATTTGGGAATTATTCCCCACTGAGCAATTTCTGTTTCTCCGATTTTTGAAATGATTGGTAAATTAGGATGATCAAATCCATTAAAAAAGAATCCAAGTTGATGTGAATTGTTAGCGCTGGAGATATTTAAATCTGTTGGGATTGTCTTTCCTTGTAGGTTCACTGAGTACGAGAAACACATTAATCAAAATTACTAAAAGCATTTTAATCGGTAGATAATAAATAATGTTCCACGAGTTTTATTGAAACAATGGATATAATTCCGAAATTTGCCGAAAAATATATTAAAGCATGTCTAATCGTACATTCACAATGATTAAACCAGATGCTGTTGCAAACGGACATTCTGGTAAAATCCTAGATCACATTATCCAAGCAGGATTTAAAGTAGTAGCAATGAAATACACTAAGCTAACCAAAGAACAAGCTGGTGCATTTTATGCAGTTCATAAAGAAAGACCTTTTTACGGTGAATTAGTTGACTTTATGACTAGTGGTCCTATTTATGCGGCAATTTTAGAGAAGGATAACGCAGTAACAGACTTTAGAGACCTTATTGGCGCTACTAATCCACAAGAAGCCGCCGAAGGAACAATTCGTAATTTATACGCTAAAAGCATTGATGCTAATGCCATTCACGGGAGTGATTCTGATGAGAATGCAGCAATTGAAGGAAATTTTTTCTTCTCATTTTTCGAAAGATTTTAATTATAATCAATGATAATATCAAACCCCGAGCGAGAGTTCGGGGTTTTTTTATGTACTTTTACTAGTAATGGGAAAAAGAAAATTATCTAATGTACAACTACTTGAAGGTCCTCACAATAGATTTACTGAGTTACTATTTGGTTTCAGGGTATTAAGTGAGTTTTTAAAAGGATTTAGGAAGTTGCATTTTGTAGGTCCTTGTATCAGTATTTTTGGAGGAGCGAGATTTACGCCGGATTCTGAAACTTATCAAAAAGCAAAAGAAATGGGTGGTCGTGTCAGTGAGATGGGATTTACAGTTTTAACTGGAGGTGGCCCGGGAATTATGCAAGCAGCCAATGAAGGGGCAAAAGCTGTTGGTGGGAAAAGCGTGGGAGTAAATATTGAATTGCCATTTGAACAGAAGCCAAATCCTTATTTAGATGTATGGGTTGATATTCGGTATTTTTTTGTTCGAAAGGTATTGCTGTTTAAATATTCATTTGGATTCATTGTTTTCCCAGGTGGTTTTGGGACGCTTGATGAAATGTTTGAAGCTTTAACCTTGATTCAAACCCAAAAAGTTCCAAATTTTCCTGTGGTTCTTATAGATACCGAATATTGGAGCCCATTAAAAAAACTAATTGAAACGTTTAAAGAAAAGGGGAGTATTTCTCCAAACGATACAGAATTATTATTGATCACAGATGATTTCAACGAGGCATTAGACTTTGTTAAAAGTAAAGTAGATACCATGCCAAGAAAAAGAAGCCGATACCAGCGTAGATGGTGGCTTGGAGAGTAAAATCAAAACTTACTTGCAAATTAAAATTGGTTGTACCTTTGCTTTATGAAAGGTCCTATTTCTCAGTTTGTAGAAAAACACTACAAGCATTTCAATGCGGCTGCTTTGGTAGATGCTGCTAAAGGATACGAAACCCATATTAATGAAGGTGGTAAAATGATGGTGACTCTTGCAGGAGCCATGAGTACCGCCGAGTTAGGAAAGAGTCTGGCTGAAATGATTCGCCAAGGTAAAGTGGATATTATTAGCTGCACTGGTGCCAATCTTGAAGAAGATATTATGAACTTGGTTGCTCATAATCATTACAAAAGAGTTCCTCATTATCGAGATTTAAGTCCACAAGACGAATGGGATTTATTAGAGAATCATTTTAATCGTGTTACAGATACTTGTATCCCCGAGGAAGAGGCTTTTAGAAGATTACAAAAACATATACATGGCATTTGGAAAAAGGCTGAAAATACAGGCGAAAGATACTTTCCTCATGAATACATGTATCAGATTTTACTCAGTGGAGAATTAGAACAATATTATGAAATTGACCCTCAAGATAGTTGGATGTTAGCTGCTGCAGAGAAAAATCTACCTATCGTAGTTCCTGGTTGGGAGGATTCTACTATGGGAAATATTTTTGCAAGCTACGTAATCAAAGGTGAGCTGAAAGCTTCAACAATGAAAAGCGGAATTGAATATATGGCTTACTTAGCAGATTGGTATGTTAATAATAGTGAAGGTAAGGGAATAGGATTTTTTCAAATTGGAGGCGGAATAGCCGGCGATTTTCCTATTTGCGTAGTGCCAATGTTGTACCAAGATATGGAAATGGAAAATATTCCATTTTGGAGCTATTTCTGCCAGATTTCGGATAGTACAACGAGTTATGGAAGTTATTCAGGAGCGGTACCTAATGAAAAAATTACTTGGGGTAAATTAGATATTGACACTCCTAAATTTATCGTTGAAAGTGACGCCACTATTGTGGCTCCTTTAATTTTTGCTTGGATACTAGGTTGGTAATATGGCAAGTTTAATTCCAGAATTAAAAAAGATAAAAGCGTTTATTTTTGATGTCGATGGGGTAATGACTCCGGGCCAGGTTTTAATAACCGAGGAAGGACATATGTTACGCTCGGTAAATATTAAAGATGGGTTTGCTATTCAACATGCTATAAAGGCTGGATATAAAATAGGTATAATTTCCGGTGGAAAATCTGACGGAGTTAGAAAACGATTTGAGGGTCTCGGAGTAGAGCATATTTATCTAGGGCAACAGGAAAAAGTAAATGCCTTTAATGAACTTGTAAATGCTTGGGGGGTTGATCTTTCGGAAATAGCTTATATGGGCGATGATTTTCCAGATATCCCAGTTCTTGAGTTAGCTGGGCTTAGTTGTTGTCCAAAAGATTCAGCTGTAGATGTCTTAGACAAATGCGACTTTATTAGTCCAATAAACGGCGGACAAGGCTGTGTTAGAGATTTAATAGAGAAAACTATGAAAATTCAAGGATCTTGGTTCAACGATGAAAGTCATCGTTGGTAGCTTCGATATATTCTTTATATTTGATTCATGACAGCATCAGAA
This sequence comes from Bacteroidota bacterium, assembly GCA_030830065.1. Classification (GTDB taxonomy): domain Bacteria; phylum Bacteroidota; class Bacteroidia; order NS11-12g; family UBA955; genus VMCP01. Next base: position 11,608 of record JAURNR010000010.1, on the reverse strand, counting down.
TTAATAAATGAAAATATTCACGTTTTACGTGTAACTGATACTGTAGAGTGTGCTATTGACCTATTGTGTCAACAAGGAATGACTGAATTACCAGTCATTAGGAATAAAAAATTGTTTAATTACGCTCGGTTGGAAGCTTTGTATGGAGTACCAGATAAAACTGCCGAACTAAAATCTGTGTTGAAGGAAAACTCTCATGCAGCTGTTGTTATGTCACAGGCGCACATTTATGAACTAATTCCATTGTTAGCCACTAATCAACTAACTGCAATTGCCATATGTGATGATAATTATGATTTTCTTGGTGTTGTTGATCAAAAGAAAATTAATGAAATTATTACAAATTCATTAACATATCGTGGGTTTGGAGCTGTGGTGGTAATTAATGTTGCTTCTGCAGATTATGCACCTTCTATTATCGCAAGATGGATTGAGGAAAATGGAGCCAAGGTTTTAGGAATGATGGTAACTCAAATGGAAGAATCAAGGCTAAGAGTTAATATCAAAATTAATACTACTCAAGTTCGCAGCATTATTGCGACTTTTCAACGACAAGGGTTTCAGGTCGAACAAGTTTACATGGCCGAAGATTCGAATGAAGAAGCGAGTAAAGCAATCGATATGGCCTTGAAATTTTTTGATTTGTAAATAACATTCGGGTACATATTGTGGAAAAACCAAAGGTTTTTTCTGAAATACGATGTAGTAAACATCCGTTTAAATATCTTTGAAAGCCTATAACAATCTTATGACTGAAAAAGATTCCTCCTATCAATCAGAAAATTTATTAAACGAGAATGAAGTAAAACCTATTACATTAGTAGGTGTTGTAAACTTCTTTTGGCGTTGGCGTAAGGTATTCATTATAAGTGTGGTGATTGCTGCAATTGTTTCAATAGTTATCACTCATCCCGCAATTACGAAACCAAAGTATAAAGCACAGCATATATTTTATCCAACAAAAAATAATTCAATTTCTAACGCATTATTGACAGAACTAAATCAACGTCAGCAAGATCCTCTTGAATTTGGTGAGGAAATAGAGGCAGAAAAAGCTTTGCAGGTTCTTCAATCAGGAACGTTGTTAGGGAGATTGGTTCGTAATTTCAACTTGATGGAACACTATGGAATTGACCCTAAAAAAGAAAAATTCCCGAAGTATGCATTGGATAATAAACTCCAAGAGAATTTCAATTTCGAACGTACTCGTTACTTGAGTATAAAGATTGAGGTTCTAGATGAAGACCCGAAAATGGCGGCTGATTTAGCTAATGGTATTGCAGATTTATACGATTCAGTTAAAACCGAAATTCAAAATCAAATTGCCCAACCAGCGTTACAAATTGTGGAACGTACATTAAATCAGAAGCGTGAAAAAATTCAAAGTATCAAGGATGAATTAAGAGAGTTGGGAACTAAAGGAATTACAAATTATGAGGAGCAGTCAAGAGCGTTAGCAGAAGAAATTTACAAGGTCCAATCTTCCGGTAAAACAGCACAGCTTAGTCAACTTATGGAGGAAAGAAAACAATTAGTTGCTAACGGTGGAGATTTTATTGCTTTGAATGAATTAATTAAACTCGAAGAGGAAAAGGAAAGTGATTTAATGACTCAATATGAAAAGCGTAAAGTAGATGTTGGAGAGCGGTTAACCCATAAATTTTCAGTGGAAGAAGCGACAGTTCCTGAAATAAAATTTTGGCCAAAAAGAACAATAATTCTTTTATTATCTGTCTTTGGTACATTTGCCGCAACGGCAGTTGTTCTAATTCTATTTGAATTGTTTAAAAAACCCAATTCACGTGTCGTTAATCCCTAGTGATTTAAATAACACAAAAAAAACTATTCTTTGGATTATTCTTATTTCATTGGGAATAGGAATATCTTTTTCGTTAGTACTGCAGCAATATTGGGTGTTAGCTATTCCGTTCGGTGCAATAACACTATTAGCTGCATTTTTATATACTGAAAATACACTACTTCTAGCGGGTGCGATTGCACCATTATCGGTAAACTTCCAAGACTTGGGAAATGGGTTTGGGATGTCATTGCCAACTGAACCAATTTATATATTTTTATTCGGATTATTAATTTTTCATTCGATTAAAGAAGGCTCATTTATTGGGGATGCATGGAAGCATCCTTTAATAATCATTGTAGGTATCTATATATTTTGGTTATGGTTTAGCTCATTATTTTCGACCATGCCTATGGTTAGTGTCAAATTTGCATTAGCTAGAACTTGGTACATAACACTATTCTTTTACTATGGTGTTCGAATTTTTTCTAATTATGAGAAGATTCATTTTTTCATGAAATGGTTTGTCTTTTTTACTTTGGTTGTAGCTACCTATACATTATACATGCACTCTCAAGATGGCTTTTCAAGAGCGGCAAGTTATGGTATTTCATGGCCCTTTTTCCCTGATCACGGAATGTATGCAGCAGCATTAGCATATGCTGTTTTTAGTTTGCTTATTTACACATTATACGTGCGTCAATTTAATATTTCTATTCCATGGGCACCAATATTGTTTCTTGCTTTTGCATGGTTAATGTTTGCTATCGTAAATAGTTATACTCGTGCCACTTGGTTGAGTTTAATTGTAGCAATTGGGGCTTGGGTATTAACTAAGTTTAGAATAAAGTTTATTTGGATCCTTATTGCATTCTTCATAGCATTAGGTGCGGGTTACCTAAAACAAGACGATATTCAATATGCTCTAGAGGCAAATAAACAAGGTAGTAGTGACGAGCTTGAAGGTCATGTGAAGTCGGTTTCTAATATTTCAACAGATCCGAGTAATCTTGAAAGAATTAATAGGTGGAAATGCGCTGCCCGAATGGTAAAGGAGAGACCCGTTTTTGGCTTTGGCGCAGGTACATATGTTTTTCAATATGGACCATTTCAGAAGTCTAGTGAGCTTACTATCATTAGCACAAATGCTGGTGATTTGGGTGATGCTCACAGTGAATATTTTTCAGCGATGAGTGAAATGGGTTTTCCGGGTTTAATTATCTGGTTAAGTTTTGTTTTTATAACAATTGGTGTGGCCTTCAGAATTATTTACACTACGGAAAATTTGAGAATTAAATTAACCACATATATGGCTCTGTTGGGTTTAATTGCATATCACGCTCATGGAGTATTAAATAATTACAGTCAATACGATAAGTTAGCGGTTCCCTTATGGGCGTTTACTGCAATAATTGTTGCTTTGGATAGAAGAAACCATATGCTTTTAACTGATGCCAAATCAAAAGAAAAATAGACTATTCCTAACTGGAATTTTTATTAGTTTATCATTTACTGTGATTGGTATTTTAGGGTACTATATCACTAATGATAAAACACCAAATGCAAATCTAATAAAACCGGAATGGGCAAGTTTAAAACCTGGCTCAAAGGTTTTATTTTTTCAAGCGAAACGAGAGGTTTCTAGGTCTTTGTTTTACGGATTTTGGGGAGATGAAAGTTTGGGAGAACAATATAGTGTTGATCCTAGCTTTAATGTTGTAAAAGTAGGTTCCAATTGGAAGTTTAGATCTCTCAAAACAGGGTTGGTCGAGGAACTTCATGTAAATGAAGTTGATGGAAATATTCAAGAAAAAACATTTTGGTTAGGCTCAGATATATTTGGAAGAGATGTACTTAGCAGGCTTATTATAGGTACGCGGATATCGCTGAGCATAGGTTTATTATCTATGATTTTATCTTTGATAATTGGTATCACAATAGGCTTATGTGCGGGGTATTTCGGCGGTTGGATTGATAAGGTTTTGAGTTGGCTAATAACAGTTTTTTGGTCAGTACCTACCTTACTTCTTGCTCTAGGTTTAAGCGTATTTCTTGGTAAGGGATATTTTCAAGTACTAATCGCTACGGGTTTAAGCACTTGGGTTGAAGTTGCCAGAGTGGTAAGAGGACAAACGAAGGAATTGAGTAAGCGTGAATTTATCTTATCGTCAAAAATCACGGGATTTAGTTCATTCCATATCATGTTTAAACATATCCTTCCAAATCTCACCGGTACCCTTACTGTATTAGCAACTACCAATTTTGCTTCAGCAATTTTATTAGAGGCAGGATTAGGATTTTTAGGATTGGGTGTAGAACCACCAATTCCCAGTTGGGGTACAATGGTAAAAGAAAATTTAGGATATCTAGTATTAGATCAAGCCTATTTAGCAATAATTCCAGGAGTCGCCATTATGATGCTAGTGATGAGTTTTAACTTACTCACGATGGGACTCCGGGACTATTTCTCCGAGGATTCTGTTTAATTGATTACCTCAAGTTTTCCGCTATTTATTTGACCCTGCTTATTTTGTGTTTGAATTATGTAAACACCTACAGCAAGGGTGGATGTATGAATATAATTATCTTTAGGATTTGGTAAATATTGAACGGTTCTTCCTTGAACGTCGATTACTTTAATCCAAGTTGCATTCTCACCGCCCATTACTCGCACGATTTGACCTTTATTAACAGGGTTAGGGAATATGCCTACACTTTCAACTACATTATTTGTTTTATTATGGCTTACGTTCACAGGAACAATAGCAGTGTCTTTACAGCCTGTAGTTGTGTGTGTTCCAACCATGGTGATTGTATATTCTCCGGCTTGATCATAAGTGTGATCCGCGCTGTTTCCAGTGGTTGTATTTCCATCTCCTAAATCCCATTCTATAGTCATATTGTTGGTATTAATTGGAGTACAAACTACTCTTCTTTGCCATAATAATTCCCATTGGAACCCTGCACTTGGGCGATCAAGTGAATTTACAGTAATTGACATTCTATCTGATGTACAACCATTTTGTACAGTCTCATAAAAGACGGTCTTACTCGCAAATATTAAACCTAAATCTAATGATGTACCTGAGGCAAATGAAGTAGTAGTAGTTTCATCTTCAAACCAATTGATTTGACCGTAATCTAAATCAATATTTATCGCTCCGGGAGTTTTGAAACAAACTGCAGGGGCATTAATGTTTTTTGCAGTTGGAGGGATGTTTACAATAATTTCTACACTATCAAAATTATCGTTTAAACAATTACCATCGTATGTTTTAAAATAGGCATAAGCTGGATTACTTTGAAGTCCCCCAACGCGATTAAATTTCCCAGTATAATAGGGTGTAGTTGAAGATTTATCACTAAACCATTTTACCCCACCCCACAATGTTGATGCGGCGATATCTGCAGAATCTCCAAAGCAAATTTCATCAGATAATTTTGCAAATGTTGCTGGCGCTTCACTGGCAGTTATTTTAACTGAAATTCTACCAGATCCACAATTTCCATCCCATGTTTCAACGTAATAAGTCTTCTCACCTCTGCTATCAATTGAAGCCTGATAGGTATTTCCTGTTCCTAATGGAGTTCCTCCATTATCAACATCAAACCAACGAATAGTTGCTGCTGATGAGGTGCTAGCGCTTAAATCTATGGTAGTTGTTTGTCCGTTGTAACAAATAGTTGTATCCGACACTCCTGTAGGTGCAGATGGTGCGAATGAACTTCCTACAAATGCCTGGACCATTACACGTGCAGATTGATAAGAACATCCATTATTCATAGCTGTTACAAATAAAGTAGTATCAGCTGTAAGTGCAGATGTTTGGTAGTTGTTACCAATAAACACCGGATTTCCTCCTGATGGTGAGCTATACCAAATTGCAGTTCCATAGTCGGGTGATGCAGACAAATTTGCATTAGCATTGGTACAAACTGAATCATTTGTTACAGTGATTTGAGAAGGATAATTACTTGCCGACACATAGGCGATATAATCTCTAGACGAAACACAAGATCCATTTACTGCCTTTAAAACAAAAGTATCTGGGTTTTGTACATTTTGAATAGTATAGCTATTGCCTTTAAAGAAAGGGATACTTGAATTGGTTTGAGAATACCATTCCAGTGTATCTCCAGCAGCTGATGATGATGTCATTTGCAAGCTATCTCCAATACATCCAAGTGGTGTCTGGGTTAATCCTGGAGTACTTGGTTTAAAGAAATTAACCTTATCGGTGGTGTCATAACAATAGACCTGAGAAGAAGTGTACTGCACCAAAAATGATCGTAATGAAACATTTACATTTGATTTGGTGGCAGGTTTAAAGGCTCCATCTACACTATTTAGTTGGTTAATATTTCCATTATATTGCCAGTCATGACAAAAATCATCAAAACCAGAACTTGCGTAATACATGTAGGAATTATAGAATATACTTCCCACTACGCTATTGGAGGATAAGTTTTGGAATTGAAGCGTGTCTAGTAATACGTAACAATCTGATGTAACATTAAAATCAGTAGCGAATTTGTATGAAACAAATGGATAAAACTGCATATGGCAATCAAAAGGAGTTCCAGACACATTGAGTGATAAACCACGATACCATTTTCCATTTAAATAAGCACAACTCAAATTTCTAAGTTCACCGTCACCATTTGCCCATGAGTTTGATACAGTACTTATATTATACCCCACAGTATCTACTGATAATACCAAAACGTAACCTTTGTTCATTGTTATGGCACTATCGAAAACCACATCGTGCTCCATACGATTTAAAAACAGTGTTCCCATCACCGTATCAATTTGTACAGTTTTGGATCTGAGTGGATTACCCGTAGGCAAAGAATCTTGACCAGCTTCATAAATACTACAGGTTACATGACCTGTAATACGACCAGTTGTAGTATCGTAAGGTAAAACGGCATAAAATCGATATCCCGAAATGGTTATATCTTGCGGAGCATCATAATATTGTCCGAATGATAAAGTACTATTTGCATTAATTAAGTTATATGCTGAGGCACTATAACTTGGAAACGTCACTGTATCTGAAGCACATTGAGTGGGGTTAGAAGCGCTTCTTTTATTAATACTAGATGATTTATTTTGACTCCATACATTTGGAGTGATTAATAAAATTCCTAACATCAATAGTAGATTTTGTAATATTTTTTTCATGCTTGAATGATTTGGTATTATTACGAATTTATAAATAATTAGATAAATGTATGTCTACAAAATGCAAGTGTTTCAAAATTGAAAACCTGCTTTAAGAAAAGAAATAGTTAATTTTGCCAATAACTTATGAATTCGCATAAACTTTTAGAAGGCAAAAAAGGGATCATATTTGGAGCCCTAAACGATGCATCTATAGCGTGGAAGGTTGCTGAACTTTGTCATGCTGAAGGTGCACAAATAGTATTAACTAATGCGCCTGTTGCCGCAAGAGTAGGGCAAACCGCTGAGTTAGCAGAAAAATTAGGAGCACCGTTAATTTATGCGGATGTCACTAAAATGGAAGATTTAGAAAATCTTATTCAAGAATCTACTAATGCCCTTGGAGGTAAATTAGATTTTGTATTACACAGCGTAGGAATGAGTTTAAACGTTCGTAAGAAAAATCCTTACACTGATTTGAACTATGAATACATGCATACTTCATTCGATATTTCTGCAATGTCATTTCACAGATTAATGCAATCACTATGGAAGTTAGACGCTATGAACGAATGGGGAAGTATTTTAGGCTTATCTTATATAGCGGCACAAAGAGTATTTCCAGATTACAGCGAAATGGCAGATGCTAAATCTTTGTTAGAAAGTTTTGCAAGGAGTTTTGGATATCATTTCGGTAAAGCAAAAAAAGTAAGAGTAAATACAATATCACAAAGCCCAACGAAAACTACGGCTGGAAGTGGGGTTGGAGGTTTTGATGCATTTTTTAATTATGCTGATAAAATGAGTCCTTTAGGAAATGCTAATGGAGAAGATTGCGCAAATTACTGTGTTAGTCTATTCTCCGATTATACACGTATGGTAACAATGCAGAATTTATTCCACGATGGTGGTTTTAGTTTTACGGGAATTTCATCTGATTTGATGGAAAGTTTCTCAGATGAGGCAATGAATAAATAAAAACAATTTTTAATTATGGGAAAAGGTGATAAAAAAACAAAAAAAGGTAAAATTTTCAAAGGTACTTTCGGTAAAACTAGACCAAGTAGAACTCCGTTAGTTATCGAACCTAAGAAAAAATCTAAAAAATCTAAAACAAAAAAATAGGAGGGTTTAGCCCTCCTTTTTTTATGGTGATAATCTACTTTTTTTCCAACGGGTACCTAATTTATTGAAGGCAAGGCGATCATGAATTCTACTAGGTCTTCCTTGCCAAAATTCAAAATAATTTGGTGTGATTAAATATCCGCCCCAATTGTCGGGACGCTTTATTTTTTCTGGATCAGAAACTAATTTATCAACGGCTAATTGAAGCTCTTCAGATTCGTCAATGGTCTGACTTTGATTACTTATTATTGCGCTTGCCTGAGATGAAATAGGTCTAGAATAGAAATATTCATCATTTTTCTCACTCTCTAATTTTTGTGCTATTCCTTTAACTCGAACTTGTCTTTCAAGTTCAGGCCAGAAAAAATTCAGATATACATTGTGGTTAGTTTCTATATTTTTCCCTTTTTGACTTTGGTAATTAGTAAAGAAAATTAAACCATTTTCATTTACCTCTTTCAGCAAAACAACTCGAGAAACTGGATCGCCATGATCATCAGTAGTACTAAGTGTAAATGCAGTTGGTTCTTCAACTTTACTTTCTATAGCCGCGTTTAACCACTGCTTAAAAAAATCGATTGGAAATTCTGGGGTTTCTTGAAAGTTTAAACTACCCTTTTGATAGTCTTTACGGATTTCAGATATAGATTTCATTACATTAATCCAGGAATTCTTCCTCTTTTTTTGTTCATCATTTTCATCATTTGGCGCATTTGATTGAACTGTGTAAGTAGTTTGTTCAGTTCTTGTATGCTCCTTCCGCTACCATTCGCAATTCTTTGCTTTCTACTCGCATTGAGCAATTCAGGTTTTGCTCTCTCTTGAGGTGTCATGGATTGAATAAGAGATTCAATTCCTTTAAAGGCATCATCATCTACATCCATATCCTTTATTTTACTACCCACACCTGGTATCATTCCGAGTAAGTCTTTCATGTTACCCATTTTTTTAATTTGCTGCAACTGTGAAAGGAAATCTTCAAAATCGAATTTGTTTTTAGCAATTTTCTTGGCAACTTTTTCTGCCTCCTCTTCATCAATAACGGTTTGAGCTTTCTCCACTAAACTCACCACGTCTCCCATGCCTAATATTCTACTCGCTAATCGGTCCGGATGGAATACATCAAGTGCGTCCATTTTTTCACCCGAGGAGGCAAATTTTATTGGTTTATTTACAACAGATTTAATTGATAGAGCAGCACCACCTCTCGAATCTCCATCTAGTTTGGTTAATACAACTCCCGTAAAGTCAAGAACATCATTAAATGCTTTTGCTGTGTTTACTGCGTCTTGACCCGTCATTGAGTCAACTACAAAAAGAGTTTCTGCAGGAGCTAATGCCTTCTTCAGAGAAGCAATTTCATCCATCATTTCTTTATCGATGGCGATACGACCGGCGGTATCTACAATTAAAACATCGAAGTTTTTATTTTTTGCTTCTTTTACCGCATTTTTCGCAATTTCTACAGGATTTTGATTTCCATCTTCTGAATAATATCCGGATTCAACTTGTTCAGATAATACACGTAACTGTTCACGTGCAGCAGGGCGATATACATCCCCGGCAACAACCATTGGGGTTTTACCTTGAGTTTTTAAATGTCGAGCTAATTTTCCAGTAAATGTTGTTTTACCAGAACCTTGTAACCCGGCAATTAAAATAACAGCCGGTGAACCTTTTAAATGTATTGGCTCATTTTTTCCACCAAGAAGTTCAACTAATTCATCATTGACAATTTTTGTTAGCATTTGACCTGGAGAAACTGAGCGTATTACTTCTGCTCCTTTTGCTTTTTCAAGTATTTGGTCAGTAACCTGTTTTGCAACTTTAAAGTTAACGTCGGCAGCAATTAATGCGCGACGAATCTCTTTAACAGTTTCGGCCACATTTTGATCTGTAATCCGGTTGTGCCCTTTAAGTGTTTTGAATGCTTTTTCTAATCTGCTCTGTAACGAATCGAACATAAGTACAAAGGTACTGAAAACAGATTGATTGTGTCGTTTGTGTTTTGAATGGTAAAACTGAAATATGATTGGTGTATTTCATTAAAAGAATCTACTAATTCGTTGGATGCTTTGTATATTTGAAGGAATTAAATAGATATGTCTTATTATTTTACATCTGAGTCCGTTTCCGAAGGACATCCTGATAAAGTAGCCGATCAAATTTCGGATGCATTGATAGATCACTTTTTGGCAAGTGATCCAAGTAGTAAAGTAGCTTGTGAAACTCTGGTAACTACAGGTCAAGTAGTATTAGCTGGAGAAGTTAAATCCAAAGCCAATTTGGACGTGCAAAAAATAGCTCGTGGAGTAATTGCAAAAATTGGGTATACTAAAAGTGAATACATGTTTGATTCAGCAAGTTGCGGTGTTTTGAGCGCAATTCATGAGCAAAGCCCCGATATTAATCAGGGAGTAGAACGTTCAAATCCGGAAGATCAAGGTGCGGGTGATCAGGGTATGATGTTCGGATATGCTACTAATGAAACAGAAAGCATGATGCCACTTTCACTTATGTTGGCACATCTTATACTTCAAGAATTAGCAGAAATGCGTCGTGAAAATTCAGAAATTAAATATTTAAGACCAGATGCAAAAAGTCAGGTTACGTTAGAATATTCTGATGATCACAAACCGGTTAGAATTGATACGATCGTAATCTCTACTCAGCATGATGATTTTATAAAACCATCTAACGATTCAAAAGAAGCACAGCAAAAAGTAGACGATGAAATTTTAGCTAAAATTGATCATGATTTAAGAACGATGTTGATGCCACGTGTAATTGCTAAATTAGATGAAGATTTACGTGCCCTTTTTAACGATAATATTACATACCACATTAATCCAACTGGTAAGTTTGTTATTGGTGGTCCACACGGCGATACTGGTTTAACAGGTAGAAAAATAATTGTCGATACCTATGGAGGTCATGGTGCACATGGTGGTGGAGCTTTCTCAGGAAAGGACCCTAGTAAAGTGGATAGAAGTGCAGCTTATGCTACACGCCATATTGCCAAGAATATTGTAGCTGCGGGTCTTTGCGATCGTGCATTGGTTCAGGTCAGTTATGCAATTGGTGTTGCAAAACCAGTAGGTTTATTTGTTGATACTTATGGTACGGCGAAGGTTAATCTTGCCGATGGTGAAATTGCTGCAAAAATTATGAATATGTCGGAGTTTGACTTGCGTCCTTATTATATTGAAAATAGATTTAATCTTAGAACGCCAATCTATTTGGAAACTGCTGCCTACGGACACATGGGAAGAGAGTGTGAAGTAGTTGCGAAAGAGTTTGACGGTAAAAAAGTTGAGGTTAAGTTATTCCCATGGGAAGAACTTAACGCAGTAGATGCGGTGAAAGCTGCTTTTGGAATATAAATAATTTATGTGTGGAATTGTTGCATACATAGGGCATCGAGAAGCCTTTGACATTGTTGTAAAAGGGTTAAAGCGTTTAGAATATAGAGGATATGATAGCGCCGGTGTTGCTTTAATGAATGGAGATTTAAGGAT
>JAURNR010000003.1 GCA_030830065.1 Bacteroidota bacterium | reverse complement strand
TGTATTCGGTAAGAATGTAACTATCGAGGTACGCACAATGAGCGGCCAGTTAGTTAAGGTAATGGAGAACGTAGGAACAAGCATGGTACAGGTAGATGCAAGCGCAATGAGCAACGGCATGTACTTGGTGAAAGTAAGCAATGGTGAGAAAGAAATCACTCGCAAGCTTCACATCCAAAACTAAGAATCTAGTTTAGATTAATCATAGTGATACCAAAAGAAAGGCTCCCTCGGGAGCCTTCTTTTTTTATAATGGTGTAAGGTTTTACTCTTGTAAATACTCTTGTTTCAATAAGGAACAAATTTTGTAACGCTCCTCGTGAGTATCTTTATATAGGGCTAACAGCTGTTGGTAAACTAATTCAATTCCAAACAATTCTAAGAACTCGAACGGTCCTTTCGGGTAATTAGTTCCAAGTTTCATAGCTGTATCAATATCCTCTTTAATGGCAGTCCCTTCTTGAACAGTAAAATATGCTTCATTGATAATCATACATAATACGCGAGGAGTAATAAATCCAACTCGACTTTGTACCCACTCAATTTTTTCATATCCAATTGATTTAGCAATTTCTTCAACTTCGGTTGTTGAATAATTAAAAGGGTTTGATAGCTCCATTCGGTCCCTTTCTAAAAGATGTGGGAAAGTACAGATCCCAAACACTTTTATATTATTTCTCTTATCAAAAGACTCCTCGATGACTTTAAGGTTTGCACTTATTAAAAGTATACCTGTAGTAAGTGTATGGTAGTATTCTATTCGATGAAAATTATTATCATCAAAATCTAAATCAATGATAACGTCGAATTTTGATGTGGTATCTGTATCTTGCAGATATGAAACTCCTCCGACAGATTGCAATTTGCCCTTCATGGAGCTTAATTTTTTTCGTGAACCTATTACTGCTATCTTCATGTGAGAACAAAAATACATCAAAGAATATGAGAGAAACTATTTTTTCTGAAAACGCTCCTGAACCTATTGGCCCATACTCACAAGCCGTAAGGGTAAATAATACCTATTATTTTTCTGGTCAGATTGGATTAGATCCGGAGTCAGGTGAATTTGTATCCGAAACGGATGTGGTATTGCAAACTCAACAAGTAATGAAAAATATTACTGCTTTATTAGTTGAAGAAAATTTGACTACTTCTAACATTGTAAAGTCGAGTATCTTTCTGAAAGATATGAATGATTTCCCTAAGGTAAACGATGAGTATTCAAAATGGTTCAAAGTTGTATTTCCTGCGCGTGAAACTGTAGAAGTTAGTCGTTTACCAAAGGATGCTCTTGTAGAAATATCGGTAATATGTGTAAATGATTCGGAATAATATAAACCTCTAAGTAAATTTGTATCATGTCAACAGAAAAAAATCCGGAAAATCCTAACTCATTCGATATCGAACTTCCCGAAGAAATAGCAGAAGGAACGTATTCAAATTTTGCTATTATTACGCACAGTAATTCTGAGTTTATTTTAGATTATGTTAGAATGATGCCTGGGATTCCTAAAGGTAAAGTAAAAAGTAGAATCATATTAGCTCCACAGCATGCAAAGAGATTATTGATGGCATTAGGAGATAATGTAAGAAGGTTTGAAGAAAATTTTGGGGAAATAGATATTGATGATCATCAAAATCCATCAATACCATTGAATTTTGGGGGCCAAACGGGACAAGCTTAATATGAACGCTCAAGAAAGAATACAAGAGGCAATCAAGGCATTGCAGACGAGGAAATTTTATACGGCCTATCCAGAAAACCCAAGAGCGTATGCAGAAGATGCAAATGCAAAAGGGTTGGAAGCCTTTCAAAAACAATTGAATGAACCTTTTCCTGGGCTTTATGATGAAGGATGCGAAGGAAGAATAGGCGAGGAAGTTTCTCCTTATATGCAAGTTGGGTTAGGAGTAGATTACCCAAAGTTTTCCGTGGATAATCTAATTAATAATGCTACCCATTCGCATAATTCATGGAAAAATATAAGCGTTGCTAAAAGGGCAGAAATATTATTGGAAAGTCTGGATGCTGTAAAAGAAAAATTCTTTGAATTGGCTTATGCTACTATGCACACTACCGGTCAGAGTTTTGTGATGAGTTTTCAAGCGAGTGGTCCGCATGCAAATGATAGGGCGCTAGAGTCTATCGCTCTGGGTTATCATGAATTAACTCGTTACGATTCTAATGTCGAATGGGTAAAGAATATGGGGAAATTTGATTTGAAAATTAATAAAAATTTCAAACCTATTTCTAAAGGTATTGGATTGGTAATAGGTTGCAGTACATTTCCTACATGGAATACGGTTCCAGGTGTTTTTGCAAATTTAATTGTAGGTAATGCAGTTATTGTCAAGCCACATCCTAAGAGTATTTTGCCAATTGCTATAGTAATTGCTGAAATGCAAAAAGTATTTGCAAGTTATGGCTTGGCTCAAACAATTGTACAATTGGCACCTGACGTGATTAGTAATCCAATAACAAAAGATTTAGCTGAAAATTCAGCGGTTCAATTAATTGATTATACCGGTGGTTCTCAATTTGGCGAATATATTGAATCATTACCAAATAAAACTGTATTTACAGAGAAAGCAGGCGTTAATTCATTGATTCTTCAAAGTGTGAATGACCCAAAGGCGGTTTTTGGAAATATTGCATTTAGCGCAAGTTTGTATAGTGGACAAATGTGTACGGCACCTCAAAATATTTTTGTTTCAAAGGATGGCATTAAAACTGCAGACGGTAATTTAACTTATGATGAGGTGGTTGCCGGCATACAAGTATCAATTAAAGGTTTAGCCGATAATCCCAAGATGGGACCATATACCCTAGGTGCAATTCAAAATGACCTCACAAAAAAACGAGTAGAAACTGTAGCAAAAGACAATAGTGTTTCAACAGTTACAGTAGATCAAGTTAATCCTGAATTTCCTGAAGCTCGCATGGTCATTCCAATGGTAATTGGTGTTGATGCGTCAGATTCACAATGGAAAGAGGAATGCTTTGGCCCATTATTATTTATAGTTAAAACCGATTCCCATGAGCAAAGTTTAAATTTAGCTGAAGAACTGGGTAAATCTAAAGGAGCGATTACTTGCTCATGCTATACTACTAATGAAGACTATCAATCACGAGTGGAAGAGACTATGAATAATGCGTTCGTGCCAGTAAGTTTTAATTTTACCGGTGCAGCTTTTGTAAATCAGCATGCTGCATTTTCGGATTTCCATGTTACTGGAGGAAATCCTAGTGGAAATGCTACCTTCACTGACTCCCTTTTTGTTAACAGGAGGTTTGTGTGGGTAGGAAATCGTTTTGCATAAATTTATTCCTTGTAAAAAAAGAAAAAACCGGCCTAGGCCGGTTTTTTTATTGAAGTAGCTGTAGATTATTTTGATGCCGAGATCTCAATCCCAATTTCAACATCTTTTCCTACTACTCCGTTTTTTACTTTTGCTTCCCATCCTTCAACAGTAGACATCATTTCAATTTCGTCGTTGTCGTACATAACGTTCCAATCTAAACGATTAATTGTTACACTACCAGATGCAGTTACATTTTTCTCACTCACTGTCACTTTTGCAGGGAATGAAATATTCTTCATTACATCTTTGATAGTTAAATTTCCGCTCATAACATGAGTATTATCACCCTCAGCCTTAGCTTCGCATCCCGTTACTTCAAATTTTGCTGTAGGGAAACTATCTACCAAAAAGAACTCTTCCCCGCGCAAATGACCAATTAGATAGGCAGTCTTATCTTCTGGCATATCATCAGTACATGCTAAAGTATTCATGTCCATTGTGAAGTTACCTGCGGTGATGTTTCCACCTTCTACAGATAAAGAACCTTCGGTTACATTGATAGTTCCTGCATGTTCTCCCACTTCAAATATTTTTGAACCTTTCCATTTTACCACAGAAGTGCCATCTACATTGTAAGTAACCGCAGCTTCTGATCCCGTTGCAGCATCCTGAGCATCACCAGCTTCAGTTGCATTGCTCCCACAGCTTGCAATAGCTACCGCCATTAAAGCTGATCCTAAATAATAAATTGACTTTTTCATATAAGTTGTTTAGTTTATTTGTTTAAACAAATTTAAAATTAATTTTGTTTATTCCTGCAAAAAATATTTTTCTATTTCGATGGAATCCATGGTATTTCTCTTCCACCAAACTTTTGATCTAAAAATCTGCTAAGAGTAAATAAATAATCGGAAAGGCGATTTAAATATTTTATAATAAAGGTAGGAATCTCCTCAATGTCACTCAACTGCACGCTTAATCTTTCCGCCCTCCTACATACGCAACGTGCAACATGACAGTGTGCTCCTTGTTGAGTAGCACCTGGAAGAATAAAGTTCCGTAATTCAGGAAGTTGTCCAGATAGTCTGTCTATTTCATCTTCTAGCTTTTTAATGCTTTCTTCCTGAAATTCAGGTAAAGAAAAATTACTTTTAGGTGATGACGCTAAATAAGACCCGATAGTAAATAAATTGTTCTGAACATCTGCCAATATCGCCTCTTCTTCGGTTTGATGAAGAAAGCTACGAACCAAACCTACTTGGCTATTTAATTCATCAACTGTTCCGTAACTCTCTACGCGAATATGATGCTTTGAAACTCTATCGCCTCCGATAAGAGCAGTTTTCCCATCATCTCCTTTACGCGTGTAAATCTTAAACGTCATATGTGTATAAATACAAAATCGTTGCTAAAATGTTTTAAGAAAGATGATTTTCTGCAAGATTTAAAAATATTTTTCTGGCACTCTTTTTTTGATACACAACCTCATGAATGGCATTTACAATGGGCATTTCAATTCCTTCTAGGTTTTTAATATCCCAAATTAAATCGGTAGCATAATATCCCTCAGCAACCATATTCATTTCTAACTGGGCACTTTTAACTGAATATCCTTTACCTAACATATTGCCAAAAGATCGATTCCTAGAAAATTGCGAATAACAGGTAACTAATAAGTCACCCAAATAAGCTGCTTCTTTTACATCTCTGTTTTCTTGATGAATATCGTGCAAGAAATGCCTCATCTCTCGAATTGCTGCTGATACATAAACCGCCAGGAAATTATCGCCATATCCTAAGCCATGAGCAATACCTGCTCCAATAGCATAAATATTTTTCAAAACGCTGGCATATTCTGCACCAATTAAATCCTTTGTTTGTGATACTATAATAAATTTACAGCTTATTAATTCCGCAATTTCTTTAGTTTGGGCTTCATCTAGTGAACTTACGGTCAGATAACTTAATTTTTCCCAAGCTACTTCCTCGGCATGACAAGGTCCCGAGATTAAAACAATCTTTTCCATTGGGATGCCGTGTTCTTCATTTAAATATCCGGCAACTACAGATTTCGTCTTAGGCTCAATTCCTTTAATTGCTGTTATGTAAGTTTTATCAATTGAGAGTTTTGTATTACCAATGGAGTGGTGTAAAAATGCACTAGGAACTGCAAAAAGTATAATTTCTGCAGAATCAATTGCCTCTTGCATATTCGTATGAACTTCAAAATGTTCAGGGTGAAGCTCAACTGATGAAAGGTATTTAGGATTGTGGTGTCTTTCTGAAATATAACTAGCGGTTTCAGAATCACGCATCCACCAATGAATATAAACCTCAGGGTGCTCAGTTAAAATTTTAACTAATGCAGTGGCCCAACTTCCATTACCAATTACGGCTATTTGTTTTCTGTTATCTGGGGTAGACAAATTGATTTATTTAAGAATTTGACTGCTATGTTCTTTAGTTTTTACCTTGGAAATTATTTCTTCAATATTACCTGACTCATCAATGATGAAGGTGGTGCGTGCAATACCCATGTATTTTCTTCCATACATGTTTTTTTCCACCCAAACTCCATATGCCTCAGCAATATTGTGATCTACATCAGCAAGTAAATCAAAGGGTAACTCGTATTTATCAATGAATTTTTGATGTTTTACCTCATTATCTGGACTTACACCGAGTATTTCAAATCCTTGATTTAACAATTCGCTGTAATTATCTCTTAAGTTGCAAGCTTCAGCATTACATCCTGGGGTATCATCCTTTGGATAAAAGTATAATACCAATTTTTTACCACTATAATCTGCTAAAGTTTTAGTTTCTCCTTTTTGATTTGGAGATGAAAAATCTGGGGCTTTATTTCCTATTTCTAAATTCATAATATCTAAACAACAATTAAACCTTAAAGGTTTGATTTTATGTAGCGGGTTAAACGATCAAATAAATGTAATCTTGCATTCAAATCTGATATTCCATGCGCTCGATTTGGATATATTTCACTATCAAATGACACTCTTTTAGCAATCATTGAATTAATCATTTCAACACCATTTTGAAAGTGTACATTGTCGTCTGCGGTACCATGGACAATTAAATAATTTCCTTTTATCCCTTCTACAAAGTTTAATGGGGAATTATCTTCATATCCTTTGGGGTTTTCTTGAGGTGTCCGTAAATAGCGTTCAGTATAAATATTATCGTAGAATTTCCAGTGAGTTACGGGTGCTACAGCAATAGCAGTCTTGAAAGTATTAGGACTTTTCGAAATACATAAACTACTCATATAACCACCAAAACTCCAACCCCAAATACCAATTCTAGAGCTATCTATATAATTTAACTTACCTAATAATACTGCAGCCTTCGTTTGATCTATGTGTTCTAACTTACCCAGGTTTAGGTATGTTGATTTTTTAAACTTTGAACCCTTATTTCCCGTTCCTCGGTTATCTACACAAGCAATGATATACCCTTGTGAAGCCAAATGCTGATACCAATGAAAATAACCGCTTGCTGAATTTCTACAAACACTATTACCAGGTCCACCATACACATACATCAACAAAGGGTATTTTTTTGTGGAGTCGAACCCACTAGGATACATCATCCAGTAATTTAAAGAATACATCTCTTTGTTATCATCATAAAAATTCAACTCAGAGAATTCAACTTTTCCTGGATTTTTTCCCTTTATTGTGTCAATATAGTCCTTATCTATTTCCTTATTTACAACTATACCATTTTTAATAATATATTTTTCAGCAGTTGGATTATGAGAAAAATTGCTAACGTTTACTTGCATCCAAACTGCATTTGAAGATGCTGATACACTTTGGTTACCATCGCTTGCATTATCAATAACCAGCTGTTTACTTTTACCACTTAAAGAAATCTCAAATAACCTGTCAGCTACTGTACTGTGTTCAGTTGAGGTGTAATAAATTTTTTCTGTTAACGGATTGTATCCCAATATGTTATTTACCTGCCAGTCTCCTTGTGTAATTTGTTTGATTTTTTTCTTCTTATAGTCAAAAGAGTATAAATGATTATAACCACTTTTTTCGCTCGTAAAAAGGAATTCTGAACAATTGGGTATTAGTGTAAATTCGTTATTTACTTCTACATAAGTGTTGTCCGATTCCTCAATAATTACTTCTGGTTTTTTATTTTTCCAATCCCAAAGTATGACCTCCCAGTTATTTTGGTGTCTGTTTAATCGTTGGATAGAAAGTTTAATATCATCTTGTAACCATTGAATTCTCGGCAAGTATTGATCATTTTCTTGTCCTAGGTTTGGGATCTCTAAGGACTGCTCTTTGATATTGTAAATACCTACGGAAACGGTAGAATTATCTTCCCCTGCCTTGGGGTATTTCCAAACTTCTTGTTGAGGATATAAATCTTTGAATATATCCATTGAGAATTGCTTCACATTTGATTCGTCAAAAATATAAAAAGCAATAAAGTTTCCTTCAGTACTCCATTCATAGCCCTTACTCATTGAGAACTCTTCCTCATATACCCAATCTACAGCACCGTTGATAATCTTGTTTTTCTCTCCAGTATTTGTAATCGCCGTTTCTTTATTTGTTGCCAGATGAAATATAAACAAGTTGTTATCTCTCACATAAGCCAACCATTCATTGTTTGGACTGAGCTCAGGATACATTACTCTCCCAGGAATAGATTGATAGGTTCTACTTTGTAGATTATATACTTCTATTTCACTTGAATAGCTGTGTCTGTATATAAATTCAGGATTCTTTAATAATAATAAGTAGTTGCCGTCTTTTGAAAATGAATAGTTAAACCCAGCATCCATACTATCTCCAAACCACTTTGAGTCAAATAGAACTTCAAGAGAATCTTCATGCCCTCCATTGGAAGTATTTTTAGTAGGATCACAAGAGTTAATCCACCAGCGGGTTTTTGTAGCATGTTTACGGATTAAATTTTTTCCGTCTGTACTGTATTTGTAATTCTTGTTGAACTTCATGCGCAATGCACGATTAGTATACAACTCATCCCAATTATAATCTTGAGAAAATGTTTGTCCTATAACCCCAAATCCAAGGAATATGGTAAATATAATTTTAATCATTTAGGATAATCTTTTTAATTTTATATCAGTTCTAGGTGTAATAACAATAGGCACGAACTCCTTAGTTACCACGCTACCATCTAATCCAAACCATTTTTCTGGCTTACCGGCCAAGGTTTTTAAATACCCATAAGCATCCATAACAAGTGTGTCTAAAATAGGGAGTTCATTTTCAGCACTCATTTCTTCTTCCACCAGTACAAATCGGAAATCACCGATTTGATGATGCTTTGAGAATCCATGGTAATATGGTTCAAGATCTATTTCTTTGTTTTGAACCATTTCAGAGATAACGTTTCTCAAATACAAATTAATTTTGGGTTGCATTCTAAAACCTAGTCTAAATCGAACCTTATAAATATCATTTTTTTCAATTACCGATACTTTGTATTCAGATGTGTAAGGTTCGTCGGTCACTTCAACATACACAAACCAATAGAAATCAGCTCGTTTAGGTCGTTTTTGTAAGATTGAATAAAAAAGGAGAGATTCGGCTTCATCATCTAGAGGTGCCTTACTTAGGTAAATTAAGTGAGTAGCAAATTTGGGTAGAGTAGTGTCTTCGCTTAAGCTGCGAAGCTGTGTTCTATAATTTGTTAGTTTTTCAGTCGCTACCATTTGTTGCTTAATCCTACCGCTTCTAAAGCTCACGTACATTATAGCAATCATGATAGCACCAATAAGGAGTACTACCCAACCACCTTCCATTAGTTTGGATAAGTTTGCTGTTAAGAATGCTATTTCAACAGTAAATAAACCGAGCATAATCAACGCAATTATTGGGATAGGCCAATTTTTTACTCTCAAGTAATAAGTAAGCAGGGTACTAGTCATCAAAAAGCTCAATGAAATAGCTAAACCATATGCAGCTTCCATGGCAATGGATTCACGGAATGCCAAAGTAATAGCAATAGTACCAAATAAAAGAGCATTGTTAACTGCTGGAATATAGATTTGACCTTTTATAGTTGATGTGAATTTTACCGTAAATTTTGGTAAAAAGTGCAAACGGATTGCTTCTGATGCTAATGTGTAAGAACCAGTTATAACTGCTTGTGATGCTATGATTGCCGCCAATGTTGCTATTGAAATTCCAAAAGGCAAGAACCATTCTGGCATAATTCCATAAAATGTTCTGGCATCAACTAATTGCTCTCCAGTTTTACTCATCAGCCATGCACCTTGTCCGAAGTAATTCAATACCAAGGAGGTTTTAACAAATGCCCAAGATACTCGGATATTTTGCTTTCCACAGTGTCCCAAATCACTATATAGTGCCTCTGCTCCGGTAGTACACAAAAATACAGCACCCAGTAATAAATATGCATCAGGACTCATATTGAGGAAACGCCAAACCCAAATAGGATTTAATGCTTTTAATACCTCTGGATGATGAATAATTTGACCCACCCCTAAGATGGCTAACATAACAAACCAAACGGTCATAACGGGCCCAAAGAATTTTCCTACGGAGTTGGTCCCCACTCTTTGAAATAAGAAAATTGCCAATAATATACTAATAACAATAGGTACAGTTTGAATATTACTCCAATCTATACTGTACCCATTTTCAGGATTAATATTTCTCAAACCTTCTACAGCTGATGAAACTGAAATCGGCGGCGTGATAATACAATCTGCCAAGAGCATTGCACCACCAATCATAGTTCCCACTACTAAATATGGATAGCGCCTTCTTAATAAGCTATACAATGAAAAAATTCCACCTTCACCTTTGTTATCCGCGCGGAGAACCATTACTACATATTTTAATGTAGTTTGTATCGTCAAAGTCCAGAAAACCGCCGAAATCCCGCCAAGAACTAAAGTTTCATTAATTGCCTTAGTCCCGACAATAGCGTTCATCACATAAAGAGGGGAAGTTCCTATATCACCAAATATAATACCAAGTGTTATTAATACTCCTGCTGGGGTAAATTTGTCAATTCTCGTTTCTCCCATCTGCTTATTAGGAAGCGAATTTAAGAACAACGTTTGTATTTTGGGGATAAATTTGAAAATTTGGTAATGTAATGTTTATATATGTTGAAAACTCCCAAATATTACAGGCAAAGCCTTTGTAAGTGTTATGTTGACACTTGTTGAAAGGTTTTGAATTAAAAGTAAACGAAAAATTCGTTCAAACTCATATGCTAAAAGTAAATTTGTAAATATTAATTACGAATTCACAAAACAACATGAGTCAAGCACAAAGATCATCCACTTCTAGATCACAATCTGAAAACAACAAGAACGGTATTTCATCTTATTACGGTGAACTGGTTTTTGGACCAAATGCACAACAAGGTTATTTATCGAAATCTGCAATCGATGAAATTCATAAAGCAGTAAACGAAGGTCATGCTATTCATAGGAATTCGGCTGATGAAATAGCTAGTGGTATGAAGGAATGGGCACTTAACCTTGGGGCTACTCATTATACGCACTGGTTTCAACCGCTGCGTGGTACAACGGCTGAAAAGCACGATAGTTTTTTTGAACCAACCGGAGTAGATTCAGGGATTGAAATTTTTAGCGGGAAGTCTTTAGCACAGCAAGAGCCGGATGCCAGTTCATTTCCTAGTGGAGGAATAAGAAACACATTTGAAGCTCGTGGTTATACTGCTTGGGATCCAAGTTCTCCGGCGTTTATTATTGAGAAGGGTGGAATTCGAACACTTTGTATACCAACAATTTTTGTCTCGTACACAGGTGAGGCCTTAGATTACAAAGCGCCTTTACTTAAGACATTGGCATTTGTTAGAAAAGCAGCTACCGATGTGTGTCAATATTTTGATGAAAATGTAAGCGACTGCTCAGTTTCTCTTGGAGTAGAGCAAGAGTATTTCTTGGTGAAAGAAGATCTTTTCCAACTGCGTCCTGACTTAATGCATGCCGGACGTACCTTAGTCGGCCACGCTCCAGCCAAAGGACAACAAATGGATGACCATTATTTTGGTTCAATTCCAACTAATGTTCAGTCATTTATGAATGATTTCGAGCAACAGGCTCATCGTTTAGGGATCCCCTTAAGAACAAGACACAATGAGGTAGCACCAGCACAATTTGAATGTGCACCACAATTTGAGAGTTTAAATCTTGCTGTGGATCATAATACTTTGTTAATGGATGTGATGCAAGCGGTAGCTCAACAACATGGATATAGAGTATTGCTTCATGAAAAGCCTTACAAGGGAATAAATGGAAGTGGAAAGCATAATAATTGGAGTTTAGTAACTAATACGGGTGTGAATTTACTTTCGCCGGGAAACTCTCCGAAACAGAATCTTCAATTTTTAACGTTTTTTATTAATGTAATTAAAGCTGTATATGATAATGCAGATTTGTTGAGAGCATCAATTGCAACCGCAGGAAATGATCATCGATTGGGTGCAAATGAGGCACCACCTGCAATTATGAGTGTGTTTATAGGAGATACACTTGGTAAAATACTGGATGATTTCGAACATAATATAGACTCAGACTCAGACCATGGTCAAAAGTCCATTCATATACCAAATATCCCTGAAATTCTACTTGATAATACGGATCGAAACAGAACTTCTCCATTTGCATTTACTGGAAATAAATTTGAGTTTAGAGCCGTTGGTAGTTCCGATAATTGCGCTTCTCCAATGGTGGTATTAAACGCTATTGTTGGAAATCAATTAGTCAAATTTAAGAACCATGTAGATGCAAAAATAGCAGCAAATACAGGTGTAAGCAAGGAGGATATCATTGAGGAAATATTGAGAGATGAGTTGATATTATCTAAAAAAATTCTATTCGGTGGTAATGGTTATAGTGATGAGTGGGTTAAAGAAGCGTTATCACGTGGATTAAACAATATCAAGAATACACCAGAGGCATTAGCGTCTTATCTAGAAACAAAAAGTGTTGAATTATTTACCCAAAATAAGATCTTTTCTATTAAGGAAATAGAAGCTCGCACTGAGATTAGATACGAGAACTATGTATTGAGTTTGGAGATAGAAGCGAAAATTCTAAATGAAATGGTTCAAAATATGATTATTCCTGCAGGTATTCGTTACCAAAGTAAAATTTCCCAAAATATTTCTCAGTTAAAACAAATAGGACTTAATGAAGATACATTTAACGCCCAGCTTGAGCTTGTAAAAGAATTAGGGATGTTAATTAATACGGCTCAAAAGTTGAATGGTGATATGGAAGCAGCAAATGAACGAGTTGTTGAGATTGAAGGAGCAAAGGAGAGAGCTATTCAATATAATGAGCAAGTTCGTCCATACTTCGAGCAATTAAGAGAGGTTTGCGACGGAATAGAACGCCTGTGCGATGATACCGAATGGACTCTACCTAAGTATAGAGAATTATTGAGTGTTCATTAATCAGGGATAATTTGTGAGTCTAATCACCAAATCAATTCATAATAGGACTTAATTTTGTAGAATATTAAAAAATGAGTGAGAATATAGAAAAAGTAGAGTGTTTGATTATCGGAAGTGGTCCTGCGGGTTACACAGCCGCTATTTATGCAGCCCGTGCGGATATGAAACCAGTAGTTTATGAAGGTCTGCAACCTGGTGGTCAATTGACTATTACAACAGACGTGGAAAATTATCCAGGATATCCTGATGGAATTATGGGTCCAGAAATGATGGAGAACTTTAAAAAACAGTCCGTTCGTTTAGGAGCAGATGTACGTTTTGGACTAGTTACTTCTGTTGAATTCAAAAATGGTGGTCCACAAATAGTTACAGTTGATGGATCTCACAAAATTGAG
The DNA here is from genome assembly GCA_030830065.1 of Bacteroidota bacterium. Taxonomy (GTDB): domain Bacteria; phylum Bacteroidota; class Bacteroidia; order NS11-12g; family UBA955; genus VMCP01. The sequence continues at coordinate 35,541 of JAURNR010000003.1, read as the reverse complement.
GCGAAATCGGTTATTATTTCCACAGGAGCTTCGGCGAAATGGTTGAATCTTCCTTCTGAACAACGATTAAATGGTAGTGGGGTAAGCGCCTGTGCAGTTTGTGATGGTTTCTTTTACAGAAAGCAGGATGTTGCAATTGTAGGTGCGGGGGATACTGCATGTGAGGAAGCAACTTATTTATCTAAAATCTGTAACAAGGTTTATATGTTGGTAAGAAAAAATGAGTTTAGGGCTTCGAAAGCCATGCAACATAGAGTACTAAATACACCAAATATTGAAGTGCTTTTTAATACTGAAACTGATGAAGTGTTAGGCGACAAAGTTGTAGAAGGTGTGAGAGTGTTTAATAATCAAACGGGAGAAAAACGGGAGTTATCTATCACTGGATTCTTTGTTGCCATTGGTCATACTCCAAATACGGAAATCTTCAAACCGTACTTAGACATGGACGAGCAAGGCTATATCATTACAGAAAAAGGCTCCAGCCGTACAAATATCGAAGGAGTATTCTGTTCTGGAGATGCACAAGACAAAATTTACCGTCAAGCAGTAACAGCAGCAGGGTCTGGTTGTATGGCTGCATTAGATGCTGAACGTTGGTTGGCTTCAAAGGAAAACGTATAAAATTTATATTTAATTATATTTGACACCATGCGGATCATTGCATGGTGTCTTTTTTTTGTGTGTACCACAGTAAACGCACAAATAAAAAATTATTTTCTTGGTGGGGCTGCAATTTCGGGTGAAGAAATAAGTATTTCTCTTAATCCTACAGACCGTGAAGATATTTGGTTAGCTTTTAACAACAATCGTGTTGTTCACTCACTTACCGGAGGTAAACAATGGTTAAATGTAAAGGTAAATCCTGTTCAAGGATTTTATGGAGATCCCGTGATATACAATAGTAAAGAGGGTTCAATATATTTAGCACATTTAGCAAAAAACCCTGATAAAAAATGGCCAGAACAATTTGATTGTATAGTATTTGAACGATCCACTAACGGCGTCGAATTTCATTCGAAGTGTATCGGTAAAAATGGAAATAAAATGCAAGATAAGCCATGGTTTTCTGTTGATGAAAATTTGGAAAGCCCGTTTAATCGAAATATTTATTTGACATGGACAGAATTCGATAAGTATGGGAGTTCAGCCGGCGAGGATAGTTCCAGAATTAAGTTTGTAAGTAGTAATGATCATGGAGCTAGCTTTTCTGAACCAATAACGATTTCAGATATATCCGGTGATGCTTTAGATGATGATAAAACGGCTGAGGGTGCGGTAACGGTATCATTATATGACGGAACACTACTCTGCGTTTGGTCTAGAAACGATACTCTTTGGCTAGATCGTAGTTTAGATGCAGGAAAAACTTGGGGAAAAGATGAGCCTCTTGCCAGAATGCATGGAGGATGGAGCTATTCGGAAATACCGGGTATGTCCAGAGCAAATGGACTACCTTTTATTTGCTTAGATAAAAAGGGTCGAGTATACATTGTCTATGCTACGGAAAATTATACTGGCGATTGGGATGTTTATTATTTGTATTCCAAAGATGGTAAATCTTTTTCGGACCCAATAAAAGTAAATGACGATAAAAGTAGTGGAGATCAATTTATGCCTTACATGGAGATGGATAAAAGTTTAGGTTATCCTAGAGTTATTTGGTATGACACCAGGAACAGTCAGACGAATAAGTTTGCGCATGTTTATACTTCTGTATTGAAAAAGAAATGTCCTCAAAAGAATGTAAATCTAACCTTAGATCCCATTCCATTGCCTGGTAAAAAGGCTTTTATGGGGGATTATATTAGCTTTTCTACTGTGCAAAATGAAGGTGGATTTGCAGGAATAACCTCCATTAATCCAACATCGAAATCTAATGGGATTTTAATCTTAGAATGGTTTGGGAATAAACCGAATCGCAAGATATTTCCTCCTTCACTAACGGTTAACCCGAACGGGGACTCCGATTCTATATGGGTAGCACTCTGCATACCTTTTGAAACTTCCTGCACATTTGAGTTAAAAATGGGGAATAAAACTATTATGCAAAAATATTACGGTCATGCAGATAGAAGTGAATTTGGTGAATTTGAGTTAATTGAAGTGGCTATTTCAAGGAAGATTATTCCTCCAGGGGCATCCACTTTTATTCTTAGTAGACGAAACAAATCGGTTAAACTTAATTATTGGTCTGACTGAATTAAAACAAAACCTATTTTTTGGTTGCAGAATAAGTGCCCTTGTCCTATTTTTGTAACCCTTTAAATTAGACCTAAATATATGGCAGTTATACAGAAACTTAGAAATTCCGGTTGGGTAGCAGTTGCAATTGTAGTTGCATTAGTGCTTTTTATCGTTGGTGATTGGCTCACAGGGCGCAATGGCAGTAACACTACAGACGAAGACAGAGATGTAATCGCTGAATTTGGTGGAGAGAAGTTGCGCGAATCCGAGCTTATAGATATTTCGAACCAATTAGTTGGGGTTTACAGAAGCCAAAACCCAGAATTTCAATTAGACGAGAAAACTTCAAATCAAATAATCTCGGAATCATGGCGTGATTTAATAGAAACTACTATCTGGGATAAAGAGATTGAAAAATCTGGAATTTATTTATCAGATTTTGACAAGGCTGCAATGTATAGCCCAGAACACCCTAATGAGATTGTTTCGAATATGCCTTTGTTTCAAACTAACGGTAAGTATGATGTAAATAAGGTTGAAGAAGCAAGACAAAATGCTAAAGTTAATAAAGATTATAAAGCATTATTAGGGTTTTTCATTGAAAAATTTAACGGCAGTGAATTAAGAAATCGCTACTCACTTTATTTTGCAAAATCTCAGGTATTTACAACGAAGGTTGAAGAAAAATATAATTTTGTTAAAGCACAGAAAAGTATCACTGGTAAAATGGTGGTTACAAAAATTGCTGATGTTGCAGACAAGGATGTAACAATCACTGATGATGACTTACAAGCGTATTTGGATGAACATCAGTCAAAGTATAAGATCAAGCAAAATAAGCGATCAGTAAAATATGTAATCTTCCCAATCACGGCATCTACTCAAGATACTTTAGATACTAGAGATCAAGCAGTTAGATTTGCCGAGAGTATTGGTAGACAAGCGACTCCTGATACTACAGGTGCAATTGGTTTTGTTCGTAGATCCGATCTCGAAAAAGTTGAAGACGCAATTGTTAAAGATTCATTATGGGGCGCAACAGTAGGAGATGTAATTGGTCCTGTCTACGATAAAGGTATATATTCTGTATATCAGAAGGTATTTGAAGCAGAAGATACAACTCCAGTTGTGAAAGTTGCTCATATTTTGATTCCGTTTAATGGTAGCTTGCCAAATGGTGAGAGTATAACAGATACAGCAATGGCAAATGCTAAGGCCAATGAGGTAATGGGAATGATTATGAAAGGTCAATCATTTGAGGATCTTGCTCCAAAATATTCGACTGATCAGGGATCATCTGCTAATGGAGGTTCATACGGTTGGATTAACCCTGCTACAGAAAATTACGTACCGGAATACAAAGAATTCTGTATGACTGCCAAATCGGGACAAGTAGGAATTGTCAAGACTCAATTCGGATTTCATGTAATGAAAATGGTTGAAGGGCCTGACTACAATAAGATGAAATTCGTAATGCAATCTTATGAAGTTCTTCCTGGGAGTGAAACTATCGAAATTGTTTCTACAGCGAGCCGCAAATTTAAAAACCAAGTAAATCCAGAAAAACCTGAAACATTTGACGATGCTTCAACTAAAATGAGTTTAGTTCCAAGAGTGGAAACAGATTTTACAGAAGATCAAACTTACCTTGGCGGCATAAAAGAAATTTCATCAATGCAAAGTATTAAGTTCTGGTTATTCAATGCTGAACGCACAATGAATGAAGTTTCTGAAATTTTTGCATTCCCCAATATGCACGTTGTTGTGAAAGTTGAGAATGTAAAAAATGAAGGAGATGCTACTATTGAAATGGTAAGAAGCGATATTGAGCCTATTGTGCGAAAGTTAAAGAAAGGTAAAATTGCTGCTGAGAAATTAGCCGCTGCAATAAAATCTGAAGCAGATGTAGAGGCTGCTGCTAAAGAGTTAAAAGCAGATATCGTAAATTTAGATGGTTTTCGTGCAAACCAAGCTATGGTTCCTCAGTTAGGTAGAGAACCTAAATTGATTGGAGCTGCGTTTGGAGTAACCCCTGGTATTGTTTCGAAGCCAATTATTGGTGATAACAGTGTAGGTATTGTAGTTGGAATGAAAAAAGGAGAGACAATTGAAGTTCCTGCTTCTATCTATAATACTCCAGTTGAAACAAATGTAGAGGCAGAAGTGAATATGATGTTCAATAGAATTCAAGGTGCTATTAGAGGTGCTGGAAATCTTAAAGATTACCGATATAAATTCCCTTGGTTTAAAGGTTAAAAATCTACTTATTTAAAAATATTTAAAAAGGCCGTCATTTGATGGCCTTTTTTGTTAATTGCTATTGGTAATCTTTTCGGGTAAATGTATTTTTGTTTCATGTCTGAAATAACCCATGAAATATCGCTTGAGAATTTTCAAGAACAATTTGAATATGTTTTAAATAACTATAGCAAGCATAACAAAAATATTAGTAATTATAATAACGTAGTAATTGGTGGTTTAGGGGGAAGTGGAATAGGAGGAAGAATTGCGCGGTCATATTTCTGGAATGATATGCCTATACCTGTAGAAGGATACTCTGATTATGTTCTCCCAGGTTATGCTAATAATAAAACATTAGCAATACTTTGCTCTTATTCAGGAAATACGGAAGAAACATTAACCATGTTTTCAGATGCTCAAAAACGAGGATGTGACATAATCTGTATGGCTGCTGGAGGTAAGTTGCTGAGTTTAGCTAGGGAAAATAATTACCCGACTTATACAATTGCAACAGGATATCAACCCCGAATGACCTTAGGATTTGCTTTGGGTAATCTATTAATGATTTTAGGAGAGTTGATAGGTAAGGATATGTCCACAGATCTTTCAAAGATTCAAAATTACTTCCAGAACCCTCAATCGGCGATAGAGCAAGGAAAAGCACTTCATAATTGCTTTAAATCCACAATTGCTCAAAAATTTGTTGTAGTTACTGATATGGCATATGAAGCTGTTGCCATTAGGTTTTGCCAGCAAATCCAAGAAAATGCCAAGGGTGAGGGATTTGTATCTGTAATCCCGGAAGCTAATCATAACATGATTGAAAGCTATTATGAAAAGCATGACACTAACTTTATATTCTTAGATAGTAAAGGAAATGATAGAGTAACTAAACGTTTCCAATTTGTAAAAGGTGTTTTACGGGATCTCGGAAATAATGTTTACGAGTATCCAGTAAAAGATGCTTCTTTACAGTCTATTTTTGAAGTAATTCATGCCTTAGATTGGTTAAGTATTTGGGCTTCCGATGATAAGAAAGTAAATAATATGGAGGTAGGAATTATTATGAATTTGAAAGGATTCCTTTCTCAAAATTAAAATGCGCGTTTCGTTTTTAGGCACTGGCACATCACAAGGAGTTCCACCAATCGGGTGTGATAGTCCAGTGTGTCTGAGTGATAACCCTAAAGATAAGCGCTTACGCTCTAGTATTTTTATTGAAGTAAACGGGAAAAAGCTGGTGGTCGATACAGGACCAGATTTTCGTTATCAAATGATAAGGGCGGGTATTCAAGATGTTGATGCAATTTTATTTACACATGAACATCGCGATCATACTGCAGGTTTAGATGATATTCGCCCAATTAACTTTAGAAAGAAAAAAAGAATTCCCGTTTATCTTTCTGAAAACGTACTTAATTCATTTAAACAGCAATACAGTTATTTTTTCTTGGACAATCCGTATCCTGGAATCCCTGAATTAGAATTTCATTTAATAGAAAATATACCCTTTGAATTCCATGATGTGGAAATTATTCCCATCCAAGTAATGCATTATAAACTCCCGGTGTTTGGTTTTAGAATTGGCAATTTTGCCTATATCACAGATGCAAACTACATTTCGGAAAAAGAAAAGAGTAAATTAATTGGAGTAGATATTCTCGTACTGAATGCGCTTCGTAAAGAAAGCCATATATCACATTTTACCTTAGATGAGGCTACGAAAATTGCCCAAGACATAGGTGCCAAGCAAACCTATTTTACTCATATGAGCCACCAAATAGGGTTTCACGATGAAGTATGTGAAGCTTTGCCTAAGGGTATTGATCTCGCTTATGACGGGTTGGATATTATTATTTAATAAAAATAAATTTACCCATAGCCGTTTCACTGCCATCTTGGTTTATTGCAAAAACAAAATAAACTCCGCTGTTGGGTCGAGTTCCATTTAGCCTTAATCCATCCCATGTAGCTTTACTTCCGTTTGCTTTCCCTTGAAAAACTACTTTACCTTGTAAATCTGTAATTCTAATCTCAGCATTAAATGCTAATCCCTCAATGGTAATTAATCCATCGTATTTTGGTGGAACTGGGTTTGGATAAACAACTATTTTACCAAATGAATTATCTGCTTCTCCGGCATCATTACGATAAGAAATAATTCCTTTATTGGTTCCAATAAAGATTTCTCCTGTGGACGTGATTTGGCCCAGACACTTTACAAAATTACTCAGTAAAGGGCTGTTTTCCGGTGTAAAATGGCGGATGACTTTTTGACCGTATTCATCGATGCAGAATAATCCATTCTGTGTAGCAAACCATTTCCTATTTCCCCCGTCAACCAAAATATCCTGAATGATTTCTTCGCCCATCAGGTAGCCAACACTGCCATCTTGGTCAATTATATATCGATCTACTTTCGATTGGGTGAAAATATCGCCGCCAGCAAATACATTTAACCCTTGCAAATTTCCGAGCCAAACATAATTGTTTTTATCAACTGCAATAGATAAAACTTCATTACTATTTAATCCATTATTTTGGGTTAAAAACCGCTGTCTATCATCTCCTTTTGATGTAATGGACTCTCCTTCATGAAATACTAAAACTCCCCCAGAGGCCACTGTCATCCATTTATTATTATTTTGGTCAATAGTTAAGGATGTAATATTCGAATAGGGTAGGTCGAAAGAATTCCAATTTCCTGAATTATCTCGCATGTGTAGGGGTTTTTCAGCATTATAATTTATTACCCAAAGTCTTCCATTTTCATCTATCGCGATACCCCCAATTTGAATGAAACTGGTATCACCAATTCTTTTTAGTGTTGAATTGGTATGATTAATATGTTCAACTACAATTCCATTGAATATCTCCAAAATCCCGCCGGTATGCGTTGAAATAAAATAGTGCTGATTCCATTTGGAATAAGCAGTAAAGGTGAAATCATATAGGTTCTGAATTTGAGGAATATGGGGATTGCTATTCCACTGAAAATCTCGGAATAGATAATACCCCGAAGTATTGTAAGCGTTACCGAATGTACTACTTAAACCACCTCCAGTGCAAACTAAGGTTTCTCCTCCCTTGGACATTTTAAAAATCGATTGGTTGTCAGGTCCATTTGGCATGTAAGCTATTTCTCCGTTGGGATCTTTCTTTATGACACCTGGTCCTACACCTGTGCAAAACCAGTACACCCCATCTGTGAATTGTGTGGCATGGACAACTAAATTAATAGGTTCTATACTTTGGCCATTATCGTCGATATTTTCAATGCCGCCAGGTTTCACAATATGGAGGCCATTTGAATTTTTAAATATTCGAGCAATAGCATTTTTATTGCTATTTAATGGTTGAATATTTCCGTTATTGTAGAAATAAACTGCACTATCAAATGCGAAATATATTTTGTTATTAAATGTACAAAGTTGTTCTGCAATTATATTTGGGAATCGAGTTTGCCATAAATTATAATCATTAAGATTAACAAGCCTGTTCCATGGAGCAATACGAAAACCTGTTGGAGTACTTGCAAATATCGAGTCGTTTAATATTGCAGTTGAGAGAACTGCTGTTGCAGTTCCACCTTCGCCTATAGAAGTGTAGCTGTCCCTGATTTCCTCTTTTGCTAAATCAACCACTAATAACCCAAAATTTGTACTTACCAAAGCGTCGTTTTGATGGAAAGACACATCTAAAATACGTTTATCCCCTTGTAAGAATTTATCTCTAAAACCAGAAATATCTTTAATTTTTTTATCATTTACCAAAAGTGAAATATGACCATCAAGATAACCAATAAACAATATTTTTAATTCTGAATTGTATTCTAAACAAGTAATCTCATTGGCATGGAATCCCCCGGAAGACAGCAGCAGTTCCATTTCACCGTTGTTTGCAGTTCTCCAAAATCCATTAGTGGTGGAAGCATAAATGAACTGCTCCGTTGATTCACAGTATTTTGGATTTTTATAAGACAAATGGTATTTCCATTTTCCCGTGGGTATAAGAGGGTTGGTTTGAGCACTTAGAACAGTCAAAAACAATAGTGATGCTGTAAAAAGAATTCCCCTTTTCATTTTAGTTAAAAGTATAGCGTAATTCAATACCAAAATCTGTTAACGATGTATAGAATTGAGTATTGATTTTTGGATCCATTATTGTTCTGTTATAACGCAAGGCAAGATTTATTTTTTGATTTACTTGATAGGTTACCGAAGGGGTAATTTTAATATTAGTCATACCCGCAGTGTAGCGATTTACGTCTACATCAATTTTTCGGATAATGGTTACGTTATCACTAATTGATACTGCTAAATCGAATCTGAAATCATTCGGAAGATATAATGTTTTTCCTCTTCTCTTGATTGGGAGATTTAAACCGGTTACTCTGTATCCTGCAGATATTTGAATATCATTTTGCCTCATTTCAGTAAGGTTGAAGCTTGCTGCGAATAACTTTAATACTCGAGAACGTTTATATTCAAAACCTAATGTCCAATTATTCGTAGTAGTAATATTTACTCCAATCAATGGGAAGAAACCTTCACTAATTGATACATCTGCGATTTGATATTTTGGGATCAAATCTTTACCAAGTTCTGGCGTTTCTTCTTCATCGTATTTCAAATTCCTTGTATAGTTTCCTATGCTGTAATTTCCTTTGTAAGCATGTTTAATGTTGATATTCGTGAAAATATCTTTTAAAATAGGTAATTGTGAAAGTCCGTTATAATTAATATTCCAGTTAGGCAAAGGTATACTTGGGAAAGCGCCAATTTCAGATCTTCCAACATCAAGACCTGCATAAGCAGCATAGAATCCACCGATAATAACATCTTGAGATGACTTACTATAACCCAATGGAAACTTTGTATTTGTGTCAATTACAGTTCCCGAGAAACGTGGGTCCGCTAGTTGTAAGCGTTGAGCTACGGTATAACGATTATCTACGAAATTCTGAAATACTGGATTGGGGTAATTTGACTCTCCTGATTTAATATCTTTTACAAAGTGAGTATTAATGAATAAGCCAGTAACAGAATATGTTCCAGTTTCGGTAAGACCTTGGTCCATCCATTCAAATCCATCGTATTTAAATACACTCTGCATTCCTCGAGTTTCACTGCGATTTATATCTAAACGAATTCTAAAAGCCTTTAAAGGCTCAATAGTCACACTCCCTGTAAAGTTCTGGGTAAAATTATTCTTGTAAAAATTAGATTGTCGAGGGTCTTGTTTAAGTGAATTTTCCGATGCTAGATTATACCGCAAATTCGGATCTTGAATTCCGAATACAAAGGGTAAACCCGGTTGTAAATGTTTGAAATTTTGTCCAAAATAGTCTGGAGTATGAGAGAACCCAGGCATCATAGTGGTTTCTTTACGAGTATAAGTGACATTCGCGTTTTTAACCATAGTAATTAAATCTCCGACCATTACTAAGAATGGGTTAGGTTTATTACTCGAGGTTTTGTCATCTTTGGAATCTGCATCCCCATCTTTACGGTCACGAGAAACTGATCTTCTTCGAATATTCTTAGGTCTATTGTAATCTTTCAACCAAGGAATTTTTGAATATAACTGCGTAAGATTAAACTGGGTAGTTATATTAATGTCTTGACTGTTTTGAATGGTATTACCTAAGGTGGCAAAGGCTGGCGGTGCTTGTTGCCATTCGTAACTACCGGTGTAGTTTATACTAGTATTGATCCATCGTAAAAGTCCAACCTTAGAAAATGGTAGGGTATAGGTGACATTTGTATTTTGATAAAATCTCGTCATCCTTCCAAATCCTCTAAACTCCGAAATGATAGAATCTTGTTTTTCTTTACTATCAATTGCACCGTAAGGTTCTTGAATTCTCGCTTCTACATTAGCGGCATAAGTTATATTTAGGGATCGGGCTAGTGGTAGAGATAAATTGAAGTTTCTATTTAGAGTAAAGTTTTTGTCGTAAAGTCTTGGATTAATCTGAACGAAATTATTGTTATTTCTTGCCTGATTTTCACTGTATAATCGATTAAGTTGTATTTGTGATGTAAAGGAGGATGGAATTAAATTAAAATTAAAATCTCTGATAAGCTGTAAGTGCTTGTTACGTATTTTTTTGAATGGTCTTAAAAACTGTGCATTCAATGAATAGGCATAACCAAGAGTAGCCTGAGTAGTATTTATGAAATACTCTTCTATTTGTTGATTCCTTCTGTATTGACTTTGGTAACTGTAACTACCATTGAAGTTTGAAATATCCCAAGGATATCTTTTACCATTACCTGTTTTGGCAACTTTAAAGTTATTGATATTGAAACTGAATAAAGAGTTATAGTCTTCAGCTGCTTTTCTGATCTCGTCTCTTAGTGCTATATTATTCAACTGGGAAAGGTAAGGTTCAAGTTCAATATCAGGATTTAAGGGATTGAATTTTGGTTGAATAAAGTTCTCAGACCAACCAAGGTAAACGGGTATGCTTACTCCAGCTTTTTGAGGGAAGAATTTACCAAATTCTAAATTAGAAGCTATATCGTAGTTGTAGTTGTTTGATAAACTTCTGTCATTTAGCTTTTTATCAACATCACCAAATCCTATGGTTCTGATAGAACCAGCCATATTTAACTGACCGAAGTCTGCAAGCTGTGCTTGGACATTTGCTAGGGCAGCCCAACCACCACCATTAGCAATATCTTTTACACGAAGTTCGTTAGTCCACACTTCAAAACATTGAGGGATATTTGAGTTATTTTTTACCCCTACCATCATTACACGGATATTCGATAAATCAGGGAGTCCCATTACAGTTATTTTACCTTTTTCAATAGGTCTAATATAAGGAGCTGTCATTGGCCAGTTGGCATTTTGACGAGCTAATTTAAGATCAAATAATTTTTGGAATTCAAGGTCAATAAAGTTTGCATCTGGCCAAACTAGTTTGTCAGCATTTGACAGATTACCGTTAACAAAGCCACGAGTCATTTTTAATGGTACTTCATACTCGTAATAGTTATTGCTCAGATCAGTACCAAACCTGATGAATACAGAAACATCACCATCTTCAATTGTATTTGGAGTAACCTCTTCAGCATGCACGTATAGTTGCATTCTTTGATAGTTTCTGATATCATAAGTAACTGTTTTAAATGCACCACGAGCATCCCCCGGTTGTAAGTTGCACGTTAATAATGATAAGGCTTGCTCGTTTTCTAGGACCGTTCCTAAACTTGCCATATTCTGCACGCGTTGCACACCTGGTGGAGTTACATAGGCAACTGGAGATCGTTTGCTGTTTTCTTCTAAGTTAACCGTACTTACTACAAACTTGGTCCCATCATTTGGATCAGTGGGAATAACAACACCTGGATTTTTTAGCGAATTTGTGTACCGTCTCCAATCTGCGCGAACCATGTTAATGTAACCAAATCTTAACAATGCCTTGTCAGTAAAATTGGTTAATACCATTCTCATAAATCGAATACTCTTAAAGTCGGAGATATTACCTACTCCTTTTTCGAATTCACGTATTGGAATTTTTAACTGATACCACTTAATATTAGCTTGTTGACCATTTCTTAAAGTAATTGTATTATTAACTATATCAGAAACGTAGTTTTTCCCAATTTGTAAATCCGCCGCAGAAATTTTTATTTTATATTGATAGTAATCTTCACTCTGATTCATAGTGAAGTCGCGGTTAATATCCTCAAAATCAGGCATGGTGGTAGAAGACTTAGGCATATCAGCGTATTGTCCTCCAAATGTTGCCGTAGAGCTGTTTCCTTCCATCCCTTGGAATCTTGCATACCTCTCAATGATGTCCGCATCATTTTGCGTGTAATCATTTTCTAAGTAGTGAATGAAATTATCATTTGATGGATCTTTTGACGCTTGCTGGTATATTAAACTAGTTGAACCAAAATTATTCTTTAAGTCTTCTAGATATCCGGTGTCGTGAAATGCAATTTCTTGCTCATCATTCATTCCGTCTAACCCGATATCTTGAAAGGTCCTTGCTGTGGGGTTATTATCAAAAGCAAAGTTAATTTGTGGTGTAGTAGCAATTATTCCAAAGTCGGTTGTATCTGTTTCATTGCTGTTGGCTGTGGTAGGTAATCCATTTTCGAAGGATTTTCGTCTATCAGGGAGAATATCTTCGCTCACATTTCCAAGGTGAAGTAAAAGGTCTCCTGTTAAATTTGGATTATCTATGAGTGGATCCATCAACCAAACCTCAATATAGTCGATGTTGGCGGCTTCAAAATCGTTTTGATCCACACGACGCATTATACCTGCCCAGCTTTTTGTTGGATCAATAAAAGTTCCGTCCGCATTTAATTCAGATGGGTTGGTATTATAATTGTATAGTCCACGTTGAAAAGGATCGAAGGATAGGTCTAGGGTAGGAAGGATGGTTGGAGTTCCTTGAGGGAAATTTCTTTCCGGGAACACCTCACGTTGATCTACCTGACGCATGTAAGGATTACTTAATATCTCATCTACCCTGTTTTGGATATTCAATGGCATATCCGCATCACGATAAAACAGTTGATCAATTGTATAGAAACTCAATCTACCATGTTTATTCATCCAATTTCGCTTATCTGCTAAGCTCGTTTCTGGAAAATAATTAGGTTGCTTTTGAGGGATTGAACTTACTACCCAGCTATTAACAGTTTTAAAGTCATTTGGCAATTCAGCAGCTTCAAAGTCTTCCAAATTCGAAACTCCTCTTTGATCACCCTGTGATTTGTGGTTGTGCGGAATTAATTGTGCAAACTCTGCGTATGCAGTAATATTTGAAACTTCTTTAGTTTCAAGAAACGGAAGTTTATCAATCAATTTAGTTAGGAATCTAGACTTTGAAGAGTAAGCTAAATCAGCGCCGAAAATAGTATTTAACAGAGGTTCTTCGTTAAAGTTAGTTTTTGTAGTAAGTGGTCTCTCATACATGTGAAGTGCTGTTGCACCTACAATTAGATTTTTATTAAACTTATGTTCTATTCTTCCACCGAGAAGCGTTTTCTGTTGTATGTTGAAAAAACTTTGACCATCTGCAGATGCCCTAATTTCTGCTCCACCTTGTAACAATCCTTGGTTAATTATTCTAACTCGACCCATGGCATAATCCACCTCATAGTCCATTCCTTCCTGTAGTGGTCTACCGTTAGCAGTAACGCGCACAGATCCTCTTTGAAGGTTTGTAGTTCCCAGGAAAAGCTCGGCACCATTAGAACTTTTAAAACTTCCTGTCAGGAAGAATTTATTATGTTTTACATCTTGTTTGGCTAGGAACTTAGTGGAGTCATAAACGGCCTGATAACAGTAATAATCCGAAAGATCTGTTCTTCCATCAAATTGATCTCGCAAAAAATCTCCGAATGGTTCGGTTACCGGGAATATTACTCGTGCATTTTTCTTTTGAATTGTTATACCCTCTATGGCATCAAATATTCCATCGGGCTTTGCTTCTTGTTGACGATTTAACTTGTCAAGACCGAGAACCCTTATTAAAGGTTTACCATTAGCCAATTTTGGCACGTTGGCGGTACCCACAGGAATATAATTGTAATCTGCTCCCGAGGTATCATCCGCATATATTACGTTTAACTTAAAATCCTCTAGAGATAATGAATAGGTATTTAATGAATAAATATTCTTCATCATCAAATCCCATATAGGAATCCGTGTACGAATAGTGTTACCTTTCAACATTTTGAGGTAAAGTAGTTTCTGATCACCCGGAGGTACATCTCTAGAAAACTCCCCAACCTGAAAGGTTTCACCATTATAAGAATATTCAAAAGCAACAGCTAAAATCTCGTCGTTATTTAGGGGCTGATTAAGAGAAATGTATCCCAGCTGAGAGTTTAATGTATATTCTGTTTCTTTTAATTGTCGTGCGTAATTGAGTAGATCAAAATCTAAGGTTTGTTCAAAATCAGGGAAAATATTATAAATTTCATCAATCGCAGCCCCAGTATTTCTAACTGATGGATTTCCTTGAATGGTATTCCAAATTGAGTTTCTCGTATTGTCAGCTGTTGGATTAGGATCTGAACCTAATGTGTTTCTGTATGGATTACTCTCTCCAAGGTCCATAAAACATAAAACATCTCTGGGAGTTTCAACATTCGCATTTCTATTGGTTACCCAGACTTCAACACGATTAATTATTACCCCTGATGCAACAATTGGTAAATTCTCTAATGATTTATTGTAGTTATCCCTGAAGAAGTGAGAAAGAAAGAAGTGACGATTTTGATCATATTCATCAGCACTAATTTTAAACTCATTCATTTGGGCGCCACCTCTCAGGACTGTTTCCGTGCTCTGACCTCTATTTTGCGAAAAAACAGTTTTAATTGTAGTTTTTCCAAACTGCATTGTATTGGCAAATCCAAACAAATTATTGGCAGGTTTTATTAGTTGTGTAGGTAGGTTTAAATTAACATTACCCACCTGAACATCTTTTAAAATTCCATCAGGCTTTCCTTTCCAACCTAAATTGGTTTGATTATCAAAGTCAAATTGTGCTTCTGTATCATAATTAATTCCCAATTTCACGAACTCACCAATGTTTCCATTGGCTGCTATCTGTAATTGTTGATCGAAAACAGGTACAAAATATTTTTGCTGTCGTTTACTGTAATTAGGATTACGATATTCATTTATTGTACCACCTAATTTTATCATTGCCGACCCTGTGAGTTGAAAGTCAACACCCCCAGCACCAAATATTTTTGAAATAGCAGGGTTCGATAACTCAGCTTTGATGTATTCTGTTATTCCACCTTTGTTAAGCGCTTGTGAATAGTCTGTATTTTGAGTTTTAGTTCTGTTATATATAGATTTTTCTAGCTTCGAAATTTTTTGAAAATACTCAGTAACTGTTAGACTTTCTCCGGTAGGGTATGATAGTCCACCTAGTTCTCTGTATGCTTCGTATTTATTAGTTTTTGGGTTGTATTTCCAAATTGTATTTATTGGGTCATTTAAATCGATATTACTTGATTTTTCACGATTTGGATCGTTCTGTTCACTCTTTGAAATTTTAAAGGGAGTTTTGGTAGAATCTATTTGAGTACTTCCAATTTTGACCTGCATCAAAATCAAGAGTAAAAGAAACCGTATTAGGTATGATATCCTTTGATTGAAATTAAGTAAAAAACTGTTGTTTTGTTTTGACATTTCTCCTTGCTCCAATCCTTTATTTACTTGAGTATTTCAAACTATGCAAGTTACAATATTTTTAGGGAATTTTTAATTAATTCCTCAACAGTAGCAACGCCTCCCAATTCTTTACTGATCTTAAGAATTGCTTTTTCTGCAGCTGTTTTTGGATATCCTAAAACAGTTAATGCTGTTAAAGCCTCAGTAACATTATCAGAAGCACCACCACTTAAATTTGAAGAAAGGGTACCACCAACAGTATTCAATTTCGACTTCAATTCTAAAATAATCCGTTGAGCAGTTTTTTCTCCTATTCCTTTGACACTCTTAAGTAGACCAACGTTGCCATTAATGATTGCAGCAGTTAAGCTGTTTGGATCAAGACTAGAAAGCATAATGATCGCTGTATTATATCCAACACCGCTTATAGATACAAGCATTTTAAACATATGTCTTTCTTCTGGGTGGGCAAAGCCGAATAAAAGTGTACTTACAGGGTTTTGATTTTCAACTTTAAAAACTTGTTCGACGAATAATCGTACTTGTTTATTTGCCTTAATTGCTTCGTATGTATTTAAGCTTATTTGTGCAATATATCCAATACCATTATTCTCTATGATTACATGGGTTGGACTTAAGCTTTCTATGTTGCCTTCTATGAATTCAAACATGATTGATTAAGTATAACGCTTGTTTCGTATGAAATAGTTTATTAATCCAAAAAATAACATAATTCCAACTGGAGCAAGGATTGAATACCACTGCCAGTATGATTTTTCTAATCGAGATTTTTCTGGATCTAAGAGTCGAAGCTTGCGCTCTTTAGCTCTAATTTCAATTAATCCTTTTCCCTCTAATAAATAATCGATACAGTTGAGCATGAACTTTTTATTAGAAAAAGTTAGCCCAGAAATCTTATCGTACCCTGTTGGAAATGTAGCACCTCTTGAGCCACTTGGATTGCGTGCTATATCTCCATCTGCGATTACAATCATTTGTCCTGAACCAGAGTCTAGATGTTTGATATTACCATATTTCTTCATGAACTTAAACTTACTTCTGAATTGACCTTCAACCAAAACGCCAGAAAGTTGCTCTCCTTGTCTTAACGATTGTCGGTAATCCGGATCTTTCATGTTCATGTAAATTGTTTCTAGATCAACAGGAGCCGGAGTAGTAATTACTTTTGAATAAGGGGATGATACCAAAAGAGGATACATATTGAGTGTTGGTCTAACTTTTGGATCAAGGGTTGCCGGGAATTGGGACCAAACCGTACCCATGTTTTTTGTTATGATATGGGAGAAGCTTGATTCCTGAAATAATGGGAAATAAGGAAAATCTATAAGTTCCATTCTGCCGGCAGCAGGTATAGGGATTCTGTTACATTTTTGATCCATCAGAAGAGAATTCTTGATTCCAACACCGTAATGAAATAAAGATGCCGTTATGTTCTCCAATCCATAGTTTTGAGCTAATACCTGTTTGTAATTTCTGAAACTATCAATTTCTATTCTTACCGGGTCGATTAACCAAAGTACCTTCCCTCCCTGCATTATAAACTGATCAATTAAGTATAATTCTTGCTCTGTATAATCTGAAATAGGTTTAACAACCATTAATAAATCATTTGAGTTGAGGCGTCTGTGCAATCCATTAATAAAAATAGTCTCTGCATTTTCCCGATCGGCCATGATTTGTTCTGCCCATGGTAGTGCGGAATTGGGATCCCTGAAGTTCATGTTTAGAGCTGAGATATCGTAATATTTCTGTAGCTCTTGTGCCAAGCTTTCAAAACCCTCATAAATCATTTCTCCATTCCCATCCGCAACCACCACTCGTTTCTTTTGTTCGGTGGTTACTAGTCTTAATGCATTTGCAACCTCATATTCTATATTATCTATGGCACGAGATATATTCGCTTCTGGGTCTAATCCAACATCGTAATCAAAGAAATTAACAGAAACAGTTTGATTTTTATAGAATAATTGAGCCCCAGGAAGAAGATACTTGATTCGAGTTTCATCTGGGTTTTCCTTATCTACATCTCTAACTGGATTTATACCTTTATTGGAGTAACTCTCTAGTACCTCCTCCATTTCTTTGTCTCCTACACCGGTGAATGGGTTTACTACTTCAAACTCAATTTTCCCATTACTCGCTTCACGGAATTCGAGTATAAGGTCTCGGATTTCCATTTTTAACCTTTTGAAACGAGATGACATTTCCCCTTCTAGGTATAAACGGAAATATAGTTTTTCATCTAGTTTACTTGCCAAAGTATTGCTTGTTTCACTTAGTGTGTAGCGTTTTTCAGCAGTTAGATCAATGCGCTTGTAATAGAAATTTCCAAGTATGTTTGCTACCATTACCGCAATAAGTAATGCACCAAAATTCAAATATGATTGTAGTTTTCGATTCGTCTGTTTCATTACCATTTTCTACTTTCAAAGACCAACTGAGTAAAACCTAAGAAGATCGAGCTAAAACCTAAAAAGAATATTACATCTCGTGTATCAATAACGCCTCTGCTGATTGAATCAAAATGATATTCCAAACCAAACCATGATAAACTCTTACCAATTTGATCTAACCAATCAATGTCTCCTAACATACTTAATACGGAATAAAAGAAAAATGAAATAACCATGGATGTAATAAGAGCTACAATTTGATTATCTGTGATGGCGCTACTAAACAAGCCTATACTAGCGTAACAGGCAGCAAGTAAGATCAATCCAAGATAGCTTCCAGCAGTTGATCCTAAATCTATATTACCAACAGGTTGAGCTAAATTATATATGGCATAAACGTAAAATAAGGTAGGAAGTAAAGTGAGTATAATTAAGCTAACCGAAGCAAAAAATTTACTCAAAATAATCGATCGGTCTGTTAAAGGCTTTGTAGTAATAATTTCAAGAGTTCCTAACCTTTTTTCTTCTGAGATACTCCTCATCGTAATCGCAGAAACCAGAAATATTAGGATAAAAGGTGAAATATCAAACATTACTTGTAGGCTTGCTACTCCCAGGTCAAATAAGTTGTTTCCGTCTACAAACCAAAGGAATAATCCAGTCAATAATAGGTAAACTCCCATTACTATATAGGCTATCAGCGATCCAAGAAAACTTCGAATTTCTTTCTTATACAGTGTCCACATGATTTGTTGCTTTTCTAAATATTTGTTCTAGGTTCGAATTCTCCTTCTTCAATGATTTCATCGATTGATCCATTGCTAGATTTCCTTTGTTGATTATTATAACTCTGTCACACATTGCTTCAACTTCTTGCATGATATGAGTGCTCAATAATACTGTTTTGTCAGCACCTAATGTTTTGATAACATTTCTTATTTCAACAACCTGAATTGGATCTAGACCACTAGTTGGCTCATCGAGAATTAATACTTTTGGATCGTGAATTAAAGCTTGTGCAAGACCCACTCTTTGTCTGTACCCTTTTGACAGTTGACCAATTTTTTTATGTCTCTCTCTTTGTAGTTGAGTAGTTTCAATGGCTTTTTCAACGGCAATTTTAATGTTCCTTACTTCTGAAATTTCAGCCATAAAAGTTAGGTATTCAGTTACATACATATCGAGATATAGAGGATTATTTTCCGGTAAATAACCTACTATTTTTCTGACATCGATACTATTTTCTATGATGTCAATTCCGCAAATTGATCCTGTACCTGAGCTAGGAGGAATATATCCAGTTAACATTTTCATTGTAGTTGATTTACCAGCACCATTCGG
Organism: Bacteroidota bacterium; assembly: GCA_030830065.1. Classification (GTDB taxonomy): domain Bacteria; phylum Bacteroidota; class Bacteroidia; order NS11-12g; family UBA955; genus VMCP01. The sequence goes on along the minus strand of JAURNR010000003.1, from coordinate 16,192 downwards.
ACCGAGAAATCCAACTACTTCTCCTGATGGGATATCAAACGAAATAGAGTTTACAGCGGTTTGTTTGCCGTAATATTTAGTTAATTTATTGACCTTTATACTCACAATGAATCGCAAAAATACCCATTAAAACGGAAGAATAAATACTTGTTAGAATAAACGATATAATGCGGAAACTATTTTAGACGATTCTGATATTTTTATCGTCTTCTTCGACCTCTGCGAATGGTCTTACTTCGCGGTATCTTAAATAATTCTTTATTTACTGTAAGCGAATATGACTTGAGCTGCCCTGTTTTGAAATCAATTAATTCTTCAGGATTAAATGGTCTACCCAAAAACCGTGTTTCTAAATGTAAATGCGGACCCGTGCTTCTTCCTGTATTTCCACCTAAACCAATTAGTTGTCCTGCATTAATGAGGTCGCCTACTTTTACATTTCTTTGTTGCAAATGAGCATATAAGGTTTCGATACCCGAAAAATGTCTAACTATTACGCAGTTTCCATAACCACGATGGTACATGCTTACTCGAACTACTCCATCAAATAATACATATATCGAATCTCCTCTATTTAGTTTAATATCTATACCTGCATGAACTCTCCGTCTTCGCCAACCAAATGTCGAATTTATTCTTCCTTGTAAAGGTGGGGAATAACCACAATCAATATTGAGGATTGATATCGGTAGATTAGAACTTAATGTCTGAAGGTTAAATCTATATGGATCTATTCGTGTTGAGTCCCAATTAAAATAAAAATCAAAATCAGGGAAACAACCTGGGATTGACTGTATTGTATCTAATGCGGTTAATATTTCAAAGGAATCTTCTTCAACGAAATCTGAAGTATCATCCTCTATAACTTCAATAGTATCTGCATCAATTTGTGCTAACGATGGTACGCAAATAGTGATGCTTAAAAATAATATTGATAAAGTCTTAACCAAATGATTCGATAACTTTTAATTTGTCGATAGCTAATTGATCTTTTAACTGGTCTAATGAGTTGAATTTAATTTCGTTTCTCAAAAAATCAACTAGTTGCAATTGAATTGTTTGATCATATAAATCAATTTCTACTCCTATTAAGTGACTTTCTACAGAAAGATATGTCCCATCTAGTGTAGGGCGGTAACCGATGTTTATCATACTTTTATATCGAATACCATTTACAATAGTGTAACCTATGTAGGCACCGATTTTCGGAATAAGCTTATCTTTTTCAGTAATTGCAATATTTGCCGTCGGGAAACCTAATTTCCTTCCATTCTTGTTACCGTGAACTACTATTCCACTAATGGGATACTGATATCCGAGTAAGTCATTGGCTTTTGTTATATTGCCTTCTTTTAGATGTTTGCGAATTTGAGTTGATGAAATAGCAATTTCATCAATTTCTTTTGCAGCAATTTCTTGAACATGGAATCGATGGTTCGATGATAACGATAGTAGTTCTTTAAATCCACCTGCTCTATTTTTCCCGAAACGATGGTCGTACCCCACCAGTATATTTCTCACATTTAGTTTCTCAACAAGGATTTTAGTTACAAATTGTTCTGGTGAAAGTTGCGAGATTTCTGTTGTGAATTCCAATACAAGTACATAATCAACACCAACTTTCAGTATACGTTCTGCTTTCTCCTCAATACTATTGATTAACTCAATTTTGTCATAATGCGTTTTAACCACACTACGAGGATGTGGGTGAAAAGTGAGTAAAACACTTGGTAGGTTTAAATCCCTTGCTTTCTCAACTAACGATTGTAATACTTTTTGATGGCCTTTATGAACTCCATCGAATGTTCCTTGTGAAAGAACACATGAATTAATACTTGGAAGTTGTTCAAAACCAAAATAAAGGCCACTCATAAAGGCTGCAAAGTTCGGAATAAACCATATTTTTGCAAAGTGACCCGTCGGAAATACTTATTGTTTTTTCTAATTTCTCTAACACTAAATGGATATTCACAGAGTGGAGGATCTGGTATTTTTCAAATTCTTCAAGTTCCAGCACATTCTAGGTCAATGGTTTGGGGGAATTCTTTATTGGCAGTTCCTGAAAGTCAAAGTGATGTGATGTATACTGTGAACAATCCGGGATTGTTAAATTCTAAAATTACCGGCCAATATGCAGCAACATATGGCAGTGTATTACCTGGCGTAAAATTGGGATCAGCAGGATATTCAATAACAAAAGGGAAACATAATTTTTCTATTACTGGTGTTTATATCGATTATGGTAATATGGATCGTTTAGATGCAGGGGGAAATTATGAAGGCCAAATGAATGCCAATGAAATGGCTTTTAGAATTGGATATTCCATTAAGATGAAGGATCTTCAAATTGGCTCCCAATTGGGGTATAGCTATGCAGTACTCGGACCTTATATATCAAATGGAGCATTTTTAAATGTGGGTTTTCATTATGCTAAATCAGACTCGGGGGTTCAGTTTGGTGGTGTCTTAAAAAACTTGGGTTATCAGGTAGCTGCATATAAAAATGCTGAAACCGAGCCTTTGCCGTTTGAGATTCAATTAGGAGCATCTTATAAACCCGTACACATGCCATTCAGATTTCATGTAGCGCTTCATTCGCTTCAAAAATGGGATTTAACCTATGATCAGTATCTGGAGTCTCAGCAGGTAGATTTAAATGGTAATACTCAATATAAGTCTTCTGCTAATTTTGTAGAAAAAGCATTCCGACATGTCAATTTTGGCGGTGAACTTATACTTGGTAAGCATATGAGTGTGTTACTTGGATATAATTACCAAAGAAGAAAGGAAATGGCACCTAGCATTAGACCGGGGTTGTCTGGAATGGGTTGGGGTATTAGAATGAAACTATGGAGATATCATCTTACTTATAGTAGTGTTGCCTATTTCCCGGGTCAAAACTCAAATACTATTAGTCTTTCCTTAATCCCGCAATTTTTTCAATGAATCAGGACAAAATAAATATCGCGATTGATGGTTACAGTAGTTGCGGGAAGGGTACTCTTGCAAAAGAGTTGGCTAAATTTTTGAATTATCGATTTATAGATTCTGGTTCAATGTATAGGGCTGTAACTTTACATTGTATAAATCAGGGTATTGAGATTGGTAACACAAATCAAATAACGGAGGAATTAGCAAACATTACAATAGGTTTTGATTACAATACAAGCAGGGAAAGATTTGAGGTGACGTTAAATGGTAAAAATGTAGAATCAGAGGTGAGAGAAATGAGAGTTGCTTCACGTGTAAGTGAAATTGCCGCACAATCTGCTGTAAGAAAATATTTAGTTGCGATGCAGCAAGAAATAGGCAAGAATGGTGGGGTAGTCATGGATGGTCGTGATATTGGAACGGTAGTTTTTCCTGATGCTGAATTAAAAATTTTTATGACTGCAAGTGTTGAGGTGCGTTCTGAAAGACGATTCAATGAATTAATTAAAGCCGGTAAAGAAGCAACCTTGTCAGAGGTAATGGCTAACCTAACTGAAAGAGATAGAATTGATTCCAGCAGAGATGATAGTCCATTACAACTTACTGATGATTACAAGGTGCTTGATAATACTGAGTTAAGTAAAAATGAGCAATTAGAAATTGCAAAAACTTGGGCATTAGAATGTATCAACCAAAACTAAAATCGTAATTTTGTAATTCAATGAGAAAGAAAATTGTTGCCGGAAATTGGAAAATGAATAACGGATTAGCTGAGAGTCAAGCGTTAATAACTGAAGTTAGAGGGATCATACGCGATGAGTTAAGATTAGATAATGTGGATGTTATTTTATTTCCTACTCACTATGCTTTGCCTTCATGTGTTCGCTTACTAGAGGGGTCTGGTGTATTTTCAGGAGCTCAGAATTGTCATCAAGAAAAGTCTGGCGCATACACAGGTGAAGTTTCAGCGTCAATGATAAAGTCCGTAGGGGCCACACACGTAATTATTGGGCACAGTGAGAGAAGGCAATATTTTGGAGAGGACAATGAAATCTGTAATGCTAAAGTTCGTTCGGCAATAGAGGAAGGTTTAATGGTGTTGTACTGTATTGGAGAAACTTTAGAAGAGAGAGAATCAAATAGCCATTTCGATATATTAAAGTCGCAATTAATTAATGGTTTGAAAGAAATAAATGCTCAGCAATTAAACAATATTGTAATTGCCTATGAGCCAGTTTGGGCTATAGGAACTGGTAAAACAGCCACCTCTGAACAAGCACAAGAAATACATGCTTTCTTGCGTGAGCAATTATCAGCTAAATATGGTGATTCCATAGCTCAAAGTGTTCGTATTTTATATGGTGGGAGTGTAAAGCCAGATAATGCTAAAGATTTATTTTTACAAAAAGATATCGACGGCGGACTTATTGGTGGTGCTAGTTTAAAAGCTCGTGATTTTGCTGAAATAGTGAGAGCCGCTCAATAATAAAACCTAACTTTTTTAATTTTTATCGGTAATTCAATGAATTACCCACTTCTGCGTTTTACATTTGAGTATTCTATTCAAATGAGATTGAAGAGGTTTTTTGTATTAATATTATTTCTTAGTATTCAATCATTGCTATTGGGACAATGGTTTCGCGGTTTTAGTAATGATCCACAAAAGTTTATTGAGCAGTTAGAAAAACGATATAAATCGCTATCGTCAAAATCGGTTGCTGATTTTACCGAGTTTAAAAATAATTGGAATACAGGTATGTTTTCTCCAGATCAACAACGCTATTTGATAGAAATTTCTCAAAAAATGTTGGAAAGCAATTATGCTATGGATCCAATATTTAGGCTGTTTTACCGGGATTATACAAAAAGTTTAAACTATCAAGGTAATATAGATTTAGTTAATCAATGGCGTGAAATTGCAAATCAAATGGTGGGAGGTAACCCTGCTAAGTTCCAAGAGTTTTTAGAGTTTACAGATTTGCTGTTTTACGATCATGCTGTTTTTGCAAATAGTCTTAAAAGGTGGGAATTTGATAGTACTGCCAATTTTAAGTTGGGAATAAGGGGTGGAAGATTCTATGCTGAATTTTCAGAAATTAAACTTACGGGTAAGGCTCAGTTTGACACACTAGTATTGGAGACTAAAGGTAAATATTACCCGCATGAGAAGGTTTGGGATGGAGAGTTTGGTAAAGTACTATTAAGAAATACTGATCCGAAAGACTCTGCATTTGTTACGTTTGGCGAATTTCAACTCAAATTGCAGTCACATCAGATTATTGTTGACTCTGCCTTTTTACATTATCCTAGATTTGCCGAAAAACCAATCGCAGGAAGTTTTCATGATAAGTTAGTGGACTATTTAGACTCATTAACGCCACTCACTAAACCTAAATTTCCTCGGTTTAATTCTTTCGATAATGATATTCCATTAAATAATGTTTTGGGACCAAATTCCAAATGCGTGGGTGGACTTGGTTTTAAGGGATTGATTTTTAATACTGCAACCGTAGATAAGAAGGAATCTATTGCTACCATTCCTTTTGACGGAAAAGACAAAGTAATAATTAAGAATAGAGGTTTTGTTATTTATAAAGGCCTTGTGAATGCTGAAAAATGTGAATTTCAAGTAGAATTAGATTCTGGAAAATTTCTCAAACACCCATCAGTTAATTTAATTTTTAACTATGATAAAAATACATTGACCATCAATAAAGGGGATGATGGCTTAATGCGTGGAGTTTTCCGAGATGAATTTCACAATATGGATATTGATGTTCAATCAGTTCGTTGGAAATTGGATGAGCCCTTTATGGATTTTGATAACCTTAATGATGAAAAGCCTGCATTTTTTACGTCTAAATCCTATTTTAGGAAGCAGTTGTATGACGATGTGCGTGGTGTTTTAGCGAGTAATCCTATTGATTTGGTATATAATTTTTACACTCGTATACCTGATGACGAATTACTAAACAATTTGTACCGACAGCTTCAACGACTGTCCGAAAAACAGCCAGTCGATCGAGCAAAATACGATCCGATTGCAGAAGCTTATTCTAAACGTAAATCAGAACTAAATAGAATTTTTATAACGGAAGATCGCAAGGAGTTTACTGTAGAGGAACTCTGTGAATATTACAAGTGTCAACCTAGATATCTAGAGCATATGTTCATTGATATGCATGATGATGGATATGTTGAATATGATTTTAAAAATGGTAAAGTTAAGGTTTTAGATAAGCTAACAGCTCATTATTTCATGTCGAGAAAATTCCGGGATTATGACGTTATAAAATTAGGTTCCATTATAAGTGCAAAACCCAATGGAACATTGAATCTAAAATCTAATGAACTTCAATTAGAAGGGGTTGCGCCTTTCCACTTCTCAGATTCTCAAAATGTTTATGTTGTGCCATTCGATCAGAAAGTTCTAGTAACAAACGATCGTGGACTTCATTTTGGAGGTAGAGTAAGAGCGGGAAGATTTGATTTCTTTGGAAAGAATTTCAATTTTGATTATAGTAAATTCCAAGTTGAATTTGAGGTGATTGATTCAATGAAGATGTATTTTCCTGAAGAAAATACTGGTCGTTTAATTCCAATAAAATCGGTATTTAGGAATATTGGAGGAACTTTATTTATAGATAAGCCAAATAATAAATCTGGAAATAAGCATTACCCAGAATATCCCATATTTACATCCAATAGAGGTGGAGATATTTTATATGATAAACCAAGTATACATGGAGGTCAATATATTGCTGATAAGTTTAAATTTACCGTAGACCCATTCACCATTGATTCATTGGATGATTTCACTATTGACGGTTTGACATTTGATGGAACTTTTTACTCGGCAGATATTTTTCCTGTTTTTAAGCATTATGTATATATACAACCAGATTACTCTCTAGGGTTTGTGAAACCAACTCCAACAGGAGGTTTACCTATGTATAAGGGTAAAGGAAAGGGAGAAATGACTTTGAATTTAAGTGAGGTAGGTTTTTACGGAGAAACAGGGAAAATTGACTACGAAACTAGTGAAACCCAATTTACTCGAATCCTTATGTTGCCGGAAAAGACATTAGGACCGGTAAACTCCTATGATTTAAAGGCAAGCCCAAAGTATGCAAAAGTTTTAGTGAATGATGCTAGATTGGATTGGTTACCATACGATGATAAATATAAAATTACCACCCAGAAATACCTAATGGCGACTTTTGTCGATAAGCATTCTTTTCGAGGTACAACAACTCAATCACCGTCAAGAATAGTGGGTGATGGGGAGTTAAGTTGGGACTTAGCAAAATTTAGAAGTAAGGAGATGTTACTTAAACCAAGAAGAGCAACAGCGAGTAAAAGTAGTTTAGATATTTATACGCTTGATACTAGTAAGATGGCTTTTTCTACAGATAATATTACTGCTGATTTAGACTTCAAAACCCGAATAGGTAAGTTTAATACTAATGATATTGGACAGATAACATATTTCCCTTTCAATAGTTACCAAACTAATTTGAGTAATTACGTTTGGAAGATGAATGATAAAACTATTGCCGCTACAATAGGACCGAGTATGGGAGGAAATACCCCCGACTGGATGAGTACTAATGGAGAGCAAGATAGTTTAAACTTTATTGGTAAAAAGGGGCTGTATGATATGAAAGATTACACGCTGAAGGTATCTGAAATACCATACATAGACATTGCTGATTCTAGATTATATACAAAAGATGGAATAGCCATGATTCGTGAAAACGCGAATATGGATACCCTAAATTCTTGCAAATGGATAGCTAATAAAAATGATTCATTCCACACTATCACTGAATCTGTTGTTAAGGTATTAGGAAAATATCAAGTTTGGAGTCAAGGTAAAGTGAACTACATAACTCGGACAGGAAAGAAACAAGAAGTTTTCCTAGACGCCATAGGTGTTGATATGAAGCATCATTTAGTAGGAGAAGGAAAAATTGATGAACGTCAAGGATTTACATTAGATACAAAAATTGGATATCGAGGCGAGGTTTCATTAACATCAATAAAACGAGGATTAGATTTTCAAGGTTATGTTATCGCAAATCATACATTCGGAGATAAAGTAGATTCTAAATGGGCAAGATTTAACCAAGAAGTTAATCCACAAGACGTAATTATTGAAATGAAGCCACCAAAGGCAATAAATGGTCAAAATCTATTTGTGGGTTTGGCCGCCGCCAATGATTCTTCGCATGTTTATGCAGTATTATTTGGAGGAAAGCGTCGTTTAAGTGACAATGAAATCACTTATGATACTGGAGTTTTTTATTGGGATGCCAATAAAAAAAGCTTCTTCGCAGGTGATGTTGCACGATTACGTGAAGGTAAGACTTACGGGAACTTTATCCAGTTTAACGAGTCAACACATGAAATTCATGCCGAAGGGGAAATGGAGTTTGGAGTAGTATCCAAGAATGTAGATTTTAGGACTGCGGGAACGGCAGATTTGAAAAAGGGAGATTCCGCATTTCAATTCCAATTAGCCATGTTGCTTAACTTCCCATTACATGATAATTTTAAAAAACGTATGGTAGCGATGTTCCTTGATGAAGAGGAAGGTAATGAAACAGTGAACACATTGTTTAACATAAATTCTCTTAGTTGTATGGTTAAAGATGATAAGGTTCGGGAAAAGCTTGTTGGAGGTCTAGAAACGACCAATCGTATTAAATCAGGAGGAAGTATAATTGGAACTAAAGATGAACGAGATGCAAACTTTATTATTTCAGGAGTAGATTTAAAATGGGATTATAAAGCACGTGGAATGTATGGGGAAAGTCAATCACAACTAATTTCTATGTGCGGTACGCCCATCAATAAAAATATCACAACTACTATGTATTTAGAAGCACGTAGAGGTTCACAAAGAATGCACTTTTATATTTCAGACGGTTCAAATATGGTGTATTTTTATGTAACCCCTTACAATGTTTCAGTATTTTCGAATGATGCTGAACTCACTAAAATAATGTCTGAAACTAATAGTAAGGTGAAAGTAGACAATTGGAGCGTCTCGTTGACTTCAGAAAGAAGATTGGAACAATTCTTACGTAAGGTTGGGTTAGATTAAGGATACTCTACCTTTACTAAATAAAGGCCGTGGGCAGGAACAGACATTCCAGCTTCATTTCTTGAATTAGATTCAATTATTTCTTCAAATTGATCAACTGAGATTTTATGAGTGCCTATTTCCAGACAGGTGCCTACAATTGCACGGACCATATTTCTCAAAAAACGATTTGCAGTGATTTGGAATTGGATGTTTGTTCCTGATTGTGTCCAAATTGCTTCTACTACATTACAATGGTAATTATCATTTGGGGGGTCGCCTTTACAAAATGCTCCATATTCCATAGTACCAATCAATAAATTACATGCCTCATTCATTCTGTCTATGTCGAGGTTGTTTGAAATATACCAACTTGAGTTAATTAGGAATGGATCTTTTTGTAAGTTTATTCGATATAGATAAGTTCTTGAAATCGCAGAAAATCGTGAATGAAAATCTTCAGATACTTCTTGTATACTATGCACAGCAATTTCTGAGGGCAAGATTTTATTCAATCGATAAACTAAATCTTGAGTGTTTATAGGGTAGTCAATCTCGTAATGCGCACAATAGTTTTTTGCGTGCACACCAGTATCAGTCCTACCACACCCAACAACCTCTATATTAGTTTGCATTAATATATTGAAGGCATTCTCTAATTCACCTTGCACAGTTTTTCCGTTTAACTGCTTTTGCCAGCCGCTGAAAGGGGTTCCATTATAACTAAGAATTATTTTATACTTCAAGGGTTAACACCTTTCATAAATTATTGCAGAACCCTGACCCACTCCAATACACATAGTGGCTAATCCATATTTAAAAGATTCATTTTTAGCCATTTGGTGTAACAGAGTAGCGCTAATTCTTGTTCCACTTGCACCAAGAGGGTGTCCAATTGCTATACTACCGCCATTTAAGTTAATCTTCCCTAGGTCTGCATCTAGTTCTTTTACACAAGCTAGAACTTGGGCAGCAAATGCTTCATTGAGTTCCATAACATCGAGGTCATTTAGTGTTATACTAGCCCTTTTTAATGCAATGCGTGTAGCAGGTACAGGACCAATTCCCATATATGCAGGATCTACTCCTGAAACACCTATGGATACTACTCTTGCCATTGGTGTTAAGTTGTATTCTTTCAGTGCTGTTTCACTAACCACAATGCAAGCTGCTGCACCGTCATTAATACCAGAGGAGTTGCCGGCTGTAACTGTACCACCATTTTTGAATGCTGGCTTGAGCGTCGATAGTACGTCTAATGTGCTTAACCTCGGGTGTTCATCCGTTTTAAATTCAATGGGATCTTTTTTTCGTTGAGGTATGGAAACAGTAGTGATCTCATTTTTAAATGCACCTTTTTCTTGAGCGTTTTTCCATTTTAATTGCGACTGATAAGCAAATTCATCTTGTGCATCTCTAGTGATTCCATATTTTTCGGCAACAGTTTCTGCAGTTTCACCCATAGAATAAGGATGATGTAATGCGCTCAAGGCTGGATTTGTAAATCTCCATCCAATGGTTGTATCATGTATTTCCGTATTGCGTGAGTACGCGTTTTCAGCCTTAGCCAAAACAAATGGTGCTCTTGTCATTGACTCAGTTCCACCTGCAATAATAATGTCGGCTTGGCCACTTTTGATCGCCATAAATGCATTCTGAATAGATTGCAATCCTGAAGCACATAACCTATTAACAGTATAACCTGGAATATGCATAGGTAAATTAGCCAATAAGGTTGCCATGCGAGCAACATTCCTATTGTCTTCTCCCGCTTGATTGGCCGCTCCTAAAATTACTTCATCTATTTTTTCGGTTGGTAAATTCGGATTTCGTTCAATTAAAGAAGTGATTACACGAGCAGCTAAATCATCAGGCCTAGCAGAAGCTAAGGTTCCTCCAAATTTCCCCACTGCAGTTCTTGTGATATCAACGATATATACTTCTTTCATGACACAAAGGTCGCAAAATACAGTAATAGCAAAAAAAGAAATTTATTTACATTTGTTGCGTGGGAAGAATTATACAGACAATACTGTTATTCTCGGTATCAATGCTATTGATGCTGCTCCCACTATTTGAAGGAGTAGGCGTTAACATGCAGCGCCATTTTATGAAAAAGCAACTTAGGGGAAATAGACTCTCTAGTTTACAACTAGACACATTAATAATATCTAAGTCTTTACAAACAGAGTTAAGCATTTATAAGATCGCAGATGAATTTGATTATTTAAACAACAGATATGATGTGGTCGAGATAAAAGAAATTGAATATAATTTAGTGAGGGTAATCGTAATTCAAGATAAGTTTGAAAAACAGTTATTAATTTCATTATCCCGACAAACGAATAATCCCGATTTCCCTAATTCTAAATTAAGCATTCTTAAAATTAAATGGTTTTTTAACGATAAAAAGGTTAACTTAAATCCTGAAATCGAGCCCAATAAATATTGGGTCTATTCTCAAAAAGTATTCCCAATAAAATATCATAAGTCGATTTTTAGACCTCCAATTAATGGTTGATTTAACAAACTAGGAGTTTTGGCAATTTGCCTACAATTCTTTTATAAATCAATCAAAATGAAAATAAAATTAATTATCCTTTTGGGATTTTATACTAGTATAGTATATGCCCAGCAAAAGTCTGATAATGATACGGCGGATATCGAATCACTAGATCAAATTTTAATATCAGCTGATCGTTATCAAACGACACGAAATAAATCTGTTCAGGAAATAGAAGTAATAAGTGCAAAAAAAATGTCCCAGTTGCAAGGGGCAACTCTTGCAGAAACATTAATTAATTCAGGTAAAGTATTTGTACAAAAAAGTCAGATGGGTGGAGGTAGCCCGGTATTAAGAGGCTTTGAAGCAAGTAGAGTTCTGATTGTTGTTGATGGAATAAGATTGAACAATGCTACTTTTAGAGCAGGTCATCTGCAGGATTTAATTTCTGTAGATCAATTTGCTTTGGATCGCATGGAGATTAATTTCGGTTCCGGATCAACATTATTTGGTTCAGACGCATTAGGTGGGGTATTGTATTTAAAAACCCGAGATCCTGAATTCTCCCAAAACACTAATATATTGTCGGAGACCAATATACGATATCAAACCGCTAGTAATTCTATTATTGCGAATGCAAGTCTTGAATACCGCAGCGAGAAAAACGCATTATTGTTTAATGTAACACATTCAGTTTATGGAGATCTAAGGATGGGGTCAAATTCATATGTGAATTCTAACGACAGTTTTGGTTTACAGCCCTTTTATGTGAAAAATATAAAATTAAATGATGTAGTGATAGATTCTATTTTGGAGAATCAAAATCCTTTGATACAGAAAAATTCCGGGTATGATCAAACAGATGTGATGCTAAAGTATAAGGCAAAATGGAAGGGAATACATACTTTGAATTTTCAAGCCTCATTGAATCAAGGTGTACCCCGATTTGATAGACTTCAATATCGCCCTCCGTACCCAACAGCTCCCATCGTTGATCCGAGACAAGCATTTGCATATGGTACATGGGATTACAGCCCTCAAAATAGATGGTTTGGAAACTATACTTACGAAAGTCAAGATAAAAATCAGCAAAGATTTAGAACAGCATTTCAGCAATTTGACGTAGCACGAGTAACTCGCTCATACAATCAACACATAGAAAGAACTCAAAAAGATCATGTGGCAGTTTACACTTTAATGTATGATAGACTTGATAATTTTAAAGGATTTAAAGTTACTTCAGGTTTTGAAACTAATATCAACACCGTAAGAAGTGAAGCAAGCCAAATAGATATTACATTTTTAGATTCTAATCCAGAAATTGCCAAATCCAGATATGCCGATTCATCAGCAACAACTCAATCTTATGCATGGTATTCTCAATGGAATAGAAGTTTTGGTAAAACTAACCTATCCTTTGGCGGGAGGGTTACATACTATGAGCTTGATGCCAAATTTAAAGTTTCTAATCCATGGAATCTACCTTATAACAATGTTTATTTTAATAATTTAGCACCTTCATACAATATTGGAATAGTTCAACAAGTATCTCCAGGTTTCCTCATAAAGGCAGCGTTAAATCAAGCATTTAGGAATCCTAATATTGATGATATGACTAAGGTTTTCGAATCTGTAAGAGGGGAAAAGGTATTAGTTCCATCTCCAAAGTTAAAGCCAGAGTTCAGCAATACATTTGACCTTAACTTTAATTGGAAGATTTCAAAAAAGGCATATTTAGAATTTGGAGGTTATCTATGTAAAATAGATAATTTAATGTCAGATGTGTATGGATCAATTGAAGGATCGGATAGCATGGAATGGGACGGGCTGATGACGCCAATTTATCAAATACAAAATGTTGGTAACGGTCAAATAACCGGTATATTTTCATCATTCCAGTGGAACATTTGGAAGAAACTCTATTTAACTTCCTCACTTACATATACTCAGGGAATAGTAGAATTTTTTTCAATGAAAATGGCTCAAGAATCAATAGTTGGACCTATGGATCACATTCCTCCAATTTATGGTCAAGTGAGTGTTAAATGGAAATCTAAAAGATATTGGTCTGAAATTCAGTATTTGTTTAATGGAGAAAAGCGAAGAAGTGATTATTCTAATAGCGGTGAAGATAACCTAAATCTATCACCAGGTTATTACAACACCGAACTCGGAAATCCAGCATGGGGAATACTTACAATTCGAGGTGGTATTAAAATAATTAAAGGGTTAAGTGCCCAAATAGCTGCTGAAAATCTCTTTGATTTAAGATATAGATATTTTGCAAGTGGGATTAGTGCAGCAGGAAGAAATGTTTCCGTTAATTTAAACTTGAAATTTTAAATCGCATAATTTAGGATGTAAAGGAATAAATCATCCATGAGAGCATTAACAAAGTTGTTTTTTGGATTTCATTACTTTATCTGATATGATCGTCTTTTTTGATTTAAAAAATGATAATTTTGCAGCATGGGAAGAATGTTTGAAAAGCGCAAACACAAAATGTTTGCACGCTTTGACCGCATGGCAAAGCAGTTTACTAAGTTAGGTAAGGAAATTGCGATTGCCGTTAAGATGGGAGGGGAGAATCCAGATTATAACCCTCGCCTGCGTGTGGCTATGCAAAATGCTAAAGCGGTTAATATGCCCAAAGATAGAGTGGATGCTGCTATTAAACGTGCTCTCAGTAAAACTGAAGGTAATTATGAAGAGGTTCGATATGAAGGGTATGCACCACATGGCGTTGGTGTAATTGTTGAAACGGCAACAGATAACCCCACTCGTACAGTTGCAAACGTAAGAATGCATTTTAACAAAGGAGGCGGGTCATTGGGTAAAACAGGGTCTTTAGATTTTAACTTTACCAGAAAAGGAGTATTTAAAATCGATAAGGAAAAGTTAGGGGGAATGGATATCGATGAGCTCGAATTAGAATTAATTGATTCTGGCCTTGAGGATTTCGCTATAGATGACGAGCATGTTTATGTTTACACTGAGTTTTCTGATTTTGGATTGATGCAGAAAGATTTGGAAGAAAAGAAAATTGAAGTAAATAATGCAGAATTACAATACATACCGAATTCGTATGTTGATTTAGACGAAGAGCAAGCGAAAGACGTATTAGAATTAGTGGAGAGATTGGAAGGAGATGATGACGTTCAGAACGTATATCATAACCTTCAGTAAATGTATTAATTATTTAGGGCAGGTAGCGCACTCAATATTATATTTATTATCAAAGTCTGCCTTTAGCCAAATATAACGTTCAGGGTTATTTGGGTCATTACAGACAATACGTATTCCCATAGATTTAGTGCCGTTTTTAGTAACGGTATCGAACAAAACGTCTACTTCCATACTTTCCCCAGCATCTAGAATGGTTTTAGGTATTGTTAGCCTGATGCATGGACAGTCAGGGTTAATAGATTTAAACTCCAAAGGTTTTTTGCCTTTATTTTGGAAGGTGAATTTTGTTTTGAGAAATCCACCAGGGCGCTGCTTCCCAAAATCGTGTAGTGGGGGATTTACTGAAAGTCGTGGGGCTTTTCTCAACTGGCGCTTACTCAATTTGGGGAAATATTGTTTTCTTGAGTATGAAATGCCTACGGATGTGTAGGGGCTTCCAGGGTGATTTGAAATAAATGGCAACTCAAATCCTCCAAAACCATAACCAGGCGCACTAATTCCGTCAACTGTTACAGTAATTTTTAAAGATTCCCCAGGTTCCATAGTTTCAGGATAACCGGTGATTGTTACATATTCTGGAAGCTTGTACGATTCAAGACTTTGGAATTTTGCCGCAAAATCAGAATTATTTGTTACTCGAATGGATCTAGTCATATTTTGATTATCCCAAAGAGTGTCAATTTGAATAATTCTATCACTAAATTCCAATCCACCTAAATGTGGTATAGCTGCGCCATTACTTACTTGAGGTATTGGCTTAATAATTTCTCCTTTTATTCCAAGAAAAAAAACAGGGTTTTGAGGGGAATTAGTGTAAACCGTAATGCTTTTGTCGAATTTTCCTAGTCTATTTGTTGTTTCAAAACGGGCTTCTAAATAGTTAGTATCGCCAGGGTTTATTTCATCTGTGCTCCAGTACGGTGTTGTGCAACCACAACTGGTTTCGACTCGGTTGATTTTTACAGGAGTATCCCCGTCGTTCCAATATTTAAATTTGTATGTGGCAAACTTTTTAGATTCTTCTATTTTCCCAAAATCATGAACTTGAATAGGAAAGTTTATAATACCTCCTTTTGTTGGATTTTGAGCGTGTACATATATATAAGGTGTTAGAAACCAAATTAACAACAAAACCGTCAGCAACTTTTTCATAGAATCTTTGCTGGAATAGACGCTATTAATTCGATTAGGGTTGTTCCTATCCATGGTTCAAATATAAGATGTAGATAAATTGTAATAAATGAAAAGAGTTAAAAGTGGTTAGAAGACCTATAAAAATTGGCATTCTAGGGAAAGTTTATGAAAATATGATTTTTTTTAAAGGTGGTATTGTTTATGATGAGAAATAACCTTAATTTTGCCGTCCTTTTTGGGAAGAAATATGCCTACTATTCAACAACTAATAAGAAAAGGACGCCTAGACATTACTACTAAGAGTAAGTCTCCTGCTTTGGATTCATGTCCACAGAGAAGAGGTGTTTGTA
>JAURNR010000009.1 GCA_030830065.1 Bacteroidota bacterium | reverse complement strand
ATTTTATCATTAATTTTAATGGTCTTCTTTATAGATTTCAATGATTTGCGATGCTGTTCATTGTGAAAATAAAGTAGAGAAGCAGTATAATAGAATGACTCATTGTTTGGATTCAGTCTAATTGCTTTGTTTATTTCAGTTATACCGTCCTCATATAGCAACAAGTTTAAAAAACAATCCGCTTTAAGCCAGTAAGCGTTAGCATTATCGCTAGAAACGGTCAAGAATAAATCTAAATTTTTAATTGAATTCTGGCAATCATTCAAATGGTAGTAATCTACTGCTTTGAGATAGAAAAAATCACAATTAAAACTATCCACTTTCCCTTTATGTCTTCTGAGCGCATCATTACAAACATCAATCGATTTTTGGTAATCCCCTGAATTGAATAATTCTAATGCCTTTAAATATAACTCATTATTTATTCTATCACTTTGTTGAGCAATTAAGTTACTCGAGCTTAATCCGAGTAAAATGATAATGAACGTCAAGTGTCTTAGGGTGTTCACAGGACTAAATTAATTCATTTTATTGAAATTGTGATTCAACAAATAATAAAATCTCTTCATTGACCAATAATGTTGGTCATTATGTTGGTCACTTTACTCCTGAAAAACAAAAAAGCCCCTGATAATCAGAGGCTTAAGTTTTGTTCTGGCGGTCCGGACGGGACTCGAACCCGCGACCCCATGCGTGACAGGCATGTATTCTAACCAGCTGAACTACCGAACCGTTCTTCTTTCGAAGGGAGTGCAAAAATAATCTAAGATTTTGGCATTTCACAAATTTTTTTCAAAGATTTTTTTTAACCCCAAACTACCCCCTATTTTCGTAAAATACATGCCTATGAAAGTATTGCAGTTTACACAAAAATTATCACTCTATAAATTAGCACTTCTTGCAATTTTCACCTCATTAAATACACTTCTTTTCTCTCAATTTGCACAAACAAAAACCTACCATAAAGAACCAAGCACTGAGAAAAATAGAAATATTGACGTTTCCAAAATGTGCGTTGACGTATCTTTCAACCCCATCGAAAAAACAGTCTTCGGTAAAGTCACGCATACATTTACATCACTTCAATCAAAAATAGATACCATATTCCTTAACGCACCAGGAATTCGAATCCACTCAGTTAGAATGGATAAAAAAGAACTACTCTTTAAATCCAACAACGATGGAGTAATTATTTATCCTGAGCTGAAAAATGCCTTTGACAAGGAATATAAAATTGAAATTAATTATACCGCCCATCCCAAAAAGGGAATTTACTTTATTGGCTGGGAACTCGATTCAATAGAAATGCCCGAACATATGACCCGAAAGCAAATATGGACTCAAGGACAAGGGATCGATAACCGACACTGGATTCCAATGGTAGATGATCGTTCTGATAAATTCATAACCGAAACAACCGTAACTTTCAACGATAAATACAAGGTTCTTTCAAACGGAAAACTTGAAAAAGTAAAACACAATAAAAATGAGGGAACTAAAACCTGGATATATAAAATGGACAAACCTCATGCAGGATATCTTCTCATGTTAGCCATTGGAGAATACGACATAAAAAAGTCTACTTCGGCAAAAGGAGTTCCGATGCAATTTTGGTACTACCCAGAACATCCAGAAAGACTAGAGCCTACGAGCAGGTATTCTGAAGAAATACTCGACTTCCTCTCCGATGAAATTGGAGTTCCATATCCTTGGGGAACTTACTCTCAAGTTATGGTTCAAGACTTCCTTTACGGCGCAATGGAAAATACTTCTGCAACTACATTTGGCGATTTCTTTTGGGTAGACAGCCGTGCCTATTTGCTTAACAGAAATTATGTTTCGGTAAATGCCCATGAGGCCACTCACCAATGGTTTGGCGATCTCATTACCGGAAGAAGAGATAACGAACAATGGCTACAAGAGAGTTTTGCAACCTTTTATCCTGGGCTAATGGAAGGCCATATCTTCTCCAAAGATCATGAAAGTTGGTATTTTCACGGGCAGCGCAATTCTGCCTTCAACGCAGGGAAAGCCAATTCACTTCCTGTTAGACACAGCAAATCTGGATCATCTCGTCATTATCCAAAAGGGGCTTCAGTGTTGTATATGCTACAGCATCAAATTGGTAGAGAAAACTTTCGGCGTGGAATCCAACATTACCTTAATCAATATCAATACAAAACCGTGGAAACATGGGATCTTCAAAAAGCCTTTATCGATGCTGTGGGAATTAATGTAGATGAGTTTTTTGACCAATGGATTCACCGTGGTGGAGAGCCAATTTTTGAAGTAACCGTGGATGTTACTCCCGAAAAATGCATTTATCATATAAAACAAACACAAGAAATTGACCCTGTGGTTGGATACTTTAACACACCTGTAGATATTGCTGTTTATTATACTGATAGTAGCATACACCGCGAAACAATTCAGGTAAATGGACCTTACACCCGTTATGAAATCTCCCGAAAAGAAAATACGGATGTATTATTTGCCCTTTTTGATGAAGGCGAGTATTTATTGAAAGATTTAAATTTCGATAAACCATTAACATGGGATGTAGAACAGCTTCTGCGCGCCGAACATATGCTCGATAGGTATCAGGCTGCAGTTAACCTAAGAAACGCACCCATTCCTGTTAAATATGACGCTCTTTTAACAGCTTGGGAAAACGAGACATTCCCACAAATGAGAGCAGAAATTGCAAGTCAATTATTGAGCCCGTCAATGGGAGAGTATAGACTAAATACGCCAATCCAGAATTTTATTACCGATAAAGATGCAGAAGTTCGTTTAGTTGCGGCGACGCTCATAGATTTAACTGAAGACAATGCCGAACTAGCGATGTCATTGCTGTCAGACAGCAGCTACGTCATAATAAATACTATTTTTGATCGAATTTTCCATCATCCAGTCTTTAAGAGTAAACAAAGCCAAATTTTGGATTTAATAAAGGATGTAAATGGGTTTACTCATGATATTAAAGTAAAGTATTTAGAGAATGCAATTTATATGTATCCGGATATGGCAAACGGATTTAGAAATGCACTAATCCGAATGGCCGGACCAGAGTATGAATTCCGTACCCGTATTTTAGCGGCTCAAGCACTTCAACGACACAATTTCCTGGACGAACGATTTGCGCATAATTTATTTGAAGGATACATAAGCTTTAACTCAAGACTCGCCGGACCATATGCCGATATTTTAAGATACTACAGTAAACAAACTAAATTCGGTATCGGCCTTGCCTTTTGGCACAATACTTTCGTGCGCTCAAGAAATATTTCTATCGAAAGTAAGAATAAACTGCAGAATTTAATGAGCAGATTATAGTATTTGGCATAGTTCTTGTTTAATGTTATAGCATCATGAACAAGATCAAAAAATACGGTTTACTTGCTATTGCAATATTTGCAAGCTGTATCATTTTTGGTCAATCAGATCCAAGTTTTAGTATGGTTCCGAATCCTGCTAACCGCAACGTTTTGATTCAACTCAATGGCATCACATCTGATAACAAAAAAATTGAATTATATTCTGTTTTAGGTACTCGAATTGACTTGGCTGGGAATATTCAAATTTCTCCAAATACTTTCGTTATAAAAACAGAATCTCTTCCTGAGGGAGTTTACTTATTGAGAATTAAAGGAAATACCTTTGATCAAACGCGAAGATTAAAAATCCAGCACTAACATATTTTCAATAATTTAATCGCTGTTTTTCTTTGAAGTTTGAAGAAGAATCTATTAATTAGCGTTTTAATATTGGCGATATTGTGAACATGCATTCTACCAGTGAAAACAAACGAACTAAAATCCCCTTCAAATCTTTATTTGTTTGGGTCGGTTTAGCAATACTCATTTCTTTATTTGAAGGTTGCGCTCCTAAATTTGAGGAAGCTCAAATGCTCTTTGATCAAGGCTACTTTGGTCAAGCTGCTGTTACCTTTGAAAGTGTTAGTAGAGCGGAGAAAGATAAAAGAAAAAAAGAAACTGCATATTTTATGGCAGGTGAGTCGTATCGCTTAAATAACAAATACGACAAAGCATTAAAATATTACGAAAAGGTTCTGAAGACCGATCCCAATAATACTCAGGCATTATTGATGCGTGCGCACATGCTTAAAGAATTAGAAGACTATCGTAAAGCAATGGATGCCTTTGACAAATATCTTGAAAAAGTTCCTGGAGATTCAGTAGCGATGATGAAGAAAGATGGATGTTTATTAGGTATCTCCTGGACGAAAGATTCATCACTTTTCGTAGTAAAAGAATTTAAAAAGGCTAATTCGAAAGCAAATGATTGGGCGCCTATGGTGGCAGATAGAAAAGACCAAGAGGTGTATTTTGCTTCCGATCGTGAAGGTGGTTATTCAAAAAGAATCTACGGAGGAACCATGGAAACTTGGTCTGATATTTGGTCAATTGAAGGGAAAGTTAAGAAATCAAGAAAAAAGGGTGCTTCTACTGCACAAGTAAAATGGGAAAAACCAACATACAATAAGGGAGCTAGTACCAAATTCAATGAAGGTGGTGTTACTTTTAATAGCCGTTATTCAGAAATGTATCTGGGGCAGTGTGGTGGACCAAAAGGAAGAGACGAAAAATGTGCTATTTACCAAGTTAAAAAACAAGGACCAGATTGGGTAATGGGCGAACCATTGGATATTTGTAAACAAGATACATCGCATTCTTACGGACACCCTGCACTGGGTGAGGACGATAAAATTCTCTATTTCTCTTCTGATCGCGAAGGTGGTTTTGGAGGATTTGATATTTGGGCAGTTACATATTCTAGAAGATCTCGTACATGGGGGAATCCAGTTAATTTGGGTCCTGATATTAACAGCCCTGGTAATGAATACTTTCCTTATTACAACAAATACGACAAAAGATTATTCTTTAGTTCCGATTATTGGCCTGGACTAGGTGGGTTAGATATGTTTGCGGCCGAAAAAACGGATGATATCACAAAATGGGAATTTCGAGAAAATCTGCGTGAGCCATTAAATTCAGGAGCAGATGACTTTGGTATATCTTTTAAAAATAGAAACGAAAAAGAAGGTTTCTTCACATCTAATAGAGGTCGTAAACTCGATGATAATATCTACGAGTTTAACATCATTCCATTGGTTATAACTATCAGAGGCTTAGTTACCGATTGTAACACAGGGGAACCACTAGAAGGTGCAACAGTATTGATTTCTAATGATAGAGATACCTCCATTATAAGATTAAAAGCTGATGAAAACGGTGAATATCGAGCTTCCTTAAACCCTAAAACAAATTATGAAATTGTAGCTAAGTATCCAGAGCTTTATTATTTTGATATTCCTCCAGTTTCAAGAACTACCCACGGTATAAGATTTTCAACAGAACTAGAACAAGATTTCTGTTTAGTAAATCCATTAGATCAAATTATCGCACTGCCAATATTCTATGATTTAGACTCGGCAGCTATTCGTCCTGATGCAGCTAAAGTTTTAGACCAATTTGCTCAAGACGTTTTAGTACGCTATCCTAAATTAATGGTAGAATTGGGTTCACATACAGACTGTAGAGCAAGTGTTGAATATAATCGTAAACTCGCTCAGCGTCGTGCGGATTCTGCTACCAATTACTTAATCCGTCGTTGGAATATTGATTCAGGAAGAATACGTGCAGTAGGTTTTGGTGAAAAAGAATTGATTAATGATTGTAGATGTGAAGGTGCAGAAGTTCAAGGATTCACACCATACATCGCAGGTACTACTAAGAAAATGATCATTAAAAAAGATTCAAGAGGAAATGTTGTTAGTAGCTACTATGAGCCGTATCCGGCAAATGAAATTCAAAATATTGATGGAAAACCCTACGTAATGTGCGACGAGTTCCAACATCAACAAAATCGTAGAACCACGGTAAGATTTGAATTTGAAGATCAAAAATCCCGAGTTGATGTTAATCTTAATGTTGATGCTAATAACACAAATAAAGGAGCTAGTTCTGACAGCACTGAATCGGCAACTCCTGCCATTAATGTGACTGCTGTAAAGAAAAAAGCAGTGGATACAACTTATGCAATTCGCACCAATATTTCTACTACGAACGGAGTTCAAACCATAACTGTTTGGTTTGATGAAACAAACAATACTCAAGTAAGTCTAGACGAAAAACAACGATATAACCTTATCTCACCTGAACTTGCAGCAGAATGGTACGATAAAGATATCATTCGTAAGAAAGACTTTGTAAAAGGTGATAAATTCAAAGTAGGTAAAGTAAAAATGCCAGGCAATAAGTTTGTTGTTCAACAAATGTTTATTGGTATGGGTAACCGCCGATATGAGATAAAAGGAGTACAATTCAGAATTGACGAGAATGCAACTGTACCAGTTTTTGGAAAGTCAATTACGAAAAAATATTTCCATCCAGATTCATACATCAATGGTGATACCTATATGATTATCCCAAGACGTGTCCCTAGAGAATGGAGAGCTAAAAAGAAACCAGCACGTAAACAACGACAAAAGAAAACTAAAAAAACAGAAGATAAAGAATAAAAAAAGGGGCTTAAGCCCCTTTTTTTATATATGCTAATGATGATATCTTAATCAATAACGGCTTGTCTTATTCTTTGTAATTTCTGTAGCAACACTTTTAATTGCGATAATGGCAACATGTTTGCGCCATCACTTTTTGCTTCGCTAGGATTGGGATGTGTCTCAATAAATAAGCCATCTACACCCACCGCTACCGCAGCCTTTGCAATGGTTTCTATTAATTGCGGTTTACCACCAGTAACACCACTATTTTGATTAGGTTGCTGTAAACTATGGGTTATATCCATTACTACTGGCGCACCGAATGCTTTCATCTCTGGAATATTTCTAAAGTCAACGACCAAATCTGTATATCCAAAAGTATTTCCTCTATCGGTAAGAATTACATTATTATTTCCTGAATCAATGCATTTTTGCATGGCATGTTGCATTGCTCCTGAACCTGCAAATTGACCTTTCTTAATATTTACGTATTTGCCGGTTTTTGCTGCCGCTACTAATAGCTCTGTTTGTCTGAACAGGAATGCCGGAATTTGTAAAACATCTACATATTGTGCTGCAATGGCTGCCTCATGTGATTCATGAATATCGGTTACTACAGGAATTCCGTAATTCTCTCTTATTTCTGCAAGAATTTGAAGTGCTTTATCATCCCCTATACCTGTGAATGAATCTATCCTTGAACGATTAGCCTTTCGGTAGGATCCCTTAAAAACTAATGGAATTTCTAATTCATTAGTAATTTCTACTAATTCAGCTGCAATATCCATTGCCATAGATTTATCTTCTATAGCACATGGACCAGCTAATAGAAAAAATGAATTACTCTGTACATGTTTAATACCAGGTATCGCTGGGGTTTTCATTTTACAAAAATAGGGTATTATATCAATATCGATAGAACGAGAAGCTACGAGATGAACCGTTAGCATCTACTCCCTGAATATTCATTCTTCCAGTACTACCTTCCATTGCTGCAATTAAGTCTTCCGCATCAGCATAGGCCTTTCCGTTAAACTTCACAATTATAAAACCATTTGGTAGGCCAATTTGATTAATAGCTCCTCCCCTTTTAATATTGATTATTCTTATTCCTGATTCTACTCTCAAACGATTCTTATCTGAAGATGTAATAGGTTGAAAATCTGCCCCTAAATATGTACTGCGGGTTATTCCCTTCATTCTCAACTTTTCATTCTCTTCAGCTCCTATTAAATCAATATTAACCGTTTTCTTTTTACCGTCCCTAACAATCACACAAGTAAAATTCTTACCCGGTCTTTGATAGGCCAAATATTCATCATAAGAAGAACGTCCGTCTATTTCATGATCATTTACTTTAACAAGAATATCCCCCGTTTTAATACCTTGTTTATCTGCCGGTCCATCTTCTAATACTTCGCTGATTTTTAGGGGTTCTTTTTCAAAACCCAATTTCATTATTTCATTAGAAGTCAATGATTTGATTTCAAAACCCGTAAATGCACGTAATACCTCTCCCTCTTCAATAAAGTCCTCAGTAATTTTACGCACTATATTACTTGGGATCGCAAAACCATATCCTGTGTAACTCCCAGTATTTGATTGGATGGCTGTATTAATTCCAACTAACTCACCTCGAGAATTTACTAATGCTCCTCCTGAATTACCCGGGTTTATAGCTGCATCTGTTTGTATAAAGCTTTCAATTGGAAATTGATTTTTCACTATATTTATATTTCTTCCTTTAGCACTAACAATTCCCGCAGTCACCGTACTTGTTAAATTAAAGGGATTACCAACCGCAAGAACCCATTCTCCAACCCTAACATTATCTGAATTTGCAAAGGAAATCGCCGATAAATTCTTTTCATCAATTTTTATTAATGCCAAATCTGAGCTCGGGTCTTTACCAACAATTTTTGCTTCGTATTCTTTCTTGCCTTTGTTTAATACCACTTTAATCGATTCAGCACCTTTGATTACATGATGATTTGTTACAATATAACCCTCAGCATTCACAATAACTCCACTACCTGTACTCGATGCTTGCCCTTTTCTTCCAAAAGGGTCAAAATCCCAAAATAATCCTCCAAAAGGACTTTGATATTCTACCGTTGAGGTGGTTTTAATGAACACAACACTTTGTGTGGCTGTTTCACTTGCATTTACGAACTCCGCAGATTTTGGAATACCAGAATTTGTTAATACCGTAGGGATATTATTATCCGCTACATTTATAAAATTTGACCCCTTAATAGCAGTAGATTTGAAAAAATAACCATAAAAAGCAGCTCCCAAAAAACCGGCTGTCAATGCTATAAAAGCTGTAAATAAAATATAGGATTTTTTCATACTACTAATTTAATATCAACCAATTTAAAAATAAAAAAAAGAGAGGCGCTAACCTCTCTTTCTTCGATGTCTTAATTAAAATATCGACTAAGCTTAACAAGCTGAAGCACCAGGTATTAAGGAACGTCCTACATGTTCCATAAATGGCCATGGGATTCGACTTAAAATCACTAATAATGCGGCCAAATACATCCATTTAGCACCTGATTTACCTTGCTTCAACCATGAACCACCAATTGTTATGAATACAATTCCAATAATCATCATTAATGGGTGTTCTATAGTATAAAACCGCTGAGCCGTTAATTTCATTAATTCCCCCATTCCTAATTCTTTAATAGCTTTTAATCCGTATTCACCAATAAACCATTGTATTAATCCCAAAAGAAGCATGGTATGGGCAGAAATAGTAAGAAATTTGGCTGTCTTTGACTCTCTCTTTGCAAATGCATCAATCATTGTCCATACTAATAATATCAAGACAATCCAACGCAATAATGAGTGTAAATGTACTAATCCTTCTAACATAATTTTCAGTTTTATACCGGCCAAATTAATTAATTATCGATGATTTTCGTTCATATAAGAGAATTAATTTTAAAAACACTATCAAAGTGTATTTTCGTGTAACATTAGAATTATGAAAAAGTGGATTAAAAGAATCGGCATTGGGTTAGCAATTATTTTCATCATCCTGTTAATATTACCTTTTGCTTTTAAAGGTAAAATTTTGCAAGCTGCCGAAGAGGCGGCAAACAAATCTGTAAAGGCCGAAATCCAGTTTGACAGAGATATATCACTGAGCTTAATTCGTAATTTTCCTAACCTTACAGTAGATATTCCAAATATTCGTGTTATTGGAAAAGACTCATTTGAAAATGATACACTTTATGCTGCAAACAATACGCAATTTACAATAGATATTAAATCTATTATAGGCGGCGATCAACCCATCTCAATTAAAAAAATTGCATTGGATAATCCATTAATTCAAATCATATATCTTCCAAGCGGCAAAGCAAACTATGATATTGTACCTTCAGACACTACAACAATGGATACAGCTATATCTGCACCTTTAGATATTCATTTAGAGTCAATCACTATTGAAAATGCAAATATTTTATACAACGACATGAGCATGTCTTTAGTAATGGCAATGCACGGATTTAACTTTGAAGGAAGTGGTAGTTATTCGGGGGATGTGTTTACCCTTGCAAGTAAAATTGCCTCTAAAGGCTTAGACTTTAGCTTTGATGGATCAACATTTTTATCAAATGTAAACACCCTTGTTGAATCTGAAATTGCCATGGACTTGAATACTTTCAGGTTCACCGTTAATTCATTAGAAGCTGCACTAAATGAGTTACCCATTACAGCCAATGGTTTTATTCAATTAAATGATGAGGATATAGAATTTGACTTCAATACGGCGGTTAAAAGCTCTGAATTCAAATCGTTCTTATCTATTGTACCAGGTTGTTTTACTCCTGAATTTGGTGATGTAAAAACTTCTGGGAAATTAGGGTTTTCTGCAGCGTTTAAAGGTATTATGGATGATAATACCATGCCAAATACAAAAGTAGACTTAACTATCGAAAATGGTCGATTTCATTATCCTGATCTACCTAAGTCTGTTGAAGATATTCAAGTAGACTTCCATTTAAATAACGCTGGTGGCGATCCAGATCAAACCATTATTGACCTTAAAAAGTTACATCTTAGACTAGGTGCAGATCCCATAGATATTGCACTCTATTTAAATACACCAATTTCAAATCCATACGCAAAGGGCATTGTAGTGTCCAATATTAATTTAGACAATTGGAGAGAAGCAATTCCATTGTCGGAAGGAACCGTGCTTAACGGAAAAATTTCAAGTTCATTGAAATTTGATGGCCATTTCTCAGAAATAGAAAACGGCAATTCCGAGGATCTGAAAATGAAAGGAGAGATTGTAGTTGAGTCACTTAACTATCGAGATTCAACTAGTCCTGAGTTAAAGATCAAGAAGGTCCAAATGATTGCTCAAATCAATGAATTTAATTTACCTGTTTGTATTTTACAATATGGTAAAAGTGATTTATCAATGACAGGTAAAATACAGAATGCCCTTGGATTTTATTTAAATGGTGAAACACTTCACGGACGACTTTCAGTTAATAGTAGCAATATCGACATGAATGAGATTCTACCTAGCGGAGAATCAACCATTGATTCATCAGCTTCTACAGAAGCTAATTCAGAAATTGCTGCACCTGAAGTTCCTAAAAATATTGATTTTGTATTTACCGCAAATGCAAAAAAAGTTACTTATGATAAGTACCCCTTAGAAAACTGCGAAATGAAGGTCTCTGTTCAAAATGGAAAAATCAGCATTAATCCAATAAAAGCTAATTTATGGGGCAGTGAATTCTCTTTAAAAGAAGCTGAATATGCATATGAAATGGGTGGGAAACCCAGTTTTAAAGGCGTTATTGGTTTTAATAATATTAGTGCTCAAGACATTTCAGAAAATATATCAATAACACAAAAATTTGCTCCAATTGTAGAGAGCATCACAGGGATATTGAATTTTAATATGGGAATGAGTACTGAATTAACTCCCAACATGGATCTAGAAATGAACTCTATGGTAGCCAATGGTAATTTCCAATTAATAAAGGGGAAAATGCCAATTCCACAATCATTAAAAAATGTATTCCAACAATTCAACTGGAATAAAACGCAAGATTTAGTATTAAAACCAATAAAAGCTGGATTCTTAATTGATAATGGTTCTTTAAAACTTAAAGATAGTATAGTTGTAAACTTACCAAAGGGATCCGAAATGAGTTTAATAGGTAAAGTAAACCTAGATCAAACTATTGATTTTGGGGGTTATTTGAGTGCTGAGGGTAAATCTGTCCCTATGCATATTACAGGAACCCTTACGAATCCCAAAATATCTATTGATTGGAAAGCATTTGGTAAAAAATTAATTGAGGATGCAAAAGAAAAAGCGATTGAAGAAGGCAAAAAAGAACTTAATAAAATTGCTGAAGAAATTATAGAAAAGGCAGAAATACAGGCCGAAAAAATTAAAGCGGAAGCCAAAGTTAAAGCAGATTTAATACGAACTGAAGGTAAGAAATTAGCCGATAAGCAACGTGCAGAAGGAGAAAGGCTAGCGGAAGAAGCTGTAAAAAAGGTCAATTCTGAAATTGATGAATTATTAAAAAAGGCTTCATCTCCACTTGAGAAATTAGCTGCGAAAAAAGCTACAGATGGTCTTAAAAAAGAAGCAAATAAAAAGGCTCAAAAAATAAAAGATACTGCTTTCAATAGTGCAAGTAAAACAGAATCAGAAGCAAATAATAAGGCTGATAGAATAGAGACTGAAGCAAAAGACAAAGCAGATGCTTTGATAAAAGAAGCTAGAGAGAAACAAAAAGAAAATCTACAGTAAAACATTTTCATAATTTCAGATATAAAAAAAGGCCGAGCATGCTCGGCCTTTTTAATATTAGATCTTATTTAAATTAACGTCCTAATCTGTAGAAAGAAACGTTGTAACCAGTACGGCTATCTCCACGGAAAGTGATTTGAGCATCTACGCTCTGTCCACCTGCCT
>JAURNR010000008.1 GCA_030830065.1 Bacteroidota bacterium | reverse complement strand
TGATGTCGTGGCGCCTGATAAAATCTCCCACTCATAAGTGTCTCCATTTACCGCACCAACTGCAGTGAAAGTTACAGGATCATTCTCACAAAATGAAAAACCTCCCGTACTCGAAGTAATCGATAAATTTCGAGTGTCGTCAACTACAATTTGAATTGGTAGTGTATTTAAGCCATTGTTACAACTTGTCTCACCGATATCATATAAACTATTCAAATTAGAGTCAATGAATGCAAAGGCTTGTCTTTTAAAATAAGTTGTTGTTGTCAAATTTGGAAGAGTTGATAAATCCAAATTTTGGCTGTTTTCGCCAGCAATATTTACATATGAAGTACCATCTGTGCTAGATTGCCACTGATAATGAACAGAATCGCTAGAAGTAGCTGCAGAAGTACTAGATAAAGTTGATGTTAAAGCAGTGTTATAGCATATGGATAGTTCACCTATATCGGTAATTGTTACTGTACCAGCTGTAGCCAGTGTAATAACTTCAAAGGTCATTGAAGTTGTTGCTGAACATCCTTCTGCATTTGAAACTGTAACCTCAACTATAGCTCCATCCGTTAAACGATTTGTTGTAAATGTTGCACCTGACACTTCTGCTACCTGGGGAGCTAAACCATCTAAGGTGAAAGCATAACTTAATCCTCCAGCTGCTGTTATAGTAACAGTTTCACCAAGACAAATAACATTACCAGGTATGTCTGTTGTAAGGGAAGGATTAAGCGGTGTATCACTCGAAACTACTGTCAAAGTTTCTGAGACTGTACAACCATTAGCATCTTCTGCAATAACAGTAATTATATCATTATTTTTAACAGTTAAACTAGCAACAGATGTTGTGGTAGAGACCGTTGCTGTTAAATTAGCTGTTGAAGAAGATTGCGCTGATGTGCCATTTATTAAAAATGTGTAAGATACAGCACCAGCAGTAGCAGAAAACTGTATTACTTCATCTAAACAATAAATTGGCTGAGGGGTAGATAGCGACAATGCGAAAGCTGCATTAACGCTAATAGTTAATACATTTGAATCACCTCCTTCAGAACAACTAATTGTATTTGATGAAACAGATGCTACTCTTTTAAAATTGGTAGTTTGATATAAAACACCAGGGGAATAATTAATTCCTGTCTCACCGTCTATGTTACTCCAATCTACTCCATTTGCAGAACTTTGCCATTGGTAATTTAGATCATGTGAAACTGAAGCTAATGAAGTAGATGATAATGTTCCTGAGGGTGAGCTCCCATAACAAATGCTTGAATCGGCTGAAACAGAAAACGTTATTGAACCTGCACTTGAGATTGACAATACATTCATCACAACTGTTTCTGAATCTCCACATCCATTTGCATTAAATGCAGTAACCGTAATGCTTTGAGTATTAGACAAGCCAGAGGTAGTATAAGTATTTGAGACACTTCTGGCTTGAACTAAAATTCCAGCCTGTCGGAATTCATATTCTACTCCTCCACCTGCCGTAAAAGTGACTTCACTACCATCACATACAGTACCCGAACCGATACCTGGATCCAAAGTTGCTGTAGGTAAACTATTAACCGTTACCGTTTGACTAATTGTGCTAGTATCAACTTCACACCCATTTAAATCTGTGTAACCTATGGTGATTATATCACCATTGGAAAGTGGATCTATATCAGATGGGTCAGTTGAAAATGTAATAGTTGTATCAGAGCCTTGTTTTGCCAAAGCACCATTGACATAAAATTTATATTCAGTGCCAGTGATTGGTGAGATTGAAAAAGAAATCTCTTCTCCTTGACAAGCGACTCCGCTTTGAGTGCTACTAAGGGTTGGTAAAACAGTTGAAAAAACTTTACCAACTATATAAAATGCATCATTATCTCTATCTGTATCGCCTGTACTTGAAACCGAAGTAGTTGATACTGTTATTGTTGAAAGACCTTCATTTGAAAAATCTAAAATTGGTGTTAGCCCATTAAAATCATCCGGATAGGTCAACGTAATAGAACTATTTCCTGCAAGATTAATTGTATTAGAGATCGTGTATTCTGCTTTCGCAAGAGAATTAACCCCAGTAATCATCAAAGTTACTTTTGAGACGGTATCAGCAGTTGCTTTGAAATTTTCAATAACAATATTTAGGCTAACTGAACTTGTTGGACACAACTCGTAAGTCACCGAAGAAAGTCCCGTATCAAGTGTACCTTCAACTAAAACGATATCAGAAACGCCAATGTCTTGAGCAGAGACAGTAACACTGTATAACATCAAAAATAGAATTCCAATTTTGGAAAGCAAAAAACGAACTAATTTCTTCAAAAGATATGTATAGTAACTACATAACAAAAATAACCAATATTTATTGCATTTAAAACCTTTAAATACAATAATAAAAATATGATTGGGTTAGAGGAGGCTTAAAATCAAATAAAACCTTTCTCTTCCATCCAGTCGTCATTGTAAATTTTTCCAATGTACCGACTGCCAGAATCATGCAATAGAACAACTACAACATCTTCTTTATTAAAATGTTTTTTTAATTGCAGTAAACCTTTAATTGCGGCACCACAGGAGTTCCCAGCAAGTATTCCTTCTTGTCTTGCAAGATTTCTAGTATAGACAGCTGCATCTTTATCAGTCACTTTTTCAAAATGGTCAATGATAGAAAAGTCTACATTTTTGGGTAAAATATCTTCTCCAATGCCTTCGGTTACGTAGGGATAAATTTCATTAGGATCAAACACACCCGTTTCATGATATTTTTTAAATACAGATCCATAAGTATCTATTCCCCAGATCTTAATCTTTGGATTTTTTTCTTTTAAGAATTTTCCTACACCCGAAATTGTACCTCCCGTTCCCACCCCAACTACAAAATGAGTTATTTTACCTTCGGTTTGTTCCCATATTTCTGGCCCGGTGCTTTCATAATGTGCTTGAGCATTGGAGGGATTATCATATTGATTAACATGCCAAGAATTGGGAGTTTCTTTAGCCATTCTAGCAGCAGTGCTATAATAAGATCTAGGATCCTCAGCGGGAACATCTGTTGGACAGATATGAACTTGGGCACCTACAGCACGCAACAAATCAAACTTTTCTTTTGACTGCTTATCGGTTGATATACAGATTAATTTATATCCCTTTACAATTGCAGCAAGAGCAAGTCCCATTCCCGTATTCCCAGAAGTTCCTTCAACAATAGTTCCACCTGGTTTTAATCGTCCATCAGACTCAGCATCTTCAATCATTTTAATCGCCATACGATCTTTGACTGAATTTCCAGGGTTGAAACTTTCTACTTTAGCCAAAACCAACGCATCTACCTCAGCGGTAATTGTATTTAATTTTATCAGTGGAGTATTTCCAATGGTCTCTAAAATGTTGTCCGCGTATTTCATATAGGGAATTTAAGTCGCAAAAGTATCTATAACTAGGCTAATTAAAGCTATTGATTTGTTAAAAATTAGTGAAAACGTAATACGCGTGAGGGAGAAATCCTCAGTATAATTTTAGAAGGAATCCACAAGAATAAGGAAGAAATTCCCAAGAAAAAAAGATTAATGAAAACCACCTGAAACCCACTAATAAAAACAGGAGCTTGGTTAACAAAATAGGTTTCTGGATCCAATTGAATCCAACCCCAATATTGCTGTGAAAAATAAAATCCTAAGCCGATTAAGTTTCCCCAGAACAGGCCTATAGACATAATTACCGTTCCGTTGTATAAAAATATCTTCTGCACCAAAGTGTTGTCTGCTCCTAAGGCTTTCAAAAGTCCAATCATTCTTGAGCGCTCCAAAATTAGCACCAACAAGGCAGTTGCCATATTAATGATGCCAACCAACAGCATGACAATTAAAATAATTAATACATTAAAATCAAATAAGGCAATCCATTGAAAAATCCCTGAAAAACGTTCTGAAATTGAGCTGCAATTTAGCTCGGAAGGCAATCGTTCATAAATTCGATTTGCTGTGGGATCAAGGTCTTGAAAATCATTAACAAAAAGCTCATATCCACCAATTTGATTGGAGCTCCATCGATTTAATCTTTGTACTTGCCGCAGATCACCGTAAATTAAATTTTGATCAATATCAGGAAATCCAGAAAAATAAATTCCAACTACTGTAAAACGTCTCCTATTGGGTAAGCCTTCTAATGATTGATTTTGAAAATAAGCATCTACTTTTTGACCCAAACGTATCCCCAATCGATCCGCCATAGTTTCTGAAATTAAGATCTCATTGTTTACTGATTCTTTTTCAAGTTTGGGAAATGTCCCTTGGGTCAAAAAGGAAGATAAACTTGACCAATCAAAATCATCTGAAACTCCCTTCAACAAAAAACCCTCAAAGTCATTTTTTGTTTTCAACATTCCTGCTTTCAATACAATACTATGCATGCGTGCAAGATTTTTCTCTTCTCTTATTTGATTCCTT
>JAURNR010000007.1 GCA_030830065.1 Bacteroidota bacterium | reverse complement strand
GCTACACGCCCAACACTCTGGCGCAAGTTGTAACCATGCAAATTGATAGGTTGGATAAAGACAATAACGGACTAGATTTAGGCTTAGAAACATTCTGGAAAGGCAAAATGCAAGATACTGGTTCAATTATTCTTAGTTTAAAACACCAACCAGATATTAAGAACGGAGAATGCGGAATTGGTGAAACCGATGTAGAGATTCAAGTGCCTTATATTTTTGATTAGATTGCCAACCAATCTTTGTACTTTTGCCAACATGGAAGCGAATGCGTTAAAGAACACGGCATTAACCCAGGTTCACATTGATTTAGGGGCAAAAATGGTTCCTTTTGCCGGATATAATATGCCTGTATTATATGACAATTTGATACAAGAACACCATGCAGTTAGAAATAGTGCCGGTGTTTTTGATGTAAGCCACATGGGAGAGGTTTTTATTGAAGGAGAAAATGCTTTTAACTTAGTTCAATATATTACATCAAATGATGTTTCTGCACTTACAGATGGTAGAGTTCAATATTCTTGTTTACCAAATGATAAGGGCGGAATTATTGATGACCTATTAGTTTACAGGTTCAATGCACACAAATATTTATTAGTTATAAATGCTTCAAACATTGAAAAAGACTTAGCTTGGATTCACCTGCAAAATGAAAAATTCAATGCAGTGATAAATAATGTTTCCGATGAATATTCGTTACTTGCTGTTCAGGGACCTAATGTGAGTAAAATTTTACAAAAATTGACTTCAAAAAACCTTGATGAGATTCCATATTACCATTTCACAGAAGGAATCATCTCTGGCATCAATTGCATTATCTCAAATACCGGATATACCGGTGCTGGAGGTTTTGAACTGTATGTAAAAAACAACAATGCAAAAACATTATGGGATGCAGTTATGGAAGCTGGTAAAGAGATGGATATCAAAGCGTGCGGTTTAGGAGCAAGAGATACCTTAAGATTAGAAATGGGATTTTGTTTGTATGGAAATGATATAAATGATGAAACTAGTCCAATTGAAGCTGGTTTAGGATGGATTACTAGATTCAATTACCCGTTTTATATGAGTGATCATCACTTGAAAATCAAAGAAAACAAACCGTCAAAAAAGCTGATTGGATTTGAGTTAATTGATAGAGGTATTCCTAGACAACACTACCCTATTTGCGACGCTGATGGAAATACAATTGGTGAGGTTACTAGTGGAACAATGAGTCCATCATTGAATAAAGCCATTGGTATGGGTTATGTACCAAGAGAGATGAGTAAATTTGGAACCGAAATTTATATTGAAGTCCGAGGTAAACTTCTTAAAGCTCAAGTAGTGAAATTACCATTCTTACAGAAATAATTCGAATAGTTCAATAACGAAAAAATCCTCAACTTCTTAGTTGGGGATTTTTTATCCATCATGTCTTAAAGCCTCTATAGGATCTAATTTTGAGGCCTTTTTTGCTGGATATAACCCAGCCATTAAACCGACGATTACACAAACAACCAAAGACATGATTATCCAAAACCACGGGGCCACGAATCCACCACCTAGAGCATTTCCAACTATATTCCCTAGGCCCAATCCTAATATTATTCCAGCAAGGCCTCCAATTTGACAAATCACGACCGCCTCAACTAAAAATTGATTCCTAATTGCAGAGGCTGTCGCTCCTAGTGCCTTCCGAAGACCAATTTCCTTTGTTCTTTCTGTAACAGAAACTAGCATGATATTCATTAAGCTCACAGCTGCACCGAGCAATGTAATTATAGCAATAAGAACACCCACCGATGAAACCATGGATAATTGTTTTTTTGCATCATCAGCTATTGAATCACTGCGAGTTATTGTAAATGTATTTTTATCACTCGGCCTAAGTAACCTAATTCTCCGCATTAGTACATTAGCAGCTTCTATATCATTATTTAGATCATCTACAGAATTAGACAAGACCGTAATAGTAATGTTGTTGCGCGCATTTTTAAAGTCTTGCCGTGCCTTTTGAATAGAAACTAAAATTAATCTGTCTCCTCCTGATGATCCCATACTAGAACCTTTTTGTTCTAAAACACCAATTAATTTATATTGATTTCCATCAATTTGTATTCTTTTTCCTATTATTTGATTTGGTTTTGATGATACTCCAAAAACTTGATGCATAACACTAGAGCCAATAATTGCTACAGGCAATGCATTATTAATTTCTGTTGGTGTAAAATTCCTACCCGCAGTTAACTCATAAGCTGAGGCCAATAAATAATCTTCATCCACACCGATTACCCTTAAATTAGGATTTGATCTTTTTCCCTCGGAACTAGCTCTAGTATTAAAAGAAGCCATTACGCTCAATGCTACTGGTATAGGGCGCTGATATCTACTTTCAAAAAGGCGCGCTTGGCTATAGGTAATTTCCTTAAAATCATCGGGTCTTCCCCATCGTTGAATTGTTAATTGATTGGAAATATTAAAACTACGAGCACCAAAACGGGTCATAGTGTTTGTAATAGCGATACTCATAGCATCAATGGAAGTCAAGATTCCAACCAATGCGGTAATACCTATTGCAATAATTGAAGCGGTAATTGTTGCTCGTAGACGATGCGCTCTCAATGACGCAAACCCTTGTCTAATATTTTCAACGAGCTTTAACAAAGAAGAAATTTACGAAGAAAAAGATTGTCCACACCCACAGGTTTCAGATGCATTTGGGTTATTAAATGAAAAACCTCTATTGTTCAGCCCATGCTCCCAATCAACTTCCATACCTATTACATACATTACATGAGCCTTTTTCATCACAACAGGTATTTGTCCTAATTGGTAATGTGTGTCACCTTCTTCTACTTTATCAAATGCAAGTAAATAACTCATTCCTGAGCAACCGCCGCCTTTAACCCCTATTCTTAGTGCTGAGTCATTATCGAGATTCAAGTCGGAATACAGTCTGTTCAACTCTTCTATTGCATTCTCAGTAAATTTAACTGGTAATTCATTTTTTGTTTCTGTTGAATTTATAACAGTTTCCATAATACAAATGTAACCATTTTCAAAAATGATGATCAATCAAGTACTAATCGTTCTGCGTTAAAGAACTTATCTTTGTCGAAAGAAAGCAATTTTATGAAGGACCTTTTAGAAAACATGTTATTTATCCTTGCACCAGGGGTATTAATTATTGTGAGTTCATATTTACTGATGAAGAACATGTCGAAAAATCTTGAAAAGACATTAAGGGCAGAAATAGTTCGTCAGAATAATAAAGATTTTGCCAAGATGAAACTATCGGCTTACGAGAGATTGGCTCTTTTATTAGAAAGAACAAGTATTCCAGCATTAATTCAAAAATATGCAGGTTCTGCATCCACAGCACCGCAAATACGAAAATTAATGGCACATGCAATTAATGAAGAATTCAACTATAATTTATCACAGCAAGTATTTGTAAGTCAACAAACCTGGGGTACGATTAAAGTCATTAAAGAACAATCTCTAATATTAATCCAAAAAGTAGAACAAAGCATGCCACCTGAAACAGGATCAGCAGAATTTTGTGCAAAATTAATCGAAGCGATGAAAGCAAATGGTGAAATTCCTCACGAAAAAGGTTTGAATATGATTAGAGGCGAAATGGAAATATTATTTAGTTAAGAGATGAGGAATAGAAGTGGAATAGAAATAAAACCTATTTACAAAGGAGTAAATCCAGAATCTGAATTGCCAGGAGAATTTCCTTTTACCCGTGGTATTCGTAGAAATATGTACCTAGGAAGGTTATGGACGATGAGGCAATATGCAGGTTTTAGCACCGCTGAAGAAAGCAACCAGCGTTATCAATATTTGTTAAAGCAAGGAACAACAGGATTATCAGTAGCATTTGATTTACCAACTCAAATTGGGTATGACTCTGATGATATGATGAGTGAGGGAGAAGTAGGAAAGGTTGGTGTTGCAATTGACTCCTTACGAGATATGGAGACCTTATTTGAAGGTATTCCTTTAGAGTCTGTCACAACAAGTATGACCATCAATGCTACGGCAAGCATATTATTGGCTATGTATGTGGCTCTTGCGAAACAACAAGGTGCCGATCTAACGAAAATTAGTGGAACAATTCAAAACGACATCCTTAAAGAGTATGCAGCACGTGGCACTTATATTTATCCAGTAAAACCGAGTATGCGTTTAATAACTGATATTTTTGAATGGTGCAGTCAGGAACTTCCCAAATGGAACACAATTAGTATTAGTGGCTATCACATAAGAGAAGCAGGAAGCACCGCTTCTCAAGAATTAGCCTTCACTTTATCAAATGGTAAAGCATACGTAAAAAGCGCCCTAGAAAAAGGGTTAGATATAAATGTATTTGGTAAACGGCTTTCTTTCTTCTTTAATGCTCATAATGACTTTTTTGAAGAGATTGCCAAGTTCCGCGCGGCCAGGAAAATTTGGGCAGAAACTATGAAAGATTTAGGAGCTACTGACCCGAAGGCAATGATGCTTAGATTCCATACACAAACTGGTGGGTCTACATTAACTGCTCAGCAACCCGAAAATAATATTTCTAGAGTTACAATTCAAGCATTATCTGCGGTGCTAGGTGGAACTCAAAGTCTACACACCAATGGATTTGATGAAGCATTAAATTTACCTACAGAAAAAGCTGCATCTATAGCTTTGAGGACGCAACAAATTATAGGTTTTGAAAGTGGAGTTACTAATACTGTAGATCCTTTAGGGGGAAGCTATTATGTTGAATCACTAACCGAAGAAATGATCAAAGAATCTAAATCTATTATGAATGATATCGAAAAGATGGGTGGATCAGTAAAAGCAGTAGAACAAGGTTGGATTCAAGAACAAATTGCAATTAGTAGTTATAATTATCAGAAAGATATAGAAAACAAAGACCAAATTATAGTTGGGGTAAACCAATTCATACAGGAGGATAAAAACGAACTTCCGTCCTTTAAAATAGACGATAGTATCAGAGAAACTCAAACTAAAAAAATAAACCTACTAAAATCTGAGCGAAATAATGTAATTGTCGAGGAAAGTTTAAATAACTTGAAAAGAGCGGCTCAATCTGACAAAAATTTAATGCCATTTATTCTAAATTGTGTAGAAAGCTATGCTACTCTTGGGGAAATCGCAAAATCATTACGAGAAGTATTTGGCGAATACCAAAATCAATAACCAAAAAAAGTAAAAAAACAAGTAAAATAAATTGGCATTTTGTGAAAATTGGCATTTTATTTACAACCTTATTCACAGCAAAAACGATGCACTGTGAATCAATGACTTAAAAACATTAATTAACAAGAAACAAACATTTTAGAATTAAACACTACCCATGGACAAAAGATCGCACGAAGTTGTTTGGCAGGAGTGCCTTGAAATTTTTAGAGATAATCTAAATCCTCAAAGTTTCAAGACATGGTTTGAGCCTATTAAACCCATCCGTTTATCCAACAAAATTTTTACGATTCAAGTTCCTAGTCAGTTCTTTTATGAATTTCTTGAAGAACACTTTGTTCAGTTGCTTCATAAAACTTTGAAAAAAGTTATTGGAGCAAACGCAAAATTAGAATATAGCATTATTGTTGAAAATGGAAATTCTAATCAAGAATCGCCCTTCACGATAAACCTTCCCACTGGAAATTCTTCTAAACCTGTAAATAATGAATTGGGGATGCCTATCAATTTAGAAACCCCAATCAAAAACCCTTTCATTATTCCTGGACTGAGAAGAATGAATATTGACAGCCAATTGAATGCGCGCTATACTTTCGATAATTTCGTTGAGGGCGATTGTAATAAATTGTCGAGAAATGCGGGTTTAGCCATTGCTCAAAAACCTGGGGGAACTGCATTTAATCCCTTAATGATATTTGGAGGATGTGGTTTAGGGAAAACCCATCTTGCACATGCCATTGGGAACTTAATTAAGCAACAACACAAACAAAAAGTTGTAGTTTTTGTAAGTGCTGAAAAATTTATTAATCAATTCATTGACTCTGCGCGTCAAGGTAACAACAATCAGTTTGTTAATTTCTATCAATATCTAGATGTACTTATTGTTGATGACGTTCAATTCTTTTCAAAAAAAGAACGCACCCAGGAAGTATTCTTTCAAATATTTAATCACTTACACCAAAATGGTAAGCAAATCATTTTAACCTGTGACCGTCCTCCAAAGGATTTGAAAAACATGGATGAAAGGTTATTGAGTCGTTTCAAATGGGGCTTATCTGCAGATTTGGGCAGTCCTGATTTCGAAACAAGAGTTTCAATTCTGGAAAATAAAATGTATCAAGACGGCATCACACTTCATAAAGATGTTGTAGAATACCTTGCACACAATATAGACACTAATATCCGTGAACTAGAGGGAGCATTAATTTCATTATTAGCTCAAGGCTCTTTAACGAGAAAACAACTTGATCTTAATTTAGCAAAGCAGATTGTTAAGAATTTTGTCAAGAATTCAACCCGAGAAATTTCTATAGAATATATTCAAAAACTTGTTTGTGACTTCTACAATATCCCGGTTGAAGCTGTAAAGTCTAAAACGCGAAAAAGAGAGATTGTACAAGCTCGTCAAATTGCAATGTATTTCACGAAAGATCTAACTAAAGCCTCTTTGAAAAATATTGGGATATTCTTTGGCGGTCGTGACCATTCAACAGTGATACATGCTTGTCAAACAGTTAATGATTTAATTGAAACAGATAAGAAGTTCCGTCAAGACGTTGAAGAAATCGAAAAACGCATTAAAATTAATACGTTTTAATTAGCACCTAAACATTATAATCTACCTTTGTGATATGAAGAAATTTCTTCAATCATTTAAGTATGCTCGTAACGGAGCCAAAATACTTGCAAAATCAGAAAGAAACTTCAGGATTTTACTTGTATGTTTGGCAGTTACATTAATTGTTGGTTTTGGTCTGGATTATTACGGTCAGCATTTAACTCGTTTTGAATGGGCTATAATTTGGGGAGCTATTGGATTAACCCTAGTTTCTGAAGCATTAAATACGGCAATCGAAAAACTCGTAGACCTTCTCCATCCGGAGCAACACCCAAAAGCGGGAGAAATAAAAGATATGGCTGCTGCCGCTACTATGATAGCATCGGTTATTGCTATCATCATTGGATGTTATATATTGCTGCCACGTATAACAGCAGCAATATTTCTAAATTAATTTAATTCTAAATCTTCTAATTGATCTTTCGTTAGTGGTGCGGGAGCGTCAATCATTATATCACGGCCACTATTATTTTTTGGGAATGCAATAAAATCTCTAATACTTTCACTTCCACCCATCAAACTACACAATCTATCAAACCCTAATGCTATTCCACCGTGAGGTGGTGCACCATATTGAAAAGCATTCATTAAAAAACCAAACTGTGCTTTTGCTTCTTCTTCTGAAAATCCTAGTAATTCAAACATCTTTGCCTGAAGATCTTGGTCATGTATTCTAATTGAA
Source organism: Bacteroidota bacterium (assembly GCA_030830065.1). Classification (GTDB taxonomy): domain Bacteria; phylum Bacteroidota; class Bacteroidia; order NS11-12g; family UBA955; genus VMCP01. The sequence continues at coordinate 14,389 of JAURNR010000007.1, read as the reverse complement.
CCTCCACCTATTTCTACTCCGTTAATCACCATATCATAGGCATTTGCATTAACATCAGCTGGATTACTCATTAACAAATCACGGTGTTCCTTTAATGGGCTTGTGAATGGATGATGCATTGCGTGGTAGCGATTTTGATCCTCATCAAATTCTAAAAGTGGGAAATTCACTACCCAAAGTGGTGAAAATTCATCAGGCTTGCGTAATCCTAATTCTGCACCAATATGCAGACGCAATTCCGACATCTGCTTGTGAACCTTTCCATAAGCTCCAGCCATTAAAAGACCCATATCGCCATTATTTAATTCCAACGCATTATCCCACATCTTCAAATCATCTGCGCTATAGAATTTATCTACTGAAGATTTCAAATTCCCTTGATCATCCTTTTTAACCCAAATCAATCCGCTAGCTCCAACTTGGGGCCGTTTTACCCAATCTACTAGAGCATCAATTTGTTTCCTAGTATAAGTAGCTCCGCCTGGAACTTTAATAGAAACAACACTATCCACTGAGTCAAACACTCCAAATCCTTTTCCAGAAACCACATCTATATCCTCTCCTTTTAACGCAACAAACTTCATCCCAAATCTTGTATCTGGCTTGTCATTACCATAAAATTTCATGGCATCTGCGTAAGTCATCCGAGGAAATTCAGGGAGTTCTATACCCTTAATTTCTTTGAATAAATGCCTCATCATGCCTTCAAAGAGATTTAATACGTCTTCTTGATCGACAAAGCTCATTTCACAATCTATTTGAGTAAATTCAGGTTGGCGATCAGCTCTTAAATCCTCATCCCTAAAGCACTTAACAATTTGAAAATACCTATCAAACCCACTTACCATTAGAAGTTGCTTAAAAGTTTGTGGACTCTGAGGAAGTGCATACCAACTTCCTGGATTCAATCTACTAGGAACAACGAAATCTCGTGCTCCCTCTGGAGTGCTTTTTATAAGAACAGGAGTTTCTACCTCCAAAAATGATTCTCCTGATAAATAATTTCTAACTAATTGTGCCAATCGATGTCTTAACTCAAGATTTTTTCTAACAACGTCTCTTCTCAAATCAAGGTATCGGTATTGCATACGTAAATCGTCTCCGCCGTCCGTTTCAGTTTCTATAGTAAAAGGCGGTGTTTTTGATTCGTTTAAAATTATAAGATTAGAAACAATAATTTCAATCTCACCAGTTCCAATGTTTTGGTTTTTACTACTGCGCTCTGAAACTCTACCTTCTACTTGAATTACAAATTCTCTTCCTAAGTTTTCAGCTTTGGACAGCATTTCGTTATTTGTTTCCTCATTGAAGGCTAATTGAGTTATACCATAACGGTCTCTAATATCAACAAAGGCCATACTACCTAATAGTCTTGTTTTTGCAACCCAACCCGAAAGAGTTACATTAATTCCAACCTCTGAAATGCGAAGCTCTCCGCAATTATGTGTTCTGTACATTTTAATTTTCTTGTGTAAAGTGTTGCCACCCTTGTGCTTTTACATCAAATGAATTACCTGATTCTGTGTTCAACTTATATTTTCCTACAGATTCAGTAGCATGACCTATTACTGTAAAGTCCATCTGACCCTTAATTTTATCGTAATCTTCTTGTTTAATGGTAAAAATTAATTCATAATCTTCTCCCCCATTCAATGCAACTATACTCGGATTTAAGCTAAATGATGTTGCCGTTTGAACAGTTTGAGGATCAATTGGCAATTTTGATTCATAAAGTTCAAAACCTACTTGGGAGGCGTTGCCCAAATGGTATAACTCTGAAGCTACTCCATCTGAAATATCCATCATAGAGGTAGGAACAATATCCAATTCAGTAAGTGCTTCAATTATATCAATTCTAGCTTCTGGTTTTAACTGTCTACCCACAATATAATCATAGGCTTCTAAATCGGGTTGCATATCTGAGTGTTCCATAAATACTCTTTTTTCACGTTCCAAAATTTGCAAACCCATATATGCACCACCTAAATCACCAGAAACCACTAATAAATCTCCAGGTTTTGCACCATCTCTATAAGTAATTTTCTTCGGTTCTACTTTTCCTATTGCAGTCACATTTAAAAATAACCCGCTTCTAGATGAAGATGTATCACCACCTACTAAATCTATTTTATATTTTTCACATGCCAACTTCATACCTACATATAGTTCCTCTATCGCCTCTAGCGAAAATCTGTTACTTAAACCTATAGATACTAACACTTGTGATGGCATGCCATTCATTGCCGCAATATCACTTACCGACGAAGCTATAGCTTTATACCCAAGATGTTTAAGTGGAGTATAGGTTAAATCAAAATGTACTCCCTCAATTAGGCTATCAGTTGAAACCAAAATATTATGAGTTCCAAATTTTAAAACAGCAGCATCATCACCTACTCCCCTCAAACTAGAAGGTTGAACATTGGAGAAATGCTTGGTTAATTGCTCAATTAACCCAAACTCACCTAATTGCTCAATTTCTGTTCTATCAGCGTTTTCAAACATTATACAAAGTTATTTAGAATCAAACAGTTTTATAAAGCTATGCAAACATTTTTAGGTTCGGTAAAAAATCGCATCGCTTCCCAGCCACCTTCACGCCCAACTCCTGAGTTTTTCATCCCTCCAAAGGGTGTACGTAAATCGCGCAATAACCAACAATTCACCCAAACTATACCAAATTGTAATCTCTGTGCAACTCTATGGGCCAGTGTTAAATTCTCTGTCCAAATAGTTGCTGCTAACCCATATTCTGTTCCATTTGCAATCTCTATGATTTCATCTGTGTAATCAAATGGAGAGATACTAATTACAGGGCCAAATATTTCTTCTTGATTAGTTCTGCACATAGAATCCAAGCCTTCTATTAATGTAGGTTGTATAAACCAGCCATTTTCAAAACCATCGGGTTTAATAGCCTCACCACCCAGTAAAATCTTACCCCCCTCTTGCTTTGCGAGTTCAATATAACCCAAAACTTTTTCGAAATGCTGTTTTGAAACTATTGCTCCAATTCTCGTACTATCATCCAAAGGATCACCAATTTTTAAGGCCTTTACGGCTTCAATAAGTCTTTCTTTTACTTGCTCATAAATTGAACTATGAATATAAAGCCTACTACCACATAAACAAATTTCGCCTTGATTCATAAAGGAGGTATTTACGGTAGTTTTAATCGCTTTATCAATATCAGCATCACCGAAAATAATATTAGGATTTTTACCTCCTAATTCTAGGCTCAACTTTTTAAATTTAGGTGCAGCAATAGACGCAATGCTAGCTCCAGTAACGGTTCCACCTGTAAAACTGATTGCTTTAATACCCTTATGTTCAACTATTGCCTGTCCTACTTTTGGTCCTAACCCATGAATAATATTTAATACTCCATTAGGAAGTCCAGCCTCAATACAAATCTTACTAAACAAATAGGACGTCATCGGAGTAAATTCACTTGGTTTTGCTATTACCGCATTTCCGGCAGCTAATGCAGGAGCTATTTTCCAAGTAAATAGATATAAGGGCAAGTTCCATGGTGAAATGCATCCTACCACACCAATAGCTTGTCGCAAGGTATAGTTTATTGCCTTATTTTCAGTGGCATGACTCTCAGATGCAAATTGCATTGCTGCTGTAGCAAAAAATCTCATGTTTTGAGCAGCTCTTCTCATTTCATTTTTAGCAAGCCAATAAGGCTTCCCTTGATCTAAAGTTTCAGCTTTTGCAAATTCGTCTAGCCTCTCCTCAATAAGCTCAGCAATCTTGTTCATCACTCTAAATCTATCCTCCGCTGAAGTATTTTCCCATTGAGGTTGAGCAATAATTGCCGCTTGAAATGCAGCATCTACATCAACATGATCTGAGTTTGCAATCTTGCTGTATACTTGTCCAGTTGATGGATTGTAGTTATCCAAATACTCATTACTTTGAGCATTCACTATTTCTCCATTTATATAATTTTGAATTGTTATCATCTTGTCAAATATTCTGGGTTCTCAATTTCGGCAAATATTTCAAAACTACGGGGCGACTTCCACATACTATTCTCATTTACTTGTATTCTGTATCCTTTTTTGGGCTGATATGACATTTCAACATCTCGATCCATCATCCACGATCTGTTTCTTAGTTTCCATGAAATTATTTGCACTTTATTCTCAAACCTCATAATCTGAAATTGCTGGAGTGCCGCCAATGTATCATTATTATAGAAATTGGTTATTCTATACTTTCCGCTTTGATCGTCTGTAGAATCAAAGTTGCCAGAATTTATTTCCTTTTCAGTATTTACAGTTAAAAACATCTCAAGCTCATTCATCCAGTCTTCTTTAGTTAAGGAATCTAACTTCTCATTTTCTACTGTTTCTGTTTCAGCAATGGTTCTGTTTAACCTCAAATTTTTACTGCTCAAATAATGAATATCGTTATAAATCATTTTTTGCCATTTATCGTTTGGAACAAACTGAGGGTTATTTTCCTCTACACATCCATTAATAGTAAGCACTAATAATAATAAAATAAATTTATTCATCATTTTAGTAAAGACCTCCCAGACATATCACTTGGTTGGGCAAGGCCCATAATATCAAGAATTGTTGGAGCAACATCAGCTAAAATACCGGGATTTATTTGAACTGACTTTTGCAGCGGTGTAATCCAAACAGGCACAGGATTAGTTGTATGTGCGGTATTAGGAGTTCCATCCTGATTCTCTGCTTTATCTGCATTGCCGTGGTCTGCAATAATTACATTAGTATATCCATTGGAATGAAGAATACTTGTTAATCGTTGCAAACAGCTATCCACAGTTTCTACCGCCACTGTAATAGCTTCATAAACTCCTGTATGCCCCACCATATCCGCATTAGCATAGTTTAAACAAATAAAATCTGGAGATTGTGATTTAATTATTTCAATAGCCCTATCCGTTAATTCAATAGCACTCATTCCCGGCTTCAAATCATAGGTAGCTACCTTCGGTGAATTCACCATTAATCGCTTCTCCCCCTCAAAAGCCTCTTCGTGTCCGCCAGAAAAGAAAAATGTTACATGCGGATATTTTTCAGTTTCAGCCGCTCTGAGTTGACTTTTATTTTCTCTACTAATTACTTCGCCTAATGTGTTTTTCAAATTTTCGTTATGAAAAAATATCCCTTTAACCTTGAACTGCTCATCGTATTGAGTAAATGTGTAGTAATCCAGTTCTAATTTATGCATGTTGAATTCGTGAAAGTCTTCCTGATTCAATGCTCGAGTGATTTGTCTTCCTCTATCTGTTCTGAAGTTAAAGCAAATAACAATGTCACCATCCTCTATTAAACCCTCATTAGAAGGTAGAGTTTTAAATGGGAGAATAAACTCATCAGTAATATTGTTATCGTAAGATAATTGTATACCATCAGCAGCACTAGAGAATTCCTTACCTTCTCCATTCACCATTAAATCATACGCTTTCTTCACTCTTTCCCATCTCAAATCACGATCCATCGCATAGTAACGACCTATCACCGAACTAATTTGTGTGTTTCGAGTTGTGTTACACTTCTCTTGGACCTGTTCAAGAAAGCCCTTTCCGCTTAGAGGATCAGTATCACGGCCATCAGTAAATGCGTGTATATAAACTGCAGGGACATTTGCTTCATTAAATATGTCAATCAGTCCTAATAAATGATTTACATGTGCATGGACCCCACCATCAGAAACTAGCCCTAAAAGATGTATTTTTTTGTTATTCGAAATTGAATCTTGTACTATGCCCTTAAGTGTTTCATTTGATTTAATATCATTAGTGCGAAAATCTTTATTGATTCTTGCTAACATCTGCCACACAACTCTCCCCGCTCCAATATTCATATGACCAACTTCACTATTCCCCATTTGACCACTTGGTAACCCCACATTTTCGCCATCTGTCCGCAGTGTACTGTTTGGATAATTATCATATAATGAATCGGTAAATGGGGTTTTTGCATTAAAAATTGCATCGGAATGGGATTTATCTCCAATTCCCCAACCATCTAAAATAATTATTGCAGCTTTGTTAGACATTTAGTACAAAAATAACCTTTCCAACAACGTTATAAGTATTTTTCCGATATTTGTATCAGATGAAACGCCTAGTCTTATTTGTTTCAATTTTATTCTTAATAAATTCAGCTGTTTTTAGTCAAGGTAAAATCATTTATCATGAAGAAAATTCAGTAAAAACCGCTTTAGACAACAGAGAGAAAGAGCGAACCTCAGATGACTTTGTAATACTGGGATATAGAGTTTTTATTGGGATGAAGCCAAATAGAAATGAGGCAAATAGGTTTTTAAGAGAAGTAAATGAAAATTTAAACCCAGATCTAAGCGCGCAATTGGTTTTTGATGAACCTAACTTTAAGGTATACGTTGGATTTTTTCCGACCTCTGCAGAGGCTGAGGCAACTTTGGCAAAGGTAAAAAAATACTACCCATATGCCCGGAAGTTAAAAATGCCAATCAAGTCTCACCGATAAGACGTTCATAACTTGTTATAATCCAATCATAAAATCATCCCTACCTTTGTTTTTTAAAAGCCTCTCTGAGAGATGAAAACTGATTCTAAAATCCAAAAGATAAAAGACGAAGTTCGAGATTTATTTACCCAATTTTTGGAGAAAAACAAACAGCGTAAAACTCCTGAACGATATGCTATCCTTGATGAGATTTACTCACGTAAAACACATTTTGATGTAGACCAGTTGTACATCAATATGAAATCTAGGAACTACCATGTTAGCCGCGCAACGGTATACAATACTTTAGATTTATTAGTGGAATCAGGCTTAGTAAAAAAACATCAGTTCGGTCAAAATACAAGTCATTTTGAACAGGCATATGGTTACAGTCAGCACGACCATCTAATCTGCAATCATTGCAAGAGAGTAATGGAATTTTGCGATCCAAGAGTACAACAAATTAATAGTACAATGGGTCAGTTGTTAAAGTTTGATGTTAGTCACCATTCACTTCACTTGTACGGAGATCCACAGATTGATGAAAACGGCAAGTGTGTTCAATGTGAAAATTCAGTAAAAGAAAATCTTTAATGATAGACGTAATATTAGGATTACAATGGGGCGATGAAGGTAAAGGAAAAATTGCCGACTACCTTACCCCCAAGTATGATTTAGTTGCCAGATTCCAAGGCGGTCCAAATGCAGGACATTCATTGGAGTTTGAAGGTAAAAAATTTGTTTTGAATACAATTCCTTCAGGCATATTTAGAAAAACAACTCTAAACTTAATTGGTAACGGCGTTGTAATTGACCCAGTACGATTGCAAGAAGAAATTCAACGTATTGTAAATGAATGTCCTGATTACAAGGAACGTTTATTGATATCTAAAAAAGCCCATCTAATTCTCCCAACACACAGAATATTGGATGCCGCATCAGAGAACGCCAAAGGAGATCAAAAAATCGGTAGCACACTTCGAGGCATAGGTCCCACATACCGTGATAAGATTGGTAGATCAGGTATGCGCGTTGGAGATATACTTGAAAAGGATTTCGAAAAACGCTATCAGAAATTAGTTGAGCAACATTTAAAACAGATTGAGTTCTTAGGATTTTCTGATTTTGATCTTCAAGCGGAGGAAGAAAAGTTTTTTGACTCCCTTGAATTCTTAAAAGGTCATCAGTTAATTAATAGTGAATATTTGATTCACAAAATGATTTCAGAAGGGAAGAAAATCCTCGCTGAAGGAGCGCAGGGAAGTTTATTAGATGTAGAATTTGGAACTTATCCATTTGTTACTTCTAGCAATACTTTAAGCGGTGGAGTTTGTTCTGGTTTAGGAGTTGCTCCGAAACACATACGCAAAGTATATGGTATTTTTAAAGCTTATTGTACACGGGTAGGCTCTGGGCCTTTTCCGACTGAATTAGATAATGAATTAGGAGAATCCCTACGTCAGAAAGGAAATGAATTTGGCGCAACTACAGGAAGAACCAGACGTACAGGTTGGCTAGATTTAGTATCATTAAAATATACCTGTATGTTGAATGGTGTAGATGAGTTAATAATGATGAAGGGTGATGTACTCAATGGTTTTGATGAGCTGCAAGCTGCAACACATTACAAAATTGGCAATAATACAAGTGATGAAGTTCCGAGTAATTTGTGCAGTACAGAATTAGAACCCATTTATAAATCATTTAAAGGTTGGCCAACAGAAACATCTATAGATAACGGTTTTGAAGCAATGCCTGATTCATTTAAAGAATATATTGATTATATTCAATCCTACTTGGGAACTAAGATCTCAGTTATTTCTATGGGCCCGGGCCGAGATGAAACCTTGGTTTTAAACTAATTGAGAATATATGAAAATTATATGCATCGGGAGAAACTACTCTGAGCACATCAAAGAGCTCAATAACGAAACTCCAGATGAACCTGTAATTTTCATAAAACCCGATTCTGCTCTACTCAGGAATAACGCCCCTTTCTTTATTCCTGATTTCAGTAATGATATACATCATGAAGTTGAATTAGTAATAAAAATCAATAAACTAGGTAAACATATACCTGTAGAATTTGCAAAAGATTACTACACTGAAATTGGACTTGGAATTGATTTCACAGCAAGAGATGTTCAAAGTAAACTCAAGGAAAAAGGACTGCCATGGGAAAAAGCAAAGGGATTTGATCATTCGGCCGTAATTTCAAAATTTATTCCTATTCAAAATTACAACCTGAGTGATTTAAACTTTTCTCTGACAAAAAATGATACTCTTGTACAAGAAGGAAATACAAAGCAAATGATTCATAACATTGATGAAATTATTGCTCATGTTTCTCAATATTTTACATTGAAAATTGGCGATTATATATTTACTGGCACTCCAGCAGGAGTAGGTAATGTTAATACAAATGATCACTTAGTAGGTAAGATCGAAGATGAAGTCATGTTCGATTTCCGAGTAAAATAGTCTTAAAACAAAGCGCATAAAAAAAGGGAACCGTGGTTCCCTTTTTTGTTTATTAGAATTTTAGATTAGTGCAATACAATTTTCTTGATTGCAGTTCTTCCGATGTTATCGCTAACTTTTACTAAGAAGATACCGTTTAACCCAGTAGCATCAATTGAAGTGCTAATTGAATTAGCATTGTAACTTCTGATTGTTCGACCATCTATACTTAAGATTTCAACTGTATTGATTTTGCTTCCTGCCAATTTAACGGTGAAGATACCATTAGCTGGGTTTGGAGCAATGATCATTTCAGTGGAAAGATCTGTAGTATTCGAAGAACTCACTGGTTGACAAGTGTTATAAATGTATGCAACAGTAATATCTTGATCGTCAATACGAGTCAAAGTTCTGTTCCAACCACCTTGTCCATTATCTACAACACAAGAACGATCTGTAGAATCAGGGAAAGTCTCTCCATTAGTCTTACTATTCATTGCCTCATTTGCAAACTTATAGCTCATTTTATCTGCACAAACATTTTCAACAGTTACAGAGTACAAATCAGAGTTCGAAGCATCTTGAGTAAGTGCAATGGCACCTGCTTGCCACTGAGGAACAGTGAAGCTACCCATGATCCAAACTGTATCGCTTGCAATCTCTTGAGAAAGGTCTACAGTGAAAGTAATGTTTGCTGGAGCTAAAGGAGTTCCAGAACATGCCTCTTCTTTACCAAAGCAACGAGCTGCAATTGTAGTATCGCTGTTTGCCGTGAATTTATAGTTTCCACCTGATGCTGGGTCTGATTCCCAAGAAACCAAATCAACACCATCAACGTTAGTGATTTTTCTGAACTTATGCTCAATTTCAGCTCCTGAGTCTAACTCAACTGTTACACTCCATACAGAAGGTTTTTCGTTTGTACGGATGTAATTGAATTGCCAAATACCAGGACCGAAATTCACATAAACTGACAACATAGAATCATTTGAATTACCATTAAGTTCATATTCATACGTAATAGAATCTGCTGCATTTGCAGGATCAGTAATTTCAGCACCATTAATTACCTTTGGTAAACCTAAATGACTACCCGCACCGTATACAGTAAATGTTCCATCTCCATTATCAGACCAACGTCCAGCCATTTTACCATCATGAGGTGCAACAGGGTTACCCGGCATATTTGAGCCACCTTGCCATGTTTCAAGCCATGTAGACTCTCCAAAAAGATTATAGAAAGATCCATCTCTGTTTAACACGACACGATCATCTGACATGCTAGACCATCTTAATGAATCATCGCTATTAATTGATAAGTCATCTATTGTTGATTTAAACCAGTTATTCTGACCTTTATTTTCTCCAACTCCAAGGAAAACTAATTTCCAATCACCAGCTAAACCAGAAGTACCAGCTAATTTGGTCCCTCCAGACCATCCGTTTATTTTACCCCCGGCTAGGTCAACATCATCTACATCACACTCAGAAGCCATATCTACTTCTAATGTTACTTTCATTTTAGGAATTGCTGCACCTGGGCAAGCATCACAAGAACCGAAACATACTAATTTCTCAGCCGCATCAGCACCTGATACTGTCAAACCTCTGTTTCCATTGGTTGCACAAGAACCTGGTACAGACTCCGCTCCACCGTTATCCCAATTATTATCGTTTACAAACTTGTATTCATAACTTCCGTCTGCTAGACAAAAAATTACCTCATAAACAGAGTTACTAGGATAAAGATTAACCATCATATCCTTTGAAGGATCCCAGTTTTGAAGACTACCAGCTAAATGTACACCATTAGAGTTAACAGTTTCATTCTTCATATCAACTGCAAAACGAACAGCATATTGTCCGCTTGGTGGAGAACCACCGAAAACAAAAGCAGGTAACATTAATGTATCGCTTCCGCTTCCACTGTAGAACCAACGATTATTATCAGACTCACCATTGTTTGTGTGTCCTTTTTGAGAAATTGATGGAACAGACTCACCTCCAGAAGACCAGTCGTTGTTATTGATGAACTTATATTCAATAACTGCATCAGCATCAACCTCTGCATACACTGTGTAGATACCATTTCCATCATCCGTCATGGTAGTCGCAGAAGCACTCCAACCTTGGAAGTTACCCGCAACGTGAACACCGTTTGACGATACAGTTTCATTCGTCATGTCAACAGAGAATTTTACCATTCTAATGTTTTTGAACGTGTGCTCGCCTGGATTTCCGTAAACAGTAGAAGCATCAGGACCATCTAATACAATCCATTCACTTGAAGCAGCATCAGTCCCCGCTGAATTACCCCAAGTATTACCTTGGTAAATTCCTGGCTTTCTGATCAATGTATGATCTTTTGTTCCCGCTGTAACTCCAGCAACATCCCATCCCGAACCTGGATCGGCAGCAGATGTTCCGATTTCGTCAACAACAGATGAATCAGAAGCTTTCAAAATCGCCCACCAGTCATCACCATTAAAACTAACATACTGAAAAGAAGTATCTGCTTTTGACAAAACAGGGCTATCCGCAGCCTCATTTGCAATAACGTAAACTTCTCCTGGACCTAAAGTAACTCCAGCAATCATGTAAGAGTTATCATAATCAAATGCTTTTCCAGCATCTGGTGCGTTTGAGTTGTTTACTAACATGTAATCATCAAGACTTACGCTTGAAGATCCACCATTAGCAATCTCAATGTACTTGTTGTTCCCCGCAGTACCCTCAGCGTACTCAGAGATGAAAATTTGTGCCTGAGACTGTCCTGCCCAAAGGAGACCAGCCATCATGCATAACCTAGTAATTTTTTTCATATTCGATTTAATTTGTGGTTTATTTCAACGACGAATTTAGAAAAAATTTTGGAAAAATTATTGAAAGATTTAAAAAAAGTGTCATCTTGACAATAAGTTAAAATGAAAATCCCGACCTTTGTTTTGTATGAAATTCTTTAGAAGCACACTTATTTCGGTTCTACTACTCTCAATTGGCACCCAAAATATTAATGCACAGTTCCTTGGATTATGGGGAAAACCCAAAAAACAACAAACAGTCTATCGTGTTGCTCCACCGCATTGGTATACAAACTTCCACCAAGATTTGGAACTCATAATTCACGCAGAAAATGCAAATAATTTCACTTTTGGGATGAATTATTATGAAGGTGTTAATTTTTTGGGCACAGAGCAAAGCCAAAACAGACACATCGTGTATATAAAACTGAAAATTACCCCCGAGGCAAAGCCAGGTGAAATTACGTTTCAAGCAATACCCAAAAAAGGCATAAAACCTAAACCGAGATTTTTTGAATTTACATATGAATTAAAAGAACGTCAAAACAACCAAGGATTACCAATCACCTCGCAAGATGTTACCTATTTAATATTTCCCGATCGTTTTAGCAATGGGGACATCACAAATGACGAGGCTGAAGTTCAATTTCCTGAGAAAGTGGATAGAACAGCACTTAAGGTTAGGCACGGCGGAGATCTTGAAGGAATAAAAAACAAACTAAATTACCTGCAAGAATTAGGAGTGAGTACATTATGGCTTAATCCCGTTCAAATTAATGATCAGGAAAAAGAGAGTTTTCACGGCTATGCAATTACCGACCACTATCGCATTGATCCGAGATTTGGAACTAATGAGGAATACAAAAACCTTTCTGCTGAATTAAAACGCAGAAACATGAAACTTGTAATGGATATTATACCAAATCATACTGGTAACAATCACTGGATGCATAAGTTTTATGATACCGGATGGTTTCATTTCAAAGACAGTTTTGTGAGAAGTAATTTCCGCGCCAACACAACTGCTGACCCCTATGCTTCGAAAGATGACAAGAGGCTAATGACTGATGGCTCTTTTGTTAAAACAATGCCGGATTTTAATCAAAGTAATCCCCATATAAAAAAATACTTAGATCAGATGTACTTATGGTGGATTGAATATGTAGGATTGAGTGGCTACAGGATTGACACCTATCCTTTTGCCGATCAGTATTACATGAATCATCTTAATTCGCTCATTCTCAAATATTATCCAAACTTCACTATTTATGGAGAAACTTGGGTTGAAGAAACATTAACACAAGCCGTTTATTGTAAAAATAACCTCAAAGGATTCGAAAACAATACACTTCCAGGACTTACAGATTTCGTAATGTGTTGGGCAATGCACAAAGCAGGTACTGAGAAATACGACTGGTTGAAGGGTTTAAATTTTGTTTATCAAAGAATGGGTGAAGATTTTATTTATGATGATCCTAACAAACATCTCACATTCGTAGATAATCATGACATGAGTAGAATTTACACTGTTGTAAAAGAGGATATGAATGCTTGGAAACGAATTATGACCTTAATGCTTACCATGCGCGGAATGCCTTGTATTTATTACGGTACCGAAATTTTAATGCCCGGTGATAGAGCAGAAAGTGATGCTTACGTGCGTTTTGATTTTCCTGGAGGATGGGATTCTGACGAAAAAAAGAAGTTCAACAAATCAGATAGAACTGTGCTTGAAAATGAGGCATTCAATTATTTGAGCACCCTTAATAAGTTCAGATTAACTCATGATTTATTCAAGAATGGTAAAACAACTCAGTATGCAGGCGAAAACGAAACTTATTGTTACTTCAGACATAACAGTAATTCGTCTGCGATGGTTATTTTCAATCAATCAAAAGACCAACGCAAGGTAAACCTCAATAGATTCAATGAAAATCTAAAAGAATTTAAAACCCTCAGGAATATTCATACCGGAAATACATTTGACATCACAAAAAAAGAATTAGTACTAAACGGAGAAGAATCGGCAGTTTTCGAATTGATACCTTAGGACTGAACTTTCATCATCTTACTGAATTTCTGTAAACGATTGTTTAAATCGTTTTCCGATATTTCAGCAATTTTCTGGGTTCCAAATTTTTCTACACAGAAACTAGCCATTGCACTACCATAGATCACGGCTTGCTTCATGCTTTCAAAATCTGTTTTACCTACTTTAGCTAAATAACCAATAAATCCACCAGCGAAGGTATCTCCAGCTCCTGTGGGGTCAAATACCTCTTCTAGTGGCAATGCCGGACAAAAGAAAACTTCCTCTTCTTCTCCAAACAATAATGCCCCATGCTCTCCTTTTTTGATAATTAAATATTTTGGTCCCATTTCACGAATCACTCTTGCCGCCTTAACCAAACTATATTCTCCACTAAGTTGACGGGCTTCTTCATCGTTGATGGTGAGCACATCAATTTTCTGTAGGACTTCTTTCAATGTATCTAATGCGATATCCATCCAGAAATTCATGGTATCAAGAACTACCATTTTGGGACGTGCTTCAATTCTTTCTAATGTTTTTAACTGAACATCGGGGCTCAGATTACCCAACATTACGAAATCGGGGTTTTTCCAATTGGTTGGAACTATGGGATCAAAATC
>JAURNR010000006.1 GCA_030830065.1 Bacteroidota bacterium | reverse complement strand
TCGCATCTGTGCAAGTTAGACTTAATTATTGTCAATTATACAAAAAGTTCTATTTTTGGTTCCTGGTTTCAGGTCTCAAGTCTCTGGTTTCAAGTCCTCTAAACCACGCAGTTAAAACTTTTATAAACCCTTTTAAACCGCTTCTAACACCCTAACTGATTCGTTTTCTAGCAGCCAATAGCCAGATGCAAGTTGCTAGTTGCCGATAGTGGTTTTAGGTCTCAAGTTTCTGGTTCTAAGTGCCAAGTATCCAGAGCCAAAAAGCCAGTTGCTCGTTGCCGAAAAGAAGGGATTACTCGCTGCTGTGCAGACTCGTGAGTTCCTCCTTACAGTCGTCGGTTCGAACCCTCTTTTCGGGTTCTCATCCGTGTTAAAAACAAAAATGCCCCGAAATGGGGCATTGGGTTGCAGAGGGGAAGGGATTCGAACCCTCGATGCGCTTTTGGCACATACACACTTTCCAGGCGTGCTCCTTCGACCGCTCGGACACCCCTCTAGTAGGGTGCAAATATAATCCTATTAATTACCCCCTGCAAGAAATAAAATAGGACTTTTGGTTAGTTATGTAATCAATCAACTTTGATGGCCTCGGCTACAACCCATTGGCCGTTAATCAATACATATCCTAAACACTCCATGTACTCAATGTTATCTATATAAATAGTGTTAATCATAATATTAAATTTATTCTTTTAATGATTTAACCTGAAGACGTTTAGTCTACTTAATTAAATAACAATGAATTGAGAAAATCGTTTTAAGAAAAACTAAATTTTGATAATTAAAATTAACTTTTTAAAGTTTAGATAGATTTTCTACTAAAGAAGACCAACTATATTGCTTCTTTAAATCAGGTATATTTTGTTTAATTACCGATAGTTTGCCCGATTCGAGCGATTCCCTCATTGCTGTACTCAATGATTCTATATTAGGCTCACAAACCCATCCCGCAACTCCATCTGGCACAATCTCACCCAAACCACCTACATTAGTTACAATCATAGGTACTTCAAAATGGTAGGCAATTTGACTAACTCCACTTTGTGTAGCATGCTTATATGGTTGAACTACTAAATCTGCTAAACTAAAATATTGTGCTACATCATCATTGGAAATGAAATGGGTATGACAATGAATACGGTTTTGAACTGAATTTTCTGATTCAAAGGGTAGCTCCGATTTTTTCATCAGCTCAATATATTCAGAAGAATTTCCGTAGTATTCTCCGGCAATGATTAAATCAACATTTGGGAAGTCTTTGGCAATGTTGGAAAAGGCTTCTATCAACCAGTCTAAGCCCTTGTATTTCCGAATAAAACCAAAGAATAAAATATAGGTTCTGTCAGTTGGTAGGTTTAATAATTTGGCGGAATCATTTCTATCTAAACTTTTACCAAAATTGTCATACAACGGATGTACATTGAACTTGCTGTTTTGTGAAGCTTTGGATTTTGGAAATAATTGCTTTAAATCATTTAATACCGATTTGCTCATAGCAAGCGCACCATCTAATATGGAAATAAAATAATTGCTTAAAATTGAATCAAAAGCATGACGTTCGTGAGGAATAATATTGTCGGCAATTGCTAAAATTTTGGTGTGCTTATTTTTCTTTACGATTCTAGCAAATGTGCCAAAACAAGGTGCAAAAAATGGCATCCAATATCGAAACAAAATGATATCGGGTTTAAGGTTTTTGTATTTTTGACCAACTTTAATCCAGTTTAGAGGATTTACAGAATTTAAAGCAATATCAATATTCAAGTCTTCTGGCGCTGCATCTTCAGAATATTGAGTTTTTCCTGGAAATAAAAAATTTGGATATTGTAAGGTGAAAGTTAAAATACTTACCTGATTATTTAAAGCTAATTCTCGCGCTAATCGTTCGTTAAAAGTAGATGTTCCTCCGCCTCGAAAAGGGTATGCAGGTCCCACAATTACTATGTGCTTGCCCTTCCAGGTCAAATCAATTCTTTTTTAATTTTATATGCGTTTCTTTCAGGATTACTTCTACTTACTAATTCTGCTAGAAAACCTGCTAGAAATAATTGTGTACCTATAATCATTGCGACTAATCCAAGGTAAAAGATGGGAGATTCCGTTACCAACCTCGCGGGGGTCTGTAACCACCATATATGATATAGTTTATTAATGATAATAATAAACGCCATTACTAATCCTACTAAAAAGCTTATCACGCCATATAATCCAAAGAAATGCATAGGGCGCTTACCAAACTTAGACATGAAATACAGACTCATTAAGTCTAGAAAACCATTTACAAAACGGTCCATGCCAAATTTAGATTTTCCATATTTTCGAGCTCTGTGTTCTACTACTTTTTCACCAATCCTATCAAATCCTTCCCACTTGGCAATTACAGGAATATAACGATGCATTTCACCATAAACCTCAATGTTTTTAACTACTTCATAATGGTAAGCCTTTAACCCGCAATTAAAATCATGCAAATAAATGCCGCTCATCTTTCTAGTAGCCCAGTTGTAAAGTTTGGTAGGGATAGTCTTACTCAATGGATCATAACGTTTCTTTTTCCATCCGCTGACTACTTGAAAGTTTTCCTCCATAATCATCTTTCTCAGTTCAGGGATTTCATCAGGTGAATCCTGCAAATCGGCGTCCATGGTAATCACAACTTCTCCATTGCAAGCAGCAAAACCAATATTTAATGCGCCGCTTTTGCCGTAATTACGCTGTAGTTGAATACCTTTTATATTCGAATTCTTTTGATTAATTTCTTCAACTATATTCCAAGACTTATCCTTGCTACCGTCGTCTATTAATAAAACTTCGTAGGTCAATTTGTTTTCAGAACAAACTCTATCAATCCAACTGCACAATTCAGGCAGTGATTCTTCTTCATTGTATAGTGGTATGACTACGGAGATGTCTTTCACAGCAAACAAATGTACATTAATTCTTCTTGAATCCTACTGCTTCCCGAACTGCATTCATCGTTTCTCTTGCGCTTTTTCTCGCTTTTTTCGCGCCATATTGAGCAATTTCATCAAGTCTTTTATCATTATTCAACGTATCTATGATTTTATCTCTTAAAGGAGCAATAAAAGATTCCATATCTGAAGCGAGTTGCTTTTTTAAGTCACCGTATCTTATAGTTCCGTTTTTGTGCTCTTGATCAAAAAACTCAATAGTTTCTGAATTACAAACCAAACTCATTAAATCGAATAGATTTTGTACCGGCTGACTTTTTAATGCTCCCAGAACCGAAGGGCCACTGTCAGAAACCGCACGCATAATTTTCTTTTTCAACGTTTCTGAGGATTCATCTAAGTAAATTGTGTCGGCATCTCCGGCACTCTTACTCATTTTCCCACCACCGGTTAACCCTGGTACTTTTACCAGTTCTTTCCCCGAGCTGAATGCCTGAGGTTCAGGAAATATTTCCGTTTGGTATAAACGATTAAAACGATTACCAAAAGTTCGAGCCATTTCTAAGTGCTGCTCTTGATCTTTACCAACAGGAACTTTCACGCCTTTATGAATTAAAATATCCGCTGCCATTAAAACGGGGTAAGTTAGTAGCCCAGCATTAATGTTGTTTGGTTGTGACCTTACTTTATCTTTAAAAGAAGTAACTCGTTCTAATTCACCCAAGTAGGCATTCATATTTAGCATTAAATATAATTCAGCAGTTTCAGGGAGATCACTTTGGATGTAAATTGTACATTTTTCTGGGTCTAAACCTAAAGCAATATATTCCGCAAGAACGCGTTTTACACTGCCTGACATATCACTCTGTGTTGGGTGAGTTGTTAAACTATGGTAATCAGCAATAAAAAAATAACTATTATATTCTTCTTGAAGTGTAAGAAAGTTTTTAAATGCTCCGAAATAATTTCCTAGGTGTAATTTCCCGGTAGGACGTATTCCACTTACCACAATTTCTTTCATGTTTGCGAATTTACAATTATCCGACGAATTCATTTCTAAATTTATTAATACATATGTTTGATGAATTTCCATTCTCTATGAACTGAGATAATGGTTTTAGTGATATTTTTTAATAACCTTAATGCGATGAATTTATCATTTATGACCAATTGATGAAAAAGCGATTATTGATTTTTATCAATTTTGTGTTTTGGTCAGTAAAACAATGACTCAAAAGGCTTTCAGTCATTAAAAAATAGAGTCTCTGTCAATCCATTTACATAATTTCAAAAACTTTATTACTTCGTGTAAATCAAGGATTTCAATTACACTAAATTGCTGCCAACAACTGTAAAAATTATATCACTATGTTTAAAAACTACATTTCAAAATTCCGCACAAATGCAGTACGCTTCGGTATTACTGCTTTGATGTTTGGAAGTGTTGGTTTATTGAAGGCTCAGCTTTCTGGAACCTACACATTGGGATCTGGTGGAGATTATGCAACATGGCAAGCTCTTGCTTCCGACATATACTCCTCTGGGGTCTCAGGGCCTGTAACGGTTAATGTTATTTCTGACTTAACCCAAAGTAGCACAACTCAATTCAGACAAAATGCTACCTATCCTACAACTTCCACAAATACCATAACTATAAACGGTAATGGTTATAAGTTAGGAAGTTCTTATTCTTATGCCGCTATTGAACTTTATGGTATGGATTATTTGACCATCAAGAAACTTACCATTCAATTAACAAGCGGTGCCACTTCGCAAAAGGGTATTTTGTTTTGGCAAGAAGCAGATTACAACACAATTGATAGCTGTACTATTGAATATACCTCATTAACCTCAGGTACTACTTCTAGTGCTGGTGGAGCATATATTGTTTTTTCATGGAGTACTACATCAAATACAACCTACAATACATCATACTATTGTGGAACAAACAATACCATAAGTAATTGTTTAATGCGTACAACCAACTCCAACAGTCCTGGTCCTACCTATGCTGTTGTGTTGATGGGAAGCAGCGGAAAGTATTCTTCAACACCATCAAACAATACACTAAAGAATAACACAATTCAGAACTATTACTATTATGGTATTTTTAACTACTATAACAATGGTAACCAAATTTTGAATAATGATATTTCTCGGGATAATTCTACTTCATTTAACTGTTATTCAGTCAATTACGTAATATATAATTATCAAAACTATTGTACAAATCGTTCAACAAAAATTGAAGGAAATAGAATTCATGATTTACCATATCAAAATGCAACTTCTGGTTATACTTCAACATTCTACGGAATGTACAACTACTACGGATATGGTAATTCAAGCAATTATTACACCATCAAGGATAACACATTTGAAAATATTGTTTGTAATAGTACTAACTATTATAGTTATGGATATTATAACTATTATTCCAAATATGATGGAAATACAATAGATAATTGGCAATCATTAGGTTCATCCTCTTACAATTACGGATTTTTTATGTATTATCATTACAACGATCATATTTTTTCTAACAACACAATTAAAAATTGTTTTACTAAGTACTACACATATTTTGCTTACTGCTACTACGGTGATAGAAAAGAGTTTAATAATAACGTAATTAAAAATAATGTTACTGCTGATGGCAGTACAGCATACACATATGGATTCTATATCTACTATCCGTCATCTTCTGCAACTAGTGAATTTAATGGAAACGTTATTGATTCTAATGATTTTGGAAGTTACACTTATGTAACATATATCTATTATTTCAATGGTATTACAAATAACAATCGTATAACCAATAATAGAATTTATAATGCGAATTACAGCAGCTATTATGGCTATATTTATGGGCTTGCTAATATGTATTATTACAATTTGCAGTGTAATAACAATTTAGTAGCCAATAACGTTGGATATTACGGTGTAATGGGAATGTATTGTTATTCCTACAATAGTGGTAGTTATCAAGCTGAATTTAAGCAAAATACCGTTCAACAAGAAGGTCAAAATGCAGGATATCAATATCACTATACTTATGCGTTGTACATTTATCCATATTACCACACCAAGGTTAACGTAATAGGTAACTTAGTAGATATCCAAAATTCGTATGGTGCATATCCAGCCTATACTTATAATACAAGTGGTTCTACTCCATACAAATGGGATTATAACAACTACTACTTAAAGAATATTTCATACCAGTATTGGTATTGCCCTAACGGATCAGCATCTGATTTATCATCTTGGCAGAATTTAGGATTTGCTGGGAATAATGAAACAGGCCATTTACCGGTATACAAGGATGTATCAAATACTGACTACCGTGTAGATGTATTTGAACTTCAGAACAAGGTTCCTCAAATAGCATCATTATGGCCAGTTAGTCCTCAGTACAACTTGGTAGATAATAACAACAATCCACGTAACCCAGTGAAGACTGACCATGGTGCGATGGAAAATGAAATGAATATTTCGGCAACTAAAACAGACTTTACTGTTTCAGATACTGTGTGTTCAGGTCATATTGCGACCTCAAACATTTATGTAAAGAATAATTTTGTCGATACTATTTATAACTTTAATATCTCATACGGTACTAGTGGGGGAGGAAAAGTAACTCAAACAGTTACCGATAAGATATTACCTGGAGATAGTATGAAAATTGACTTTACAGATCCTATTTCCTTAGATAAAGTTGGCGATCTTCAAATTGAGATATACGTAGATGCTGCCGATGATTATTTAATGGATGATACATTGTATTTCACCACTCATGTTAAGCCAGCACCAGGAGGATCTAAGTGGACTGCTTCTACTAAATCAACAGCAGCAGTTTATCAATACGGTAAGCCAAACGATGTAACAGTTATAAACCAGCCAGTTTACTATGATATCAATAGCCCAACTAAATTTAATAATGCGGGTTATGGTAAAACAGGCGGTGATTGGTATGCTGAAGCACAAGCATATACCGCTAGTGGAGCTGCTATTACTGGTGCCTCAGTAACTGATCCTGCAACTACAGGTGGTGATATGGAAGTTAAGTTTGAAACTGCAGATGCTACGTTGGAAGATTCAATGATTACAATCGTACTTCGTGTAGTGGATAACCTAAACGGTTGCGATACCTTCATCAGAAGAAATGTATTAATTTATCCTTCAATTACTCCATTATTCTCTTACCCAAGTCAAATATGTGCGGGTGATGCAGTATTGTTTGAGAATAAGTCTACAGTATTGAGTGGATCGATGGAGTTCATGTGGGATTTCGGAACGGGTAATGCTGCCGATCAAACAGAAGCACCAGAGCCTGTATTCCAATTCCCTGATAATGGTTCAGGACAAGCACAATCTTTCGATGTAACTTTAACGGCTAAAACAGTTCCTTATGGTTTTACATTTACAAAGACTGAAACTATAACAGTAAACCCAATTCCAACGATTGCATTTGCAAAGACGAATGCATGTGAGGGAGAAGAGTTAACATTTACTAATAAGACTACACCATCAACGGCAGACATGAGCTGGGATTTCGGAGACGGAACAAGCAG
>JAURNR010000005.1 GCA_030830065.1 Bacteroidota bacterium | reverse complement strand
AGGCTGTTGAAGAGGGTTCATCCGAAGCAACGGTAACCGAAGAAACTCCAGCAGCTGAAGAAGAAACTCCTGCAACTGAAGAAGTAACAGCAGAGGCAGAAGCTCCAGCTGAAGAAGAAGCTCCAGCTGAAGAGGAAGCTCCAGCTGAAGAGGAAACTCCTGCTGAGGAAGAAGCTCCTGAGGGAGATTCAGCTGAATAAGCCTTATGGCCCATCTGCCACCCCCATTAGAAATCGTTGGTAAAATTGTATCGCGCCATGGATTCAAGGGTGAAGTGGTTATTGATTGGCATATTGAAGATATCGAATTACATAAAGGGGACTTCCTTTTTATCATTATAGATGAAAAAGGAGTCCCTTTTTCCGTTAAAGAAATAAAAGGTGATAACAATATCATTCTTTTTGAATATATAGAATCTGAAGATGACGCTTCGATTATTCTTGGTTGTGAAATTGGCATTGCTGGTGAAGTGATTGACGAAATTGAAGGCGATTGGATAAATTTTAAGATTTTTAACAATAAAGAATACATAGGAAATGTAATTCGCTGGGAAGAATACCCACAACAAACTATGTTAATCATTAAGAATCAAAATTCAGAAGAGATTTTAATCCCTTTTGTTGAGGATTGGCTTGTTGAAGTTTCTGAAAATTCGCAAGTTATACGTATGAATTTACCTGAGGGGTTGGTTGAATAAAAATTGCAACTAACTTTGTGTTTATGAGGATTGATATAATTTCAGCCGTACCCGAATTACTGATTAGTCCTTTAAATAATAGTATCCCCAAAAAAGCGCAAGACAAGAACTTACTAAAACTGAAAATTCATAATCTTCACGATTATGGAATTGGAAATTATCGTCAAATAGATGATTATCCATTTGGTGGCGGTGCCGGTATGGTATTAATGGCCGAACCTCTTTCAAATTGTATTGAAAAATTAATAAATGAAAGAGACTATAACGAAATTATTTATACCACCCCAGATGGAGAAAAATTCAGTCAGCAAACAGCAAATAATTTATCATTACACAGCAACTTAATTATTATTTGTGGTCACTACAAGGGCATTGATCAAAGGATTAGAGATTTATATGTAACAAAAGAAATTTCTATAGGTGACTTTGTTCTAAGTGGAGGCGAAATTGCCGCTGCTGTAATGACAGACGCTATTGTACGGTTGATACCTGGAGTAATTGGAAATGAAGAATCGGCTCTTAGCGATTCTTTTCAGGACAATTTACTCGCACCACCACTTTACACAAGACCTGAATCCTTCAAAGGAATTGAAGTACCCCAAATCCTACTCTCTGGAAATCATGGCAAAATAGCTGATTGGAGACTACAACAATCAATTTCAAGAACTGAAGAACGTCGCCCAGATTTATTAAATAACAAATAACATGTCCATACAACTAACAAGACCATTGGTCATTTTCGACCTTGAAACCACAGGAATCAATATTAATAGAGATAGAATCGTTGAAATATCAATGTTAAAAGTTTTTCCAAATGGAACGGAAGAGCTAAGAACGTACAGAGTAAACCCACAAATCCCCATACCTAAGGAAGCTTCTTCAGTTCATGGGATATATGATGAAGATGTAGCTGATAAACCTAGTTTTAAGCAATTAGCACCTGAACTTAATTCGTTTTTAGAATTATGTGATTTTGGAGGATTTAATTCTAATAAATTCGATTTCCCTTTACTGGTAGAGGAATTTTACCGTGCAGATATTGAGTTTGAAATAAACAACCGTAAATTCATTGACGTTCAGCGCATTTTCCATAAAATGGAACCAAGAAATTTAACAGCAGCATATAAATTTTATTGCGATAGAACTTTAGAAAATGCACATTCAGCTGAAGCAGACACAATTGCAACATGGCAAGTGCTTCAAGCTCAAATAAAAAAATACGAGCAACTGCCAAATGATATAAAAGGCTTGCATGAAATTAGTGGTCAAGGCAACAACGTCGATTTAGCAGGTCGATTTGTTTTCAACAATGAAAATATTCCGGTTTTTAATTTTGGCAAACATAAAGGAAGACCAGTTTCAGACGTATTAACAAGGGAACCATCTTACTATAATTGGATGATGGATGGTGATTTCCCATTACAAACCAAAAGAGTATTGACAGAGCTTCGATTGAAGATGTTGAATGGCTAAGATAGAGAAAATAAAAATACTAAAGGAAACCAATAATTGGCTGGCTATTCATAAACCGGCATTCGTACCAAGTACATCAGAACGTGGTAAACAAACACAAGTCCCCGTAATTGAGTGGGCTAAGGAACGGTATAAAGACGCTATTCTTTGCCATAGAATAGACCGGGAAACTTCAGGAGTACTGTTAATTGCTAAAAATCAAGAAGCCCACCGTCATATAGCTATACAATTTGAGCAACGGACGATCAAAAAAACTTACCATGCAGTAGTAGACTCTCAAATTAATTGGGAAAATTTAGAGGTAGACCTACCTATAAATACAGATAACTTAAAGAATATTCGTATCGATAAAAATACGGGGAAGCCCGCTCTAACAATTTTCAACACACTCGATATTTTCAAATATTTTACTTTGATGGAATGCAAACCTCAAACGGGGAGACTACATCAAATAAGAGTACATTTAGCATCACAAAATGCAAGTATTGCCGGTGATATAAAATACGGAAGTAGACTTCCAATGTTTAGTAAAATAAAGTCAAAATTCAATGGTGAAGATAAACCTCTAATTTCAAGATTTGCGCTACATGCATTTCAAATTGGATTCAAAGATTTAGATAATCAAGAGATAATTATTACCGCTGACTATTCGAATGATTTTAAAGTCTTAGTCAAACAATTGAGAAAATACAATGCTCTTTAATGATAACGTTGGAAGAAACATACAAAACCATTAAAAAATCCTTTAAAAAAAAGCTTAACAAGCTTAAGAAAAATCCTCCTTCAAACCTTGATAAATCCTTTCAAGATTGGCACGATAAAGCTTTTCAAAATATAGACTGTTTAACTTGTGCAAACTGTTGCAAAACAACTTCTCCGATGGTATTTGAAAAGGATGTAGATCGATTATCGCAGTATTTAGGTATCAAACCCGGTGAAATAATTGATAAGTATTTATTCCTCGACCGAGATGGCACATACGCCATGCGACAAACCCCTTGTCCATTTTTAGGGGAAGATAATTATTGTTCAGTTTACGAGGGAAGACCTAAAGCTTGTAGGGAATTTCCACATTTAAATCATAGAAAAATGCATACCCATCTACATCTCCTTGATAAAAATGCTGTAATCTGTCCTGCTGTACTCGAAACAGTTAAAAAAATTATTGAAACTACTTAGAAGTTATTCTTCCACATCATGCTTTCAACTGGTCTATTAGGCTGACCACTGTATTTCGCATTTTTCTTGGTATTGTAAGGAACAAGAATTTCTCCCTCAACTGGAAAATAAATTAATTGTCCTATTGGCATTCCTGCATATACTCTAACTGGCATCTTTACAGAAATTTCCAAGGTCCAATTACCACAAAAACCTACATCTCCTTTTCCAGCAGTAGCATGGATATCAATACCTAATCTTCCAGTACTACTCTTTCCTTCTAAAAATGGGACATGAGCATGAGTTTCCGTGTACTCCTTTGTAACCCCTAAATAAAGAACATCAGGCATTAGCACAAAACCCTCTTCAGGAATGTCAAAATGCTTAATAGTATTGTGAGATTTTGCATCTAGAACTTCTGCTTCATAAGTAGCAAGATGTATTCCTAAATGTACATCATAGCTGTTACTTCCTAATGCATTTCTATCGAATGGCTCGATAAGTATGGTTTTCTTATCTATTTCTTCAAGTATTCGACTATCTGACAATATCATAAGGCAAATATAACCATTTCAAATAATGCAAACATCGAATAATAATATCTTTATCACTTTAGCCATTTAATTCCTGTGGACCGAGGAATAAACTCAGGTCTGAAATCACCAATTCTATGTATAAAACTTATACTTGGCATTGGCAAAACAAATTCATTTGTTAAGTTTCGAACTTCACCAAACGGACCTTGTTCCTGATACTTTCCACCCCAATTAGCAAAATACATTAGCCCAAAAGACCAACTCTTATTAGAATGCTTTTTACTGATCATTCTAATTTGTAAATTTATGTAAAACGTATTTCTCGAAATTAATAAATTTGGGAAGTTAAGCTTATAAGGTGAAGTTAGGGGATTTGTTGGATCAGCCAATATTGGTTGACCAGCAGAATTAAGTTGCCATCTTGATACAGACTTCATTTCCTGGTAAC
The DNA here is from genome assembly GCA_030830065.1 of Bacteroidota bacterium. Classification (GTDB taxonomy): domain Bacteria; phylum Bacteroidota; class Bacteroidia; order NS11-12g; family UBA955; genus VMCP01. Next base: position 14,359 of record JAURNR010000005.1, on the reverse strand, counting down.
CAGGTGAAAACCATGATTCCCCTAGTAAATAAATATTACTGCTCAATTGTTTACAAGCACCCAATTGGAATACTAGAGAAGAACTCGGCAAAATATTGGCACTCGCATAACCTAATGCCGCAGTAATATGATTGTTTTTAGTACCGTAAGTGTACCCCGTGTAAATTAAATTTAAATTTAACATTTTTTCATCACTGAGAAACATCGATGTAACAGCAATATCTCCAAGAAAAATTCTTTGTTTTGATGCCACTTCTTTTGAAAACAAGGGCGATACGTAAACATAAAAAGGGGCAACTATGCCGGTAGAGATACTTAAATCTTTGTTAATCCCGTATTGAAAATCGTTAAGTAATAAATTGACATTTTGATATTGTAAAGTTTTTGGTACAACAGGGAAACCCGATTGCATTAATACATATCTACCTCCAATCAATTCAGCCTGAGAAGTAGAGTCTGAATCACAATTTTCATTTATTACAAGCGCTTTAACGTCTTTTGTCAACAATGCAATAATGATAAAAATCCATCTACAATTCACAGTACAAAATTAGTATGTGCCACTATTAGATTATCGAAACTTTCCAACACTTTATTTGAGCGTCATCACTACACGAAACAAGGGTATCATCATTTAACCAAATCAATTTGTTAACCGATGATTTATGAGCAATTTCATCCTTGGTTGGGTCAATTGAATACAATGGTGTCATTGAATTCAATTCCCAAAATCGAATTCGTTTATCCATACCCGCTGAAGCCAATAATTCACTTTTTAAATTCATAGCTAGGGTATGAATGGTGTACCAATGGGCATTTATTGATTCTAATATTTCAAAATCCATAGTATGTAAACGAATTTTTGCTTCTCTTCCTGCTGTTATAATTGTACCATTATTGATTTGAATCGCAAAAATTGAATTTTCTCCCATTTTCATAATATTAATGTCATTTCCCGACTGAATCAAAGCACATTCTCCAGTACTGCCTATAACGTAATAATTACTATTTATTATTGCGACATCTCTTATACTTTTTTTAAAAACATTAAATTCTTTTTTGATATGAAATTTCAAATCCCAGAAAATTAATCGCCCATCTCCACCACCAGTAACAAAAATGTTACCGTGTTTTTTTATGGCAAATACGCCTTTTGAATGTGCAAATTTCCTTCTCGGTGCATTCCCTTTTTTTAATATATATAAATGGCCAGATTGAGTTCCTGCTATTAGCTGCTCATTTTCCTTATCCCAGAAGATAGAATAAACCGCTTCCCCAATTTGAGCAAATAACTCACCATCATTAGAAGTAATATTTTTCCAATGCACTAAAAAACCATCCGATCCAGCTGAAAAAAAACCTTGTTGCCCATCTTCGCAAATAGAATATATACTCTGTTTATGTCCTTTTAGAGTTTTAAGAAGTGAAATCTTTAATTTTGTACTCATGGAATTGGTGGAGAATTGGTTAGATCCAAACGGAATTGAATTATTTTTATATCGGGACTCGTTTGTTTCTAAACAAAATTACACAAATCCTAACGGACTAAGTAATCGGCGTCTTGCAGAGAATCAAAGAATTCGATTTGTGAAGGATTCTAAATACCCTAACTACAAACTAGAGAAGGATAAATTTGGGAAACCCTTTTTATTTCCAAGGAATACAGAAATAAACTACAGTCACACCAAAAATCTCATATTTTGGGGAGAACATCCTAACACTCCAATTGGGGTAGATATTGAGTACATCAGACCAAAAATTGCTGATATCTATTCAAAGTTTGTCAACACTGTTGAATTAGACCAGATTCAAAAAGACGATTTAAAAATGTTAACAAAAATATGGTCTGCAAAGGAAGCAATTTTTAAAGCTTATGGAGCAAAAGAGGTGGATTTTAAAAAGGATATTATATTGTTTGATATCGGAAATAATGCAAGTTCAACAATAAGAGCTAAGTTCAACAAAACAGATGAGATTCACCTAGAAGTATTCTGCAAATGGATTGATGATTTTATTATGACAAGTGTAGTTTGGAACACCCAAAATTAGAGCACGATTTATCATTATATTTGCGGTTCGATTAATAATCTATATGGAACACATCCGTAACTTTTGCATAATTGCACACATTGACCACGGTAAGAGTACCTTGGCCGACCGCCTATTGGAATTCACGCAAACCATTGACAAACGTCAAATGCAAGAGCAATTATTAGATGATATGGATATTGAACGAGAACGGGGGATTACAATTAAAAGCCATGCCATACAAATGGATTACACTTTGGATGGGCAGAAATACACATTGAATTTAATTGATACTCCAGGTCACGTTGATTTTAGTTATGAGGTTAGCCGATCGATTGCAGCCTGTGAAGGTGCGTTGTTAATAGTGGATGCTTCACAAGGAATTGAAGCCCAAACCATTAGTAACCTATTTATGGCTATTGAACATAATTTAGAGATAATTCCTGTGCTAAATAAAATGGATTTGCCGGGTGCAATGCCTGAAGAAGTAAAGGACGAAATAGTAGATCTAATTGGATGCAAGAGAGAGGAAATTATCCCTGCAAGCGGAAAGACAGGCATGGGAGTAAATGATGTACTCAAAGCAATCATTGAGAGAGTTCCTGCGCCTAAGGGTAATCCGAATGCACCACTAAAGGCATTAATATTCGATAGTGTTTTTAACTCTTTCCGCGGAATTATTGCATATTTCAGAATTTTAGATGGTGAATTACAAAAGGGCCAACACGTAAAATTCTTGAATACGAAGATGGATTATTACGCTGAAGAAATTGGTGTATTGAAGTTAACAATGAACCCTAAAGCGAGTGTTAAAGCTGGAGATGTTGGGTACATCATTTCAGGAATTAAAGATGCTAAAGAGGTTAAAGTGGGTGATACAATTACAGATTTTAAAAAACCAGCGGAAAATGCAATTAAAGGTTTTGAAGATGTAAAACCAATGGTATTTGCTGGTATTTATCCTGTGGAAACTGATGACTACGAAGAGTTACGTGATGCAATGGGAAAACTTCAACTTAATGATGCTAGTATTGTTTTCGAACCAGAAAGCTCAGCCGCTCTTGGGTTTGGTTTTAGATGTGGTTTTTTAGGTATGCTTCATCTTGAAATTATTCAAGAACGTCTTGAAAGGGAATTTAACATTACTGTAATAACTACAGTTCCAAATGTAAGTTATGTTGCATACACCACTAAAGGAGAAACATTGCCAGTAAACAATCCGAGTGATTTGCCTCCACCGGATAAAATGAAATATGTTGAAGAGCCTTACATTAATGCAACCATCATTACAAAATCTGATTGGGTAGGCCCGGTAATGAGCCTGTGTTTAGATAAACGTGGCCAACTAAAAAATCAAGTTTACTTAACTTCAGAAAGAGTTGAACTTAATTTTGATATGCCGTTAGCTGAGATTGTTTTTGACTTTTACGATAGATTAAAAACCATTTCACGAGGCTATGCATCCTTTGATTATCAACCATCAGGATATAAAGAATCTACCTTGGTTAAAATGGATATACTATTGAATGGAAAGCAAGTTGATGCCTTAAGTGCGATTATTCACAAAGACAATGCATTCGATTTAGGGAAAAAGATTTGTAAAAAACTCAAAGAATTAATTCCAAAACAGCAGTTTGAAATTGCAATTCAAGCGGGTGTTGGTGCTAAAATTATTGCACGCGAAACTATCTCTGCATTACGTAAAGATGTGACTGCCAAGTGTTACGGAGGTGATATTAGTAGAAAACGTAAACTTTTAGAAAAGCAAAAAGAAGGTAAAAAACGTATGCGCTCCGTTGGAAACGTAGATATTCCTCAAAGTGCATTCATGGCAGTATTAAAACTAAATGACTAGTATCTTTGGGTAGATGCCCAATTTGAAGGAGTTCGAGTCATTACTAGGTTTAAATTTTTGTACTGGAATTGGCCCGGTAATTTCAAAACAAATAATACGATTTTTTGGTGATTCAGAAACTGCCGTCAATGAAATCAAAAAAGGTACAAGACCAATCGATGGTATCAGTTCGCACCACTGGAAACTGTTATCAAAAGTTCCTAAAGCACTAGAAAGAGCTAAACAGGAAATTGCGTTTTGTGAGCAAAAAAATATTAAAATAATAAGTTATTACAGTAAAGATTATCCGAGTAGATTAAAACAATTAGTAGATGCTCCCCTATTGTTATTTACTATTGGCGATTCTAGCTTAAACCCGTCAAAGACGATTTCTATTGTTGGCACAAGGAAACCGCATTCCGATAGTATTAAGATTACGGAAAAATTAGTCGAAGAAATAACTAAATCCCAGCCTCAAATTATTTCAGGTTTAGCCTATGGGATTGATAAAGCGGCACATAATAGTGCATTAAAAAATCAACTTTCAACGGTCGGCGTTTTAGCACATGGTTTGAATCAAATATATCCCCAAGCCCATAAAAAACTTGCAAAACAGATGATAGAAAATGGAGGTATTCTTGTCACAGAAATGCCCTCCACTACAAAATTATATCCAGATTTATTTCCAAAAAGAAATAGAATAATTGCTGGGCTCTCTGATGCAATAGTAGTAATTGAAAGCAAAGTTATTGGAGGAAGTATGTCTACGGCTCAACTTGGAAGAAGCTACGATCGAGAAGTTTTTGCATTTCCCGGCAATCCTGTTTCAGGGAACCGAGGGGGATGTAATGCATTGATAAAACGAAACGTAGCGCAGCTTGTAGAATCTTCTGAAGATATTAGTCGAGCAATGAAATGGCACAATCAGCCAACCAAAAACAAACCTATTTCCTTCTCATTATTTCCCAACTTAAACCACCAGGAACAAGAAATATTAAGAATTTTAACGGGAAAAAATCTTCATATTGATCAGTTAATTGAATCATCGAGTCTCCCATTACACCTATTAACACTTGGATTACTCGAATTAGAATTAAAGGGACTTATCTCTACACTTCCTGGCAAGTATTACCAAAGAATTGCCTAGCGCTTATTATTCTTCGCGCGCTCTTGAGAAATCCTCATGGCGTCTTCCATTCTTTTTTGGAATGCCGACTTCTTTGCTGGCTTCTTACGACTATCCGCAATTTGCTTGTGTAGTTTCGCATCGTCTACAGTTCTACGAATTACAAATTGTTGAGTAAAGGTTATGATGTTACTGACAAAATAATACCAAGTTAAACCTGATGCATAATCGTTTAATACTCCCAAAAATATTATAGGCATGAAATATCCGATGTATTTCATTTGACCAGTTACTCCAGTAATTTGATTATTAAAGTGAGTATAGATGATAGTGGAAACTGTCATCATTAAAGTGAAGAAACTCACGTGATCACCATAAAATGGAATACTAAACCCAAGCGAAGGCCCATCAAATTGACTTAAATCTTGAGCCCATAGAAAAGATTTTTGTCTCAATTCGAACGCTACTGGAAAGAATTGGAACATCGCAAAAAGAATGGGTAACTGCAACAACATTGGTACACATCCACTCATTGGGCTGACTCCGGCTTTTTTGTAAAGAGCCATGTTTTCCTGTTGGGTTTTCTGCATGTCATTTCCGTGTTTTTCTTTAATAGCCTCTATTTCCGGCTTGAGGATCCTCATTTTTGCCGTTGAAATGTACGATTTATATACAAGGGGCAACAATATTGTTTTGATAATCACCGTTAGCAAAAGAATGGCTATACCCATTTCGCCGATTATTGAACTTAACCAGCTAAATATTGGTAGGACCAAACCTCTATTCACCCAACCAAAAATTCCCCAACCTAAAGGAACGATTTTTTCTAATTCGGAATTTTCAACTCCCAATTTTACATTTTGCAAAACATCATATTGCGTTGGTCCAAAGTAAAATGAGAATTTTGCATCTCTTAAGTCTTCGCCCTGCGCAAACTCCGTGTAAATGGTCGAGTGAACGGATTTAATATCATTATTATCTTCATCAACAATATTCTCGCCCATCTCAAATTGTGCATCCTTTGCAATATCAGTAGCAGATGACATTATAGCTGCAAAATATTGTTGCTTAAATCCAAACCATTGCATTCTACTTTTAACTTCCTCTTTAGCCCCATCCGTAGTTTTTAAAGATGTCGGACTTTCATCAGGTATTTTATAAACTAACGCAGAATGCTGATGCTCCCATTTTTTATCTCGTTCTTGTTTTTGAATAATAGTTTCCCAATCAAATCTAAAATCTGAATTACCTCTCCGCACATTGTCGCCCATACCTATCATTCGGAAATGGTAGTCCATTAAATATTTTTGATCGGAATTTAAGTTGAAATATTGCTCTATGTAACTACTCGAGTCAGCATACAAACGCATCACAAGTTGAGATTGGTTTTTTGAATGAACTGTCCAATTGAATTTATCACTACTATTAACTACGCCATCAGCATTTGTCCAAGTCCAAACCATTTTGTTTTTTCCACTATCTAATAAAATCAAATCACTAGAATCCGAACGTTGAAATTCGTTCAATGTTACCGATTCAATTCCACCACCTAATGAATTAATTTTAACAGTTAGAGAAGAATTAGAAATTGAAATGATTTCAGCACTTCTAAAGTCGCGATGTGAACCAAACTCACCGGTCAATTGCGAAGAATCAATTACTTCATTAGCTAATGACACAGATTCAATCGATTCTTCCATTTTCTTTGATTTTTCAATCTTTAATAGCGAATCCTTTCGAAAAGCTTCAACTTCGGTGATGCTGTCGTTACGAGCTATCATTTGTTGACGCTCTTCTGCTGTAGGTGCTGTGTACCAATAATATCCAGCTAAAATCAAAAAGATTAATGAAAATCCTATTACCGTATTGCGATCCATAATATGCCCTGCGAAGGTACAATAAAGCTTTGTATCCCGAAAGAGTCATTTTAGAATTGATTTTTCCTTAAAAAAACCAAAATCAAGATGCTAGAATAATTAATTATCTTATATTTGCACCTCGAAAACACACGATGGCTAATATTGGTAAAATTTCACAAATTATCGGTCCGGTAGTTGACGTTAGCTTTAACGAAGCAGGATCGACACTTCCGCAAATTTACAATGCATTAATTGTAAAGAAAGACAATGGACAAGAATTGGTACTTGAAGTGCAAAAGCACTTAGGAGAAAACATGGTTCGTACTATTGCGATGGATGGTACAGAGGGATTACGTAGAGGTATTGAAGTTACCGATATGGGCTCTCCTATTAGCATGCCAACTGGTGAATCCATTCGTGGAAGACTCCTAAACGTTGTGGGTGAAGCCATTGATGGTATGGAAGCACTTTCAAAAGAAGATGGTCGCGCCATTCACGCAACTGCACCTACTTTTGAAAATTTAAGTACTTCGACAGAACCTCTTTACACAGGTATCAAGGTTATTGACTTATTAGAGCCTTACGCTAAAGGAGGAAAAATCGGATTGTTCGGTGGAGCCGGTGTAGGTAAAACCGTATTGATCATGGAGTTGATCAACAATATTGCAAAAGCCTACAGCGGTATGTCTGTATTTGCGGGTGTAGGAGAAAGAAGCCGTGAAGGTAATGACCTACTTCGTGAAATGATCGAATCTGGTGTAATTCGTTATGGTGAGGAATTCAAAAAGAGTATGGAAGAAGGTGGATGGGATTTGTCTAAAGTAAATATGGACGAGCTTTCTCAAAGTCAGGCGACTTTGGTATTTGGACAGATGAACGAACCTCCAGGAGCACGTGCTCGTGTTGCATTAAGTGGTTTAACTGTGGCTGAATACTTCCGTGATGGTGATGGTGAAGGAGCAGGAAAAGATATCCTTTTCTTTATTGATAATATATTCCGTTTCACGCAGGCGGGTTCCGAAGTATCGGCTCTTTTAGGTCGTATGCCAAGTGCCGTGGGTTACCAACCAACACTTGCAACTGAGATGGGAGCAATGCAGGAGCGTATTACTTCTACCACTAGAGGTTCCATTACTTCTGTACAGGCTGTATATGTACCTGCCGATGACTTGACGGACCCAGCGCCAGCTACAACTTTTGCTCACTTAGATGCTACCACTGTATTAAGTCGTAAAATTGCAGAGCTTGGAATTTACCCAGCAGTAGATCCATTGGATTCAACTTCAAGAATCTTAACACCCGATGTTTTGGGTAAAGAACATTACGAGTGCGCTCAGCGAGTTAAAAACTTATTACAGAGATATAAAGAACTACAAGATATCATTGCAATCTTAGGTATGGACGAATTAAGTGAAGAAGATAAACAAGTTGTACATAGAGCACGTCGTGTTCAACGTTTCCTTTCTCAACCATTCCACGTAGCAGAGCAATTCACTGGACTACAAGGAGTATTAGTAGATATTAAAGATACCATCAAAGGGTTCAACATGATCATGGATGGTGAAGTTGATGAATATCCTGAAGCAGCATTCAACTTAGTAGGAACTATTGAAGATGCTATCGCAAAAGGTAAGAAATTATTAGAAGAAGCTGCAGCCTAATGAATATAGAAATTCTAACTCCAGATAAAACTCTCTACGCAGGAGAAGCTAAGGTAGTAACATTCCCTGGTTCAGAAGGAAGTTTTCAGGTAAAAGAAAATCACGCTGCTATGATTAGCAGCTTAGGTAAAGGCACGCTTACAATAAATGCACAAGAGAACCACTCATTTGAAATTGAGGGAGGTTTAGTAGAGGTATTGAAAAACAAGATAGTTGTTCTTGTTTAACTAATTCGAGAAAACAAATTTAAAAGGCCCCGATTGGGGCCTTTTTTTATGTCTTTTTGCAATAAATCTGAAATTTTGTTAAATGTTTAAATACAACTAATAAACAACATATTTAAATAGCAATAAAGTTATTTAATTGAATATCTGCAACTTACAAAGTTAACAACTAAATAAAGACACTTTTTGTTGAACTATTATTTTTTATTAGTTCAACAATATATTTGACAAACACTGATTTAGTTCTAATATTTGTTTAAGTATTTGTTATGAACGTTACACAATTGAATTTCGACAATATGATTGAGCAAGAGTTATCTCCATTGAGAAACTACGCTCTTTCTTTAACTCATGATATGGATGAAACTAAGGATCTTGTTCAAGATACTATTTTAAAAGCCTATCGATACAAGAACCGATTTCAAGAAGGTACAAATCTTAGAGGATGGCTTTACACTATCCTGAAAAATTCATTTATCAACAATTACAGACGCGAACAGAAAAGAAATACGTTTTTAGATACAACAGATAATACGTATTATTTAGAAACTCCCAATCATAAGGTTGACAATGATGCAGAACTCAAATTTATTCGAAAAGACTTAAATGCTGCAATTGAAACTTTACCTATTGATTTAAAGACTACGTTTAACTTAAATGCACAAGGCTTTAAATATCACGAAATAGCAGAGGAGTTAAATATTCCAATAGGAACTGTGAAAACGCGCATATTCATCGCTAGAAGAATCCTAAGAGAAAAACTTAGAGATTATGCTCAAGAATTTGGGTTTAAGCTTGAATTAGCTTAAAATTGGCTTATATGCCAGTATCGGACAGGTTTACCTATTTATTTCTTGATGCAATAACTGTTATTTTTCCTCTCTTATTATCCTTCGATAAAAAAATACATTTTTGGAGGAAGTGGAATTGGCTAATACCTTCTTTACTAATTACATCAACCTTGTATTTAGTATGGGATATTTGGTTTACAACCTCAGAGGTTTGGGTTTTTAATCATAGGTATTTGGTTGGACTCAATTTATTTTCATTACCCATAGAAGAATATTTGTTTTTTATAGTTGTTCCATATGCCTGTATGTTTATTTATGAATGCGTGGTTGGATACTTCCCTAATTTACCTTTAAATGGAAAGTGGACTAATTTAATAATGGCTGGTTTTACTACAACCATTGCCGCCTATAATTATGAACGGCTATATACCCTCATTACTTTTGGTCTAATTGGGATTACACTTTGGTATTTGATTATTTTCAAAAGTGCCATTATAAATAAAATTCAACAACACCTTTTCCCTGCTTGGTTATTAAGTATAATTCCAATGTTGTATGTCAATGGTGTACTCACAAGTAAACCAGTGCTAATTTATAATAATCTAGAAAATCTTGGAATTCGAATAGGTACTATCCCTTTTGAAGATTTCTTCTATAACTACCTATACATGTTATGGATGGTAATTATTTTTGAGAAACTAAGATTGAGGAATACAGATCCTAATCTTGCCAAATAACAGAATCTTGTAGAGATGCTTCCTTGGCTTTTCTGCGTTGTTTTTTGGTAAATGGGACAGGAACATATTTTTCAGGATATTTCTTTAGATCTAACATCACTCTATTGAGTTCTTGAATTGTTGAAAGCATATCCTTATAAAGCTTCTCATCATATATTAGCTTACCCATATTCCCTTTACCACGATTTATGTAAACTAGCATTTTATTCATACCATTAACCGTGGAATCAAGTTGCTCGAATGTTTCACCCAATTCAATGCTATCAAGTCCGGCTGTGACTCTTCTTATACTTGATAAACTTTTTGAAAGATCATCGTGATAAGAATTTAAATTTGCAGTAAAATCAGAAACATTTTTAAAGCTTTTATTCAATGACTCTTGGTTTTGTACAATAATGTATTGGGACTCCAATATTAAACGATTCAAACCATCTATAACGAGAGGCAAATCATGTAAAGCTTTATTCAAACCAGGGTGGTGAAAAAAACCATTCATTGTGGTTAAAAGTGTATCTGCCTTAGAAGCCAATGGTACAATTTGTTCATTAATTGCAGAAAATTGATCCTCAGAATACATCGGTCTTAACGTATCTCCGTCTTCAGCCAAAATATCTGTTGTTCCTAGAATTAAACTAACTTTTTGTCCTCCAAGTATTGAAGACTCAATCTTCATTTTTGAGTCCTTAGGGATTCCAATAGTTTTTGATAGTTCAAAAATTGCTTCAATTTTTTTTCCATCTGGAGTAATGTCTAACTCGGTTAACTGACCAATTCTTAGCCCATTATATATTACTGAAGTTCCTATACCCAGACCTTGTGCGCTATCGTAATATACATAATATTCATTACCCTTCAAGAATGGATTATCCTTCCCCCTCATAAAATTATATCCTAAAATTAAAATTGTAATCGCGATAGAGGTAAGTGCACCCACTTGAAATTCTTTTGAAAGATTTTTGAATAGTGCCATATAAAAACAAATTTACGTATTAACTACTAAGAAATAACGATAATTAAGTTTGTATTCTTCTAAACAAAAAAAAGTCCCGACATCTCTGTCGGGACTTTTTTATAGAAATCAACGTTCTGATTAGTTCTTCACAACGATTTTCTTCATAGTGGTTTGTCCACCATTTGTCATGCGTACGAAGTACACACCTGATCCAGCATGAGTCAAGTCTAACTCGCCCATTCCAAATCCTCCACCTAATGTAGTCTGTGCTACAGTAGCTCCTACTGAATTCACTACTACTACATTTAATGGCTCGTTGTTGTTTAATGAGTATGCCACGTTAAACTTACCAGTACTTGGGTTTGGATATACATTTACTGCATCTTCCAACTTCATATCTTCATTACCCAAGAAAGTGTTCTGACAATTTGGTGGGTATGATACGTATACTGTTCTTGATACAATCGCAGCTTGGTTTCCACTTGGATCTGTGATTGAGTAGTTGATGTAGTATACTCCTGCCTCTTCGATGTTGATGTTGTGACTTACCACATTCACCACTAGATCGTTCGCTGCATAGTAGTTATCCTTCATGATCAATCCACTCATTGCCCAGAATGGGTAACCCACACACGCAGATACTGGAGGTGCTGTCAACTCAGGCACAATACGATCTACTACTTTCACGTATCTCATCTTTGTTGCTTTGTTTCCTGATGCATCTGTTGCTACAAATGTCTCAACATATGTTCCTAATGTATATGGATCTACTTTTCCTGAACGCACTACACTTACCTTGTTTGGTCCGTAGTAGTTGTCTGTTACTGTTACCGAACGTGAGAAGTAGGCATCATTCACATCATGGTAAATAGTATCGCTTGTATTTAACTCAATATTTGGTGCCACAAAGTCATCTACGATGTAGTTGATTACATATCCGTCCTCGTCTGCTTTGTTTCCTGATGGATCCGATGAATTGTAACGAATTGGATATGTTGCACGCTCTTGGTTATTTACCACTCCGTTGTATCCTGGAGTCTTCTGCAAGAAGATGTTTCCATTACATGGATCCAACGCATAGATGTCATCTACAAATGCACTGTTAAGCTGTACATTGATGTTCATTCCATCTGTAATACGGTTTCCTAAACGGTAGATACCAGGTGCTTCTGTATCGCGAACCTGTACCAAACGTGTTGCTACTGACTCGTTTCCTTGTGCATCCTTTACTGTGTATGTTAATACGTAGTCCCCTACAGTTGACTCGTCAACTTCTCCGTCTACCTTAATAGCTGAAGTTAAGTCTCCGTCTACTGCATCGTTTGCTACCGCGCCTGCATCTGTAAATGTTCCACACTGCTCGATAGTGATAGTATCATTTCCTTGTAACGTTAATACAGGACCTGTTCTATCTAATACTACGATGATTGTTCTGTATTTAGTCTCTGCAGCATTTCCTGATGCGTCTTCTAAATCAAACTCAATTGAATAAATACCTGCTGCTTGGCAATCCAAGTCTGAAGTAATATCAATATTCTGTGATAGGTCTCCTTCTGTTGCGTCAATCGCAGTTACAGTCTTACCTAACACCTCTTCCCAACATGCATCTGATGTAGAGGTTCTCTCCACACGAATGGTATCGTCTCCTACTAAGTTAATCATTGGCTTCATGTTGTCATTTGCCAACGTTACTGCGTAGTCTTCAAACTCTCCTACTTGGTTTACTCCACATGGGCTATTTGGGAAGTTTCCGTAAGATACTCCCACACGCATACGTGAAGTTCCTTCAAATGACTTGCTCAATGCAGGTACCGTAAAGCTTCCCGATACACTCATTGATGAGGTCTTTCCAGAGCTTAATACTTCTTCGCCTTGATCATCGAAGTCACCATCGATATTCCAGTCAATCCAAACTTTGTAGTTCACATCGTTTGAAGATGTTTTACGTGATACTTCAATATCATAAGTTGCTCCATAGGTCATTGGTAATGCGCGAGCATCTGTGTAGTCATTGTATTCAATGTCTCCACCAGTCTCTCTATTTACTAAAATCCCTCCGTTCTTATCAGTAACTGTAACTTTATTGATAGAAATATCTTTAGAAGTTAAGTTTACCAATGGGATACAATAATTCAAGCAAATAACATATTTGTTCTTGATTACTTTTTTCTCTGTACAACGGCTTCCGCAAGTTAAATCAGAAGTACTGTTTCTTGCGCTTAATGTGAAGGTATACTCTCCACCAGCAGTAAACTCAATTTCTGGATTCTGTGAACTTGCATCTGTTCCGTTTACAAACTTATAAGTTGTTGGGAATATACTCCATGCAAATGTCTCCGCATAGTCAGTAGTAGTAGTAAATTTAACCGCTTGACCTATTGAAGGACGTAGGTTATTTGCAACAAAGTCTACATAACCTGCTGTATTAGGAGTATTAATCACAATGTTCTTACAGAATGTATCTACACCTGTACATGTCTTTGCTACTAAGCATAATGGCTCAGTGGCAGAAGAATAAGACACAAATGTATAATCTTCTGTAAATCCATCCGTATACATTCCTCCTGCTCCATCTGAACGGGTCCAGAAGTATTCAGGAACACCCTTTGTGTTAGAAGTAGTATTGGTTATAGCCATTTCTGTTCCCACCGCAATAGTGTCGAAAGGCATAGTGAAGGATGCATTCGGTGCCGTTGGAGTCTCAAGGTCTGATTCCCAATTGATGATGAATCCACGACCTACTGTTGAACCATTAGATTCAAACGTTAAATAGAACGCTCCACGCTTAGATACGATAGTTTGAGTATCGTAGAATGTTTGGTTATTACCATTAATGGTAGCAATTATATGATTTGGATCAGCCTCATCTGATTCGTATATAGTTAATACGTCGCCAGCATCTCCCAAATCCAAATCAGCAAATGTCAAACGAATTTCACTCGCTCCACAAGGAAGAATCTGGAAATAGTCGATTGATGTTTTTCTGTTGTTTGCATAATCTAAAGTAGGTCCGTTGTGGTCAAATAAACGTCCATACTTTGTGGTAGCCACTTTTTGTGGTCCCATGTAATTGTCTAATGAAGGCAAACACTCAATGTATTTATCCTTACATACTGTCTTAGACCATGATCCACCATTATAACCATT
>JAURNR010000064.1 GCA_030830065.1 Bacteroidota bacterium | reverse complement strand
GTGGCATCGTCCTTTATCAGCTTAGAACAGGCAGAGTTAAATATGAAAAGAGAAATCGGCACAGACTCTTTTAATCAAACTAAAAACAAAGCCAAGCAAATATGGAACAATGAATTGAATAAAATCGAAATTCAAGGAGGCACAGACGAACAGCTTAGAACATTTTATACTGCTTTATACCGAGTTTTATTGTTCCCCAGAAAATTTTACGAGATCGACTCAAATAACAACATTGTGCATTACAGTCCATATAATGGAAAAGTACTTCCTGGTTACATGTTTACGGATAATGGATTTTGGGATACGTTTAGAGCTGTCTTCCCCTTTTTCACCATCATGTACCCAGAATTTTTAAGCCAAGTTATGCAAGGACTTGTTAATACATACAAAGAAAGTGGCTGGCTACCAGAATGGGCAAGTCCAGGTCATCGAAATAGCATGATAGGATCGAATTCTGCTATTAACATAGCTGATGCGTATTTACGAGGTATTAGGGGGTACGATATTGACATCCTTTATGAAGCGATCTTAAAAAACACAAAAAACAAAGGCCCCATCAGTTCGGTAGGACGATTTGGATCTAAGTATTATAATTCATTAGGCTATATACCCTATGATGTTGGTGTAAATGAAAATGCAGCAAGAACGTTAGAATATGCATTTGCTGATTGGGCAATTTCTGAATTAGCTACGGCATTAAACAGACCCAAAGATGAAGTCAATCTTTTTAAGAAAAGAAGTTTAAACTATAAGAATTTATTTGATTCTGAAATTGGTTTTATGAGAGGTAAGAATAAGGATGGTTCTTGGGCGGAGACCTTTACTCCAGACAAATGGGGGGATGCATTTACAGAGGGGTCATCATGGCATTGGACCTGGTGTGTGTTTCATGATCCAATTGGCTTGGCAAAATCATTTGGAGGGATAGATAAAATGAGAAATCGTTTGGACGAAGTCTTTACAGCACCACCTACATTCAATTATACGTATTACGGTAAACAGATTCACGAAATAACAGAAATGATTATTAGCGACATGGGTCAGTATGCTCATGGAAATCAACCTGTTCAACACGCCATCTATTTATATAACTGGCTTGGTCAACCTTGGAAAACTCAGATGCTTTCAAGAGATGTTATGAATAAACTTTACACCCCTTATCCTGATGGATTATGCGGAGATGAAGATAATGGCCAAACATCTGCTTGGTATGTTTTTTCTGCTATTGGAATGTATCCTGTAGCTCCTGGAACAGGGGAGTACGTTATTGGAAGCCCTTTGTTTTCAAATGTTAAACTTCATCTTGAAAATGGGAACACCTTTGAGATTAAGGCTAATAATAACACCTCTGAAAATGTGTATATTGATTCAATTTTGAAGAACAATAAAAGCTATAACTTAAATTATTTCCTTTACGATGACATTATGAACGGTGAAGTTTTTTCAATGGAGATGACCGATACACCAAATTTAGATCGTGGCAAAAACAAAAAATCTAGGCCATATTCAATGAATAATTAATAAAGTTGTAGTTTCACTACTTAACCAAAAAAGTGAGTTTTATATAGAACAAGAATATGAACAATAGAATTTATTTTAGTTTAATACTTGTTTTGTTTTTCTTGTCCCTTTTCACACTTCAAGGGCAAAACACAACAGATTCAATTGGACTTAATCCGCTATTCTCAGACCACATGGTCCTTCAACAAAAATCTAATGTAAAACTTTGGGGAATTTCAGTACCAACTAATGAGATTACTGTTACGAGTAGTTGGGGAAAAAAAGTTACTACAATCGTTGACAAGGCGGGGAATTGGAGTGTTTCAATCGAAACGCCAACCGCAGGAGGCCCATATAAAATTCAAATACAATCTGAGGCCCACCAAAGAGTTATAAATGATGTGCTGATAGGAGAAGTGTGGTTAGCCTCTGGTCAATCAAATATGGAAATGACATTATTGGGTTGGCCTCCAAATGACATCATAAATAATGCAGAGGAAGAAATTGCAAAATCAGCAAACTCACAAATCAGGATGTTTAATGTAGAGAAACAGATTTCGGTAAATCCCTCTAAGGATATCACAGGCAGCTGGAAAATTTCAAGCCCTAATGAGACGAAACATTTTAGTGCATCAGCATATTTCTTTGCTAAAGAATTATATAAAAAGCTCAAAATTCCTATTGGAATTATTCATTCAAGCTGGGGAGGTACCCCAGCTGAGTCATGGTCGAGTAAAAAGGCAATAGATACTTTTGATGAATTAAAAAAAATAAAATATTCTGTAAGCACCTCTGCCGAATATCAAAGTGAATTAAGATGGTTTTCACAGTTTAAACAGTTAGAAATGCCTAAAACGGATGAACAATGGGTAGACTTTAATTTAAATGACGACAACGCTGCAAAACCAAGCTTTGATGACAGTGAATGGGAAGAAATGCACTTACCGGGAATTTATGACAATAATATAAATGGGGGTAAATTTGATGGAGCGGTTTGGTTTAGAAAAAAAGTAATCATCGAAGACGTAACTACTGATTATACTCTTACGATTGGAGCTGTTGATGATATGGATGAAACGTATGTTAATGGGCACAAAGTAGGAGGCCTTATCGGAATTGGATATTGGAATAAAAAAAGAGTGTTTAAAATACCCAAGTCAATTCTAAAAAAAGGGGTTAACTCAATTGCATTGAGAGCAATAGACCTAGAGGGCAGAGGTAAGATATTAGCCCCAATGACATTAAGCGCTAAGAACAATATTCAAATCTCATTAAGTGGTGATTGGAAATATAAGATAGTTGCTGAATTGCATAACAAAAAGTTTCACGTATATGGTTATGATGTAATGGATTTCAACACTAGAACTGTTACCAAAAAACTAAACCCAGGAGTTCCAACAGTTCTTTATAATGGAATGATAAATCCCTTAGTGCCTTATACCATTAAAGGAGCAATATGGTATCAGGGAGAATCAAATGTTGGGCGTGCTGATCAATATCAAAAACTGTTTCCAGCGATGATTAAAGATTGGCGTGAAAAATGGAATTATGACTTTCCTTTTTATTATGTTCAAATTGCACCTTTCCAATATAACATCAATAAAGACCCATTTTCTGATAATTCCCAAAAGTTACGAGAAGCACAAAGACACGCCTTAAAGTTGAAAAAGACAGGAATGGTTGTTACTCTTGATATAGGTAACTTTAACAACATACACCCATCTAACAAACAAGAAGTTGGAAATAGGTTAGCGAGATTAGCGCTATACAATGATTATGATATTGACATCATTCCTTCTGGGCCAATATTTCAAGGGCTTAAAGCAGATGGGGACAAATTAATTCTAGAGTTTTTAAATCATGGTAGTAAACTGGTATCAAAAGGGGATTTGTTGGGGTTTGAAATAGCTGGTTTGGACAAAAAATATGTTTTTGCCAATGCCCAAATAATTGATAATACCGTTGAGCTAAAAAATGATAGTATTAAAAATCCCGTCTATGCGCGATATGGATGGAGAGATAAGGCAGTACCAAGTCTTTTTAATCTAGAGGGTCTTCCTGCGTCTTCTTTCATACATGAAGAATAAAAATGCAAATTAGACAAAAAGTGAACTTATTAATCATAAGTTTTTTTGTAAAATGTCCCTAAAAGTTTGATTAAACTCTTCTCCATTTATTTTACTGTAGTTCACAACAAAATAATTAAAATACTTTTTCGCCTTACCGCTCATTTTCATTTTCATTAAAGCATGTGTTTTATATAAAAACGCATCCATATTTAAGGGGTCTATGTTAAGTAAAATTTCTGCAAGTGGAATAACATCTGAGTATTCTTTGCTGTCATAAAACTTTTTCATTTCGTTTGGAATTATTCCTAGAACTTCGTACTCAAAATTTCTTTTAAATGAATCAAAATGATCGTCATTTATAAACTCTAAAAACTTACCTCTATTTAAAGTTGTTACCATCCTTGATAACGATTTATCATCGACAAGTTTGTTTTTATAAAATTCTAATTCTGAAATAAATGCGAAATAATCACAATAAAACTCATCGCTATATTCAAGAATAAATTTCCTGTTAGAATAAATGATATTTAAACCCTCAAAATCACTCAAAATATTTCTCAATTGATTCAGCGCCACATTTTTTAGGTTTTTAGCATTCTTGTCGGTGCTATCGGGCCACAATATTGAGTGAATTTGCTCTGACGAAATACCATTAGAATGAAATTTAGTACTGTTAAAAACGAGTAATAAGAAGAGTTTCAAAATTTTAGGGCTGAATAGGTGTGTATTATCTTTTCCCTTTGAATCGATCGAACTGAAAACACCAAACAGGTATATCGCGTTTGGCTTGGAAACACTTACCTCTCTTTGACTTTCATATTTTAAGGTTTTTTCAATTTGCTTTTCGATTTTAATTTTACCTTTTCTTTTAATTATATAAATGAGTATAATAAGGAGCATTAATAATAAAAAAGCATAGATTATTGTAGTATTGAAAATAACAGAACCAGACCTGTTGCTTGTTTGTTGAATTTCATCTTTTGAAACTGGAGGAGAGCTTAAAGAGTATATTTTAACCGAACTCGACCCATCATCATTAAACTCTTGAGTTGTCGCATATAATTCATTGGTAGCATTGTCAAAATAGAGGTTAGCGTTTGTACGAATACTTTCTGAATTCATTGGAATGGAATCTCCTAACTTGCTGTAAGCGCCATTTTTTATTGAGTACTTATACAAATGCAGTGAAGTTGAAGAAATGTATTCTGAGTAACTTAAATTGTAGAATGCAGAGGCATCACTGTTAATTACGAGATTTCTAGAAGAAACCATATTTACTCCATCTCTATTAACCTCCCACAACTTTTCAATATTCCGTTCTTTAAAATCAATCGAATAGCAATCGTAATAATATGTTTTACCAACACTTTGGTCCCCAATTCTATTACCTTGACCCCCAAACAACAAGGCTTTTTCATCATTTAACTTTACAATACCCGAAAAGAACCTGGGGTCTATTGTATCTCCCTTAAAACTTACCTCCTCCCAAGTATTAGTTTTAATGTCATAGGAATTAAATTTATTTGAAAATTT
>JAURNR010000063.1 GCA_030830065.1 Bacteroidota bacterium | reverse complement strand
ACCAAAACCAACAATACCAGGCACATTCAAAGTACCACTGCGCATTCCTCTTTCATGTCCTCCGCCATCCATCTGAGCAGTAACTTTAACTCTAGGGTTTTTACGTCTAACATACAATACCCCTACACCTTTTGGACCATACATCTTATGGGCAGTAAAACTCATCAAATCAATATTGTCTGCAATAACATCTACCGGAATTTTACCTACTGCTTGTGTTGCATCTGAATGAAACAAAACACCTTTTGATTTACATAATTCACCAATTTGACGAATAGGCTGAACTACTCCAAGTTCGTTGTTCCCGTACATTACAGAAACTAAAACTGTATCAGGACGAATTGCCTCTTCGATTTGATTAAGTTTAATTAAACCATCTTCTCCTACAGGCAAATAAGTAACTTCAGCTCCTAATTTTTCTAAATGCTTACAAGCGTCTAATACCGCTTTGTGTTCGGTAGATATTGTAATGAAATGACTTCCTTTTGCGGCATACATCTCATAAACTCCTTTGAGAGCAAGGTTATTACTTTCAGTTGCACCGGAAGTGATAATAATTTCCTTTGAGTTTGCATTAATCAACTTAGCAATTTGACCTCTAGCATAATCTACGGCCTCTTCTGCTGCCCATCCAAAAGCATGACTACGACTAGCAGCATTTCCATAAACGTCTAGAAAAAATGGTGTCATCGCTTTAAACACTCTGGGATCAACAGCTGTTGTTGAGTTATTATCCAAGTATACCGGTAATTTCATAGTTGATTTTTCTCTTATTTTTATTTAGACAATTTCTAAACAACAAAAATAACAAACTCCAACCGAAATCGTTCGCACTTTGCGTTAATTTGTAGAACAAAAGTTAATTTTTAAAGATAAATGCCTAAAAAACTTGAACATATTGGAATTGCAGTTTCTAATTTAGATGAATCGGAGAAACTTTTTGAAAAACTCTTGGGAACAACTTCGTACAAAAGAGAAGAAGTATTAAGTGAGGGAGTAATAACTTCATTTTTTAAAATCGGCGACATAAAAATTGAATTACTAGCTGCTACAAAAGCTGATAGCCCAATAGCTAAGTTCATTAAGAAAAAAGGTGAGGGTATTCATCACCTTGCGTTTGAATCGGAAAATATAACTACCGAACTCAGTGATATGAATAAAAAAGGATTTGCCCTAATCAATGAATCCCCAAAAAACGGTGCAGACAATAAAACAATTGCCTTTTTGCATCCTAAAAGTACAAATAGTGTTTTAGTTGAACTCTGTCAAGAGAAGTCTTAGATTTATAAAAAGAAATCAAAACTATCTCCTCTCAAGCCTAAACGGAGTGTTTCTAAAGGAAGCACTTCTGCTGGAGCAATATTTCCTAAATTCACATTGCTGCCATAAAGTTGTATAAACCAAACCTGCTGACTTTTCTGTGGAGCCTCCCAAATAACAGACTCAATTGGTATTTTTCTGATAATTTCTGCAATTAGTCCGGATCTTACCTCACCGGAATTTCTAAAAATACCTACTGTTCCAGACTCTCTAGCCTCACCAATAACTTTCCAAGCCCCTGCGGCTAATTCAAGTTCCATCTGTTCAATCCATTCATAAGGTGGAATAATTTTTTCAGCATCTTTGGATCCTACTTCACTTAATACCGTAAAATTTTTAGATAATTTTTGAATCCATTCACACTTTTGTTCATGGCCAACTTCAATAGATCCATCACTTACCTCAACATGCGTGATTTTCATTTTGTCCAGAAGTTGCATGTAATCTTCAAACTGATTTCTTACTACATACGCTTCAAATAAAGTACCACCAAAATATACTGGTATGTTGGCAGATTTATATAAAGCTAATTTTTCCTCCAATTTTGGAGTAACAAAAGAGGTTCCAAATCCAAGTTTTACGATATCAACGTAATCAGAAGTTGTATCTAAAAAGTCTTTTACTTGCCTAATTGACAACCCTTTATCCATTACCATGGACATCCCGCTTTGTCGTGGTTTAGATGTTCTTTCAGGAAGATTATTAAGGTTAAAAAAATCGTTATTCATTATCGTCATTCGAACCCTCAGAGTATTTTGCAATTAGTTGTAAAATACTATTAGACTTCTTCAATTGAGGTGCAAAGGTAAAGAGGGTCTCGTATTCTTTAAAATCAAATTCTAACGCTTTTTCAAGAAGTAATAATCCCGCCGTCATATCACCATTTAAGTATAGCAATGCCGCAAAACGATACAAAAGAACTACAGTTTGTGGATTATGCCCGATTCCTTGTTCAGTAACATCAATTGATTGCTCCACCTCTCCAATTTCATATAAGGCAAGACCCCAATCCAACCAAATATCTGCTTCTAATGGAAATTGCTCACTTAATTCTTTATAAAGTTCGGACCATTTTTCTACGTCATGATTACCAAAATAGGCACTCGCCAAAACAATTCCATAATCCGACTCTAAAGAATCTATACTCCATGCTTTTTCCAAGAAAGGTATAGCTTTCCCATATTCCCCATCGTGATGGTAGGTTAATCCTAGACTATACCAATTCTCAGAGTCCTCGGGACTTTTCTTAACAAGTGCTTTATATACCTTACGAGACTCTTCAGAACGGCCAATTTCATGTAAACTCCATGCATATAATCCTTCAATATTTGAAGTTTTATCTTTATCAAATCTTTTACTGACGTCCTCAAACTTCTCTACAACTGAGGAATAATTTTGGAGTTCGTATTCAGACTCAATATACCCCATCCATGCATCAGGAAAATTTTCTTTTATTGTTACTGCATAGTCAAAGGCTTCAATCGCTTTTGAATGCTTGTCAATTGCTGCATAAGAAACACCCAATAAATACCAAGCTTCTGACATATACGGATCATTGTCAATTTGAGCATTAATTGCAGGAATCATCATCTTAACAATTTGATGATCATCGTTTTTATTCAGATATTTTTCAAAAATAGGAATAATCTCAGCCTTAGCTTCTATTGCTTTTGCGGCTATGGGCTCTGCTAAATCAATTTGATCATAATGCATTACCATGTCTAAAAAGTCTTCAAGAATTTGATCATCTAGTCCCACCGATTGTAATGCCTCATCCAAGGCATCAAATGCATTCTTTCTTGCGCCCTCATGCGCGTACACAATCGCACGCATCATTAATAATGTTGATTCAAATGCATTATATTCCAAGGATTGCTCAATATATCTCAAAGCCTTTTTATGCTTTCCTTCTTGAATAAGGAGTTCGACCATATGCAACGTAAAAATTGGCATGTAGGGGAACGATTGTACTCCAATTTCTACAACCATTTTTGCATATTTTTCTAACAAAAAAGGGTTTTTCCCTAATGGTGCATTTACTGTGTAATGCTTGAATAGTTCTAATAGTTCTCTGGCAGAAAAAGAGTCCCTCGAACGAGATTCAAATTCTTGAGCGAGCTTATTCAAATCACCCTGAAATGATTCAAAGCCGTCTTCAAATTCATCATCCCAATCAGTAGGAAAAAAACTCATTAGCCAAAAATAAAACTACAATCTAAAAAAAACGCCCTTCATGAGGGCACTTTTTCCATAAGTTAATAACAAATTATTTATACTTATTTACTAATTCAAGTAAATCTGCTTTTCCCCGTCCTCCTAATGCTTCAAACACTATTTGACCACCTTTAAAAAATATTAAAGTTGGATATCCTTGAATATTATATCTACCTGCAATATCAAGTTGTGCTTCTGCATCCACTTGAACCACATTAACAATATCTGCATTCTCTTCTTTAATCTGCTGTACAAATGGAGCCATTCTTTTACATGGTCCACACCAAGTAGTGTAAAAATCTACCATTGTCAGTTTATTTCCGGCAATTACCCTATCGAAAGAATCTTTCGTAATCACTCCGCCATGATTTTCCTGAATTACCTCTTCATTGGCAGGTGTCATTGGGGTTTGGGTTTCATGATTTGTATTTCCTTTGTCGCTCGAATTACCTCCACATGAAGAAATCACGATCAATAAGGGAAGACTCAATAATCTGCTAATAACTTTACGATTCATTCCACAAATTTAATTAAACCAAAATTAAATACCTTTGTGCTGTGTCGACAATTTCAATTGAACTATCGGTTGTGGTTCCCGTCTATAACGAAGAGAAGAACATTGAGATGTTATTCAATCGTATTAAGGAAAATATTCCGGTTTCTGATTGGGAGTTAATATTTGTAAATGACGGATCAGCTGACAATACATTACCTTTAGTGATTGGTTTATCTCATCAGTATAAACAAGTAAAATACATAGATTTTTCAAGGAACTTCGGACACCAACATGCAATTTCTGCGGGTATTGAAAATGCCACAGGCGAGTATATAATTGTGATGGATGGAGATGGACAGGATCCTCCCGAATTGATTCCAGAGTTACTAGAAAAAGCAAAATCAGGATTTGAAGTGGTTTATGCTAAGAGGAAGAAAAGGCAGGGTGAAGGGTTTCTCAAAAAATTTACGGCAAAAGCATTCTACCGCATTTTAAGAAATATTACATCCATTGAAATCCCTGTAGATACTGGAGATTTTCGAATTATTCATAGAAAAATTCAAGCTATATTGAAGCAAATGCCCGAACAACATAAATACATTCGCGGTCAAATATCTTGGATTGGTTTTAACCAAACATTTATTGAGTACGATCGTGCTGAAAGAATACATGGTACTACTAAATTTACCTATAAAAAAATGATCCAATTCGCATTAGATGGAATCAGTAGTTTCAGTACTTGGCCTCTTAAAATTGCTACATTAATGGGATTTGGTGTATCATTCATTTGCTTCATTGTAATACTCTATACTGTTTACCAAAAACTTTTTGGATTCACTGTTACTGGTTGGACTTCAATGCAAATTTCTATACTATTCCTAGGTGGGATTCAACTTATTGGTATTGGGATTTTAGGTGAATATTTAGGACGAGTTAATGAAAACGTTAAAAACAGACCCCATTACATAATAAAAGACTCAAATATTGAATCATTGAAATAGTGAATTCTTCCAACCGGACCTTTTTAATCCTTTTTATAACTTTTGAATTAATTCTAGGTTGGGTTGAATATATAGGCCTTCCACCGATTGGTATGCATCAAGGGGCTCAAGTTGATCGAGCAAGCATTGCATTGAACTATTTTCAAGAAAGTAAAAATTTTTTTGAACCACGAGTAATGGAGTCTAGGGCCTTCCATGGAATTACCGGATTAGAATTTCCAATTATTCAATATTTAGTTGCTTGTTTGTATAATATTTTCGGTTTTCATGAATTCATTTATCGGGTAGTTGTGGGTATTATTTCGATGGCCGGGTTATGGGCCGTTTGGAATATTTTGGGACAAGTAACACAGAAGAATAATCATAAAATTTTCATTTGGGTTTTATGGGCTTCCTCACCAATATTCGTGTTCTATCAATGGAACTTTCTGCCGGATATCCCGAGCCTATCATTAAGTATGCTTGGTTGGTGGTATTTTCTCCAAGCCTACAATGGTAAACTTCCTTCAACGAATTTTTTAAAGTCTAATATTACTTTATTATTTGCAGGTCTTTTAAAAGTCACTCTATTATCCAACTGGATAATAATGTTGGTTATTGTTTTGTTTGGAGGAAAGTTTAAGCTTCAAAAAACTCAGTTAACTACAAAACTGTGGTCATTTATTCTACCTCTATTTATTGTTCCTTCATGGTATGTATATGCAAACCATTTAACGGAAAAAACATACAACTACCATTTTCTTCAAAAAACCAATTTGCCCTCATCGTTTTCAGAATTGATTGAAAATACAAAGTTTGCAATAAACACCTGGTTAGAGAGTATTTATCCTCAAGAATTTATAATTTTATTAATACTCATTTTTCTCTTTGTACTCCAAAGAAATATTAAAAACTTAGAATTATGGGGAACTATATCTATTTTTCAGATTTTATCATTCCTAGGAATTTTCTTACTTTTTAATCGGCAGTTTGTATTTCATGATTACTACTTCATTCAAATTTTACCGAGCATATTTTTTATGGTTTGCTTTATTTATCAAAAGCTAATTTTCAATCAATTAATGTTTCGGGGGATGGTTGGAATAATAGTAATGGTTGGGCTGTTTGTTGCTCCATTTATAAATTTCTTTCATGCAAAAAACCAATTGAGAAGAACATTCACAGAAGGTGATTATTACAATCAATCTTTAATATCAAAATCGCAAATTAACGATCTTAAAAAAGCAAAACATTGGTTGGATAGGAAATATCCTAAAACAAACTATGAATTAATTACTGCAGAAGATCCGAGCCCAAATACAAATCTCTATTTCCTTAAAGAACAAGGTATTAGAATCGCTCCTGATTTTGACCTTAAACTTTCCAAGAAAATAGTGCTTGAGAAACTTCATAATACACCTAATACACTCCCTGTCTGTGTATTAGTTGGTGAAAATCAAGATAATATTTCACCTCTTCTTGAATCAAATCCAATGGTCAGGATTGGTGATGTAAGAATTATTAAAATCCTTGAAGCCGATTCAATAGAAAGGATAAAGTAAAGTAAATTGCATTCCTCCACCATGTTGGGAAGATGGAGCAATAAATGATTCCATTCCAGTTAATTGAAATTTCAAATAAATGGGATGAGCATACCACTCAACACCTGCGTTCAAGTCCCAAGTATCAAAACCCCCAAAAGAAAGCCCACCCAAAACATTCAAATTATTTAATGCTCCCTTGGTTGAAAATTTATAATTCCAAGTTGTGCTTAACTTTGGTAAATAACCCCATAAGTATCGATAATCCAACCTTACATTAAACCATTTAAATCCTGATTTAGAATTACTAGTTAAATTTTTATGATACTGAGCAAAAAGGTGCACTGGTGTGATAAATGAACCACGTTGAGTAATTGTATCAAAGCCTAAATCTTTGATTAATGTATCACGTGAATTCTTGAACCATTTGGAACCTACTAAATCACTAATAGCCAAATTTAAAGGAACAATATTAACTACTTCTGCATCTACCCAATTTACTGGATCAATTGAGGAATTCTCAAATTGAACCCCTCTATATATAGTTTGTAAATTGCTTAATTGGTTAATTCCTAAATTTTCAAATCCACCGAAAAATACTGCAGTACCAATTCTTTTGTAAAAGGAAAAATTCAACTGTGCTCCCCAACCCGCAGTTTCATTAAGTTTTGAGCTTTGTGAATACAGAGATCCCCTCATAGCAATAGAATCACCTATGGTAGAACTATAAACGGAAAAATCATTTGTTTCAATTGAATTGTAATTTGTAATCTGATGAACCTGAAGCCCCCATGTTATAGAATTCTTTTCAAAATCCAATCGAATTCCTTGCTGAGCGAAGGTCCTCAATCGGTTATTGCCTGTATTAATTTCTTTTCCTAAATAAAAAGTATTCCCCCTAAACAGCAACCCAAAAGCATCTTTCGTAAAATTGGCTGCACCAAAAGACTCATTTATAAACTTTACTTGTTTTAAAGATATCTTATTTCCACTTTGGGTTTCAAGTAGTTTAGGAATAGGATATAAACCCACATGCCAACTTTGAAAAAAACCTAGCCTATTATTTTCAGACAATGAATTAGTTATAGACTCGATTTGATCGGGAGAAACATACCCTCCTAAAACCATTTTACTCATCATTTTAAATGGCATTGAATTAGAACCCGTTTCTATTTGATAATTAGCAATAGGCCTTATTGTTTTAATTTCAATATTCGTTATGGTCTGCTCGGGTGTTAATGTATATTTTTGGTTCAAACTAATACTATCGCTTCCCCACACTGGTAGAGCCATAAAACCCGTAATAAGCAATGTTATTTTAATCATTCTGTAATTCATACTCAAACTGTATTCTTGAATTCATAATGAGCTTACTATTGTTATATAACTTCTGCATTTTTCGACTCCCGTTAGCTTCCAAGACAATCTCAAAGTAATGTGTATTGATTAAATCTTTAGCCCTTTCACGATCGAGTTCAACAATTAATATTTGTGTACTCGAGTTAATTGGGAAACCATTTGCATCCAGAGTAGCCGCTGGAATTCCTTCTGTTGGAGTGCTATTAAAAGTACCTAATTTACGGTAGTTTTTATCCAACATATTTACATTCAATACTAAATCCAGCGGAAAGTAATTCTCCATTTCTAAAAAAAGCTTAGCCGATTTCAATCGAGAAATATCTCCAAATTCAGAAAAATTAACTCCTTGTGTATCTCTCAATGTTAAACCACCAAATGAAAAAGAGAAAGGCATGTTTACATTAAGTATAACATCCATCCTTGAGTCATCAAAAACAAAATCAGTATAATTATTTACATTTCCATTGGGGGAAATTTCTGTCTCTAAATCATACTCTAACAATTGAGGTAAATTTTCAAAAAACTCTTTAACGTTGCTATTTTGGGGGTTTAAAGTGATACTTGTTTCAGAAAACTGCCCTCTTTGAAATGGGGGCTTAGTTACAAATAAATCACCCGTTAAGGCCGGTGCAATTAAGTCGATCTTGTTCCCTGAAAAAGCATTGATGCTGGATAACTTATTGAGGTTAATTCTACCGTCGGTACCAATGCTATTTCTCAACAAAAAGTTTACATCAAAATCCTGAAATTCAACATCTCCTGTTAAACCTTTAAATAAGTCAATTCCTACTGTATCAATTCCCGTTGTATCCACTGAATTACCCAAATAACCAATTGCATATTCAGGTTTTAATCCTTCAATTTTGTAATCCAATCTTATGCTATCACTAAGATTAACTGGAATCTTTCTTCCGCTAGAATCAAGGGTAACCTTAAGAATTTGATGAAAGGTATTAACTGTATCGGTTACTGTAGGATTCTTTCCTCTAAAATCAATTAAATACCCAGCCATTTCATAAATAGTATTCGTTTGAGAAGATCCTCCAGGCTCTGCTGCGTCTAGATGCACAACATCAACAAATTTCTTTCCATCTTTTATTGCACCGGGTAGTTCAATGTACATATCGAGATCTTCCCTAACTGTACTAAATACGTCAATCTTAAGTCTGCCGCTTGCCACTTTAAAGTATTTAACTTCAGCTCCTCCCATGTATAATGTCAAACCTTCATCCTGATCGATTACATCCTGAGTAGGGAAAGCTGCAATTGCTGAACTTGGTCTTAGTTGCCTAACTCCTAAATCAACTTTTATACCTTTACTTACATCAATGGTTACTGCAGAGGCACTTTGATCGGTAACGAGTCTTTTAATTACACCAATTAGTGTTTTATTTACAGTCTTACCACCAAGGTCAATAGTCTTTTTATCAAATCCGCCATTAGGTGAAATATTTGTAAACTGATCACTGGCAATGACTGAATTATCATCTTTGTTTCTAAGTTCAAATTCAATTAATGAAATATTTACTGGAAGCTCGTTTGTGATAGTGATATCTAAGTAGCCCGTATCTAGTGTAGCTGTCTCAAAAAATGCACTAGCATCAATTTCAGTAGGGTCTAAATTCTGCTGATCTTGGGCAGGGATTATCATATTTTGACCATCTAGAGCTTTGAATAACGGATTAATATCTCCAAGAGTGATTGTATTAGAGATAACCTGATCATTTAATCTTAACTTACTCAAAGAGAAGGCCGCCTCAATTCCGGTATCCGAGGCTTGCAAATCATTAATCTTGTAACTGTATATTGTATTTGAATAATTTAGAAAATAGCTAGAATCAGTAGATGAACTAGTTATGTATCTAGTGTCTAAATTATCCATACTAAAAGTGGTTTTAAACAAAGGCACAGTATTATCTACATCCCAGCTAAGCGGTCTTTTTTGACATCCTGCTATTACTAAAAGGAACACTGTAACCACAAATAAATTATTGAATTTCATAATTCTCTTGCAAGATACTTATTTCCAAATGAAGAAAATGTCATAATGCAAATCCAGTTTGGATTAAATTGGAAATACCTTTGTTAAGTAATATCTCCCTGCAAAAATAAACGCACTCCACAATAAGAGCGATATTGATTGATAGACAATAACTTTCCATCTATTTTGAACAAAAGTTACAGAAAATAAACATCCTAATGGAATGCTTAATATTAGAGGTGTTAATAGCGAAACAACTAACAATCCTCCTTTTTGACGAATTTTAACTAAAAACCTATTTTTTTTATTGAACCTAGAATTTGAAAATAATCTTGGCCATCTTGATATTAGAAAATTTTGAATCCTATCTCCAACAAAAACAAACATTAATATTCCCAAAAAACCACCTAAAGTAGAGTATAGCCAACCTTGAAAAACGGGAAGATATAGTAATGCTAACCCAACACCAACTAAATATTTTATTGAGCTCCAAAAAACTACCTGACTTAACAATAAAAATAGGGCCCATTCTCCCATATCCAAATTTATAACTTTTTAACCAAAACCAATTCAAATTTACTTTCCCTTTTCGGCGTCAAATATTATGCGCAAATTTGTAGGGTATTTTGAAAACCTTAAAAGCTCTTTTATTTGTTTTTTCTGCCATATTCATATCTGATTTATGGGCACAAATCCCATTTGGGTTACCTCGTTCAAATAATACAGAAGCTGAAACTAAAACACTTGATTCACTAAAAAAATTAAGGGACTCTACCATAGATACTCGACCGCAAATACTTCCATACTCCCAAAATGCTCATTTACTATGGAATGATTTAGATACATTTATTCCTGCTGATTCAACTTTAGGAAACGTACAATGGTATACGCCATTATTAAATTCATGGATTCCGATCGGTAATATTGGAAGTCCAGGAAGTCCAGAAATTCCGCTACTTTATTCACAACAGAGGAAGCATATTCATTCCGGAATTTATATTGCTCCTTCCTATATGTTTACCCCAGAAAATTTTGACTTTCATAAGGTAGGACAAGCCTTTACACAATTTGATTATTCACAGGGCGATGGTGGTTTAATTGGTATAAATGCCTTGCATTCTCAAAATTTTTCACCTACTTGGAATGTATCATTGAATTATCGAAGTTTAATTAACGATAATCATTACGTAGGTGATAACCAAGACAACCTGATAAGAAATATTGCATTTGGCAGTGATTATTCTAGTATTAACGATAGATATAAACAGCAAATAATTATTACTTGGAACAGAAACCGTAGGAATGAAAATTTCGGTATTTTGAACGATACATTATTTTATGGAGATGCTTCCTCACAATCAGATTGGTCTATGAGGAAGTTCGGAATATATTTTCCAACAAATCAATCAGCGAATTCATTTCTAAGTAATACCAAACACATACTTAAACACACTTACATAATTGACACTAACCGTAATTGGTCAATCGAGCAAATAGTTACATTTGCTAGGGATCGATTTGAATATACAGATAGAAGTTATGATTCATCAATTTATTTGAGACCACTCAGATTTGGTGGGACTAGTATTCAAGATAGTAGCGCTTGGAGGCAGTGGAATCATAGTTTAGGCATTAGTTGGAAATCAAAAATAATACCCCTAAATGCTCAACTTTATCATGAGATTAGTACTCTAAAATACTTGTATCAAGCAAATGATTCACAACGCTGGATTAATAATTGTAATCAACAGAATATCGGAGTAAATTCTATTTACAAATCAAATAATTTATGGTTTACAGTAAATGGAACATTTACTATGTCCGGTTATGGTGTGGGAGCGCATTTTATTGAGTTACAATCATTGTATAGAGATAGTCTAACTGAATATGGCATTAAACTGCTCAACCAAAAACAACCCTTTTCAATTTACTTAAACTACTTCCAAAATGCATTTTCCGACTTTACTTTAAATGCGGCATTCAACAATTATGTTTCAAATCAACTTCTTAAAATTCATTGGAAGAAAAAGAAAAATAATCTACAGGTTCTTACATCATTAACTCTTGGGTCTAGTAAGAATAGTCCTTTATTTTTTAACGCCGATAAACCACTTCAAATAAGTAGTTGGAATTATTTTCAAAACCAAATTACCACTCAATACCAAGGTAATAATTGGGGGTTATATTTATCATCTTTC
Source organism: Bacteroidota bacterium (assembly GCA_030830065.1). Taxonomy (GTDB): domain Bacteria; phylum Bacteroidota; class Bacteroidia; order NS11-12g; family UBA955; genus VMCP01. The sequence continues at coordinate 13,553 of JAURNR010000063.1, read as the reverse complement.
TATCAAATCAATAGCATCAATGAAAATCAAAATAAATGGTTTCCCAATTGGTTTGGAAGGTTTGGGCTTAGTTACCAAAACGATGCTTTTAAAAAGGCATTATTCTATCGTATAGGTGCAGATTTTACATATAGTTCTAGTTATATTGGAATAGGTTATAATCCTGTTTATCATAATTTCCAATTTTCAACTTCAACCAATTTAGAATTAGGTAACTATCCTATAATTTCTTTTTATGGTATCACTAGGATTCAAACTGTTGACATTTTCTTTAAGTATGAACATTGGAATGAATGGTTAATACTTCCCAAAACAAATAATCGTTACGAAAGAATCTCAAATTATCCTATGCAACCTGCACGTTTTCGTTTTGGGTTTCAATGGAAGTTTTGGAATTAATGCGCTTCGAGCCAATTATTTCCAATTCCAGATTCTACAAGAATTGGGACATCTAATTTCATTGCACCTTCCATAATCTCAGTCACCTTTGCGCGCACCTCAACAATTTCATTTTTTGGTACATCAAACAATAATTCATCATGTACTTGTAAAATCATTTTAGTTTTTAAGTCCGAACTTCTAAGCCAATCTTGCACTTGAATCATTGCAATTTTTATCATGTCCGCTGCACTTCCTTGTATGGGCGCATTAATTGCATTTCTTTCAGCAAATCCCCTTACGGTAGCATTCCTACTGTTGATATCACGCAAATTTCTTTTTCGTCCAGTAATGGTCTCTACATACCCGAGCTCACGAGCAAAATTAACAGTTTGATCCATATATTGTTTAATCCCGGGAAACTGTATAAAGTAGTTATCAATAATTTCTTTTGCCTCTGCTCTACTAATTTGTACACGTTGACTTAGACCAAATGCTGAGATACCATAAATTATACCAAAATTCACTGTTTTAGCTTTTCTTCTCATATCTGTATCTACTTCCTCTACAGGAATACCATAAACTTTAGACGCAGTGGCCGTGTGAATGTCTATTCCAGAATTAAATGCGTCAATCATACCCTGATCTTTTGATATATGAGCAATAATTCTTAATTCTATTTGAGAATAGTCAGCACTTAATAATACAGAATCTTCTTGATTAGAGATAAAGGACTTTCTAATTTCACGTCCTAAATCTGTACGAATAGGAATATTCTGAAGATTAGGATTTTGAGAACTCAAACGACCGGTAGCCGCTACGGCTTGATTAAAACTGGTGTGAACTTTACCCGTCGCCTGTTTAACCATGTTGGGAAGAGCATCAACATAAGTACTACGCAATTTTTGAAGTGCTCTAAAATTTAAAATATGTTCAACTATTTCATGCTTCCATTTTAATGATTGCAGGGTCTCCTCATCTGTTTGATATTGACCAGTTTTTGTCTTTTTAGGCTTTTCAAGTAATTTCAGATGATCGAACAAAACATTACCGACCTGTTGAGGAGATGAAATATTAAATTCAAACCCTGCAAGCTCGAATATTTTATTCTGCATTTCAATAGCTTGTTGTTGTAAATCACTACTGTATTGGGACAAGAAATCTGTATCCAATTTAACTCCCTCTTGTTCCATTTCTAGTAGAACTGATACTAAAGGCATTTCAATATCAGTGAATACAGTTAACAAGTTTTTCTCTTCTAATTGTTTTTTTAAATAAGACTTTAATTGAAATGTGACATCAGTATCTTCGGCAGCATAAATGGCTATTTTTTCAATCTCTACATCCGACATTGAACCTTGATTCTTCCCTTTCTTACCAATCAATGTCTCAATAGAAATTGGCGTATAATTTAAATATGACTCACTTAATACAGTCATGTTGTGCCGTTGATCCGGCTCAATTAGATAGTGTGCCAACATAGTGTCAAAAAACGGTCCCTGAACCTTTATCCCATATTTAGACAAAATCCCAAGATCGTATTTTAAATTTTGAGCAATTTTCAATTGATTTGAGTTCCAAATAAAACTCAATTTTTCTAAAATAACTTTAGCCTGACCTTTATCTTTTGGAATGGGAATATAAACCCCTTGATGATTTTTCCATGTAAATGAAACCCCTACCAAAAAAGCATCAAAAACATCTAATTCACTCGTTTCTGTATCGAAACAAATTTCTTCAACTCCGGAAGCCACTTTTTGAAATTTATCCCATTGCTCCTCATTTTGAATACATATATAGTCATGTTCCATATTTTCAATGTTTTTTAACTCAACATGAACTTCCTCTTGTGGAGATTCAAAATTATCAAACAATGATGTTTGAGCTGAAGGTATTTTTACTGATGTCGATTTTGTCTTGTTACTACTCTCTACGGTTGTTTGAGACCCAAAGACTCTATTAGCTAGGGTTCTAAATTCTAACTCCTTAAATACCTCAGTTAATAATTCCTTATTAGGGTCAGTTAATTCCAAAGCCGAAAGATTTAAATCTACAGGAACATCAGTATCAATTGTAGCCAATCGTTTTGAAAGAAGAGCCTGGTCAATATTTGCTTCAAACTTTTCTTTCATTTTTCCCTTCATTTCATGTATATGCCTAATCACATTTTCCATGGATCCATATTGCTGGATTAACTTTTTTGCCGTTTTTTCACCTACACCAGGAACTCCTGGTATATTGTCAACAGCATCACCCCACAATCCTAAAATATCAATTACTTGCTCAACATTTTCAATTTCCCATTTTGCTAGAACCTCTGGCACCCCCAAAATTTCATCAGGATTTCCCATTCTTCCTGGTTTATAAATATATACCCTCTCTCTTACTAACTGGCCAAAATCCTTATCTGGAGTCATCATGTAAACATCTAAATCTTTCGCTTTCCAGGCCAAGGTCCCAATAATATCATCAGCTTCATATCCATCCATAGTAATCACAGGTATGTTAAACCCTTCGATTATTCTAAAAATATAAGGAAGACTATTTCTTAAATCTTCAGGCATTGCCTCACGCTGACCTTTATATTCTGCAAATTCTTCGTGTCTTTTTGTCGGCTTATCTGTATCAAATACCACACCCAAATGAGTTGGATTCTGTTTTCTTATAATGTCTAATAAGGTGTTTGTAAACCCAAACATAGCACTAGCATTTATGCCAGTAGATGTAATTCTAGGATTCTTACTGAATGCAAAGAATGCCCTGTAAATAAGAGCCATTCCGTCTAATAAAAATAACTTTCCTTCCTTCATTTTTCAACGAAGCAAGTTAGTAAAGAATGCTTACTTTTCCTTCTTTTTAAAACCTAATGATATACCGTTTATACAATACCTTAAACCAGTGGGTTGACCATAACCGTCATTAAAAACATGACCCAAATGTCCGCCGCATTTAGCGCAAACAACTTCCGTTCTTACCATCCCATGGCTAGTATCTAAAATTTCCTTTACGGCTTTTTTATCAATAGATTGATAAAAACTTGGCCAACCGCAGCCTGCATCAAATTTGGTTTTTGATTCAAATAACTCCGCACCACAACCTTTGCAAACATAAATACCCTCATCCCAAAATGTTTCATATTCACTAGTGTAAGGTCTTTCTGTTGCTTTATTCCTTAAAACTTCATATTCAAAATCACTCAATTGCGATTTCCATTCACCATCTGTTTTTTGAACATCAAAATTTTCGTTATTCATTTCTGTTATGTTGTTTTTTAGTGGAGCAGACTGACAAGAAACATCAACAAATATTGCCGTATTGATTAAGCAAAAAACTAATATCTTCAAAAGTCTTAACACAATATTAAAACGCTTGAATTTTGTATTTGTTTGATACAACCGTGATTTTTGTTTAGTGAATTATTTTGCTCACTACTTTTTTGACCATGAAGTGGAAAATCCATTATATAATTTTGGACTTCTTCTTCCCGACTTACTCAGAAATTATTCTAAAAACGCCTACAATAAACGAATCTTAAATCATCAAAGCTCCACTGAAATTTTCCGAGGAGCACAACAACATATAAAAAGAGATAAGCAGTTTCATCAACATCCATTTTTCGAAAAAGTACAGCAAAATATTAATGACCCGTTTAAAAACACATTCCTTAAATATGGTGTTGGCAGAACATGGTTTGGTATTCATGTTATTATTGAATTAGTACTTGATAAATATCTGATAATAAATAACTTGAATTTATTGAATAAACTATATGATGATATTTTATTTAGCATTCACTCTGATACAAATTGGTTGCAGACTATTGAACATCTCGACCCTCCACAATTCATCAATAGTATGGTGAAATTCGCTGAATATAAATTCCTTGAGAAATACACAGAAGTAGGTGGAACTATAATTGGGCTAAATAAAATTTATCAATTTGTAGAAGCAGACGCGAATGATTGGAGGTTAAATAAAAAATTCTGGAAGGAGTTATTATTACTTGAAAAAATCATTTATAACGAAATCACAAATAATTATAATTTACTTATTCGTTAGAATAATGTTCCACCAAATAGGACTAATTGCCACCAAGAAATACACAAACCAAATCGTTGAAATCCACCAGTTTGTATTTTCTCTTTTGAAAAATATAGAATGATATATTGCCAATGGAATTGCTAATAAGATGAAATATTCTTTGTAAATATACCACCGAGCAGCACATACAATTAGCAGAAATAAAGCTAATACCATCATTGCAAGTAGGCTTCTTCTTGTTTCTACATTATACCTAAAATAAGCACCAATTTGCCTAAATAGACCTATTAAAGCAATTATTATAAGTAAGCAAATAACAATAAAATCTTTATAACTATTGGTCCAATTGAGTCCTGACGACCTATCGACTAACAGCCAAGACCTCCAGTTATTACTAATACTCCAATCCCAGGAAAACAAATAACCCAAGGAAGCAATTATGTAAAATGGAATTGCCATTCCAAAAAATATTATCAGGATATCAGATAGTTTTACTGTCTTAAAAATTATTACTGCCGAAATTAATAAAACAAAAGACCAATAAAATTCTGAAAGGCTTAAAGCTGAAAACCCAAAAAGAAATGAGGCTTGTAATAATACTGCCTTCTTGTATTTTTTTTCAAGAAACTGAAAAACAGAATACATGCCAAGCATGAACAATGTACTTGCAAAATAAATATGATTAATAAACAAGCTTTCAGGAAAGAGGCTATATAAAATTCCAAGAGATAGCAGAACAGAAGAACCAGGCTTGTCTAAAATATTGTAATAACCAACTAATCTCGTTAGAATTAATCCTTGTATTACTACTGTCAACGTAGATAACGATACTGATAAGAATGGAGAATGATTAAGAGTTAAGATTATATTAGTAAATATTCCATGTACTAACGATGCATTAAATTTTGGTTGAAGAGTATAATAAACACCTAATCTGTAAACAATTATTCCAATTATTACAGTAACAGAAACACTTATTTTATCTTCAAAAACTTTTTTAATCATTTGGGTTGTATACCTGCATCCAAAACCATTGCTTATCCCTTAACAATGGCACTGTAAAAGTACAATAATCTGTTTCTTTACCATCAAATGGAATTATAACATTATAAAAATTATCACTATTTACCAGTACATGTTTTTCAATTTCAAAATCAGGGCGTATTACAATATCTATAACCTCATTACTTTTTGAAATATCGGCATTGTATACAATATGAATTCCCTTTTCACATACAAATGATCCATAACCTAAAAGATAACTTGTATTAGGCGAAGCAACTTGCTCCTTATTTATTCTAATAACCGTGTCTATACCTCCAATATTATTTAAAACAGCAATCCCTATTTCGTTAAAATTAAATAGGATTTTTGTTGCCGTCTGTGGAATACCATTTATGTAATAGGTTTCTAATTGTCTCAATTCTATGTAACGCTCCAAAAGCAAAATATTGGTAGAGTCATCCATACTAATAATTCGTCTTGAGGTATAATTTTTTGGACTTTTATTACGCTTACTCTTAAAGTTACCATCTAATGTTTTCGCCTGAATGTCGGAGAAAGGAGTTTCCCAAAATGTAAATACTGAATCGTAAATTGGAATAATAATTTGGTAGATACCTTCTGACTCTTTTTTATCATCCCCATAGGTACCACTGACAATCCATGACCGTTGATTGGGAAGAAAAGTAATAACTGCATTTTGCTGGTTATATTCACTAACAGGCTCGAAAATACTAACCTTATTAGAATTAAATTTTATTATATATGGAAACTCTTGGCGCGAGCCCAATGAAAAAAGTTCCCGAGGTTTTTTCACTGTCAATAAGGCGCAACTTTCCTTTGAATCTCCTATAGAAAAATCTGAAAATGAAACGTATTGAATAGGGTAATCAATATTTATTTTTTGCGTACTGTTAATTTGACCATTGTTGTCAAAGGAAAAATTATGTATTTCCGTTTTCGAACCATTTTTTTTCATCCAACAAACATTAAATAATTGATGCTTATTAGAATTACGAACAATTATCTCATCTGAATTTATTTCTTTTATTTCTAGTTTAGGAAGTACTACTGTTTCAATATTTCCCTCTAATGTATAACTCAATCTATTCAATATTAGGTAAAGGCCTTCTCTGCGTTTTCTTAAAACACTTACCCAATAAATACTTGAATCTGCAACAAAAACATGTAGAATAAAATTCTTCCGGGGTACCTTTATAAATCGATCATCAATAAAACCAAGTTCATGATCATATCGTTCAATTGAAAATCCACCTTGCAAAAACTCATTAGCATAATTCAGTGTGTAAATACCATAATCACTTTCACCAATTGGCATATGATATATACTTTTTTGCTGACTTAGCTGAGGCTTATTCGAAAGTGCATAAAATTGCGATTGCAAATTAAAAAATCCCGAATACAGAAAAAGCAATATGCCTAGCCTTCGCACCATGTTAATCTCAAAATTCGTTGGATTGCACAAGAATGCCAAATAACATCTAATTTTGTTCACTTATATCACTTGGTAATCAAAGAAAATAAAATCGAAAAGGCTATTCTAATAGGGATTAGCACATACAATGATGAAATCCCTATTGAAGATAGTATGGAAGAACTAGAAGAGCTTACCCGAACTTCAGGGGCTGTGACCCATTCTACTTTTATTCAGAAGTTAGAGCATCCTAATCCCAAGACATTTGTAGGAAAAGGAAAAATGGAAGAGATAGCTGAATTCTGCAAATCTCGTGAAATAGATGTTGCTATTTTTGACGATGATTTAAGTCCAGCTCAAATAAAAAATATTGAAAATATTCTTAAGGATGTAAAAGTAATTAGCAGAACACATCTAATTTTAGATATTTTCGCTAAAAACGCTAGAACTTCTCAAGCGAAGACACAAGTTGAACTTGCCCAGGCAAAATTCATGCTGCCAAGATTAACTGGTTTGTGGACCCATTTAAGCAAACAAAAAGGAGGAATTGGAATGAAGGGTCCAGGAGAAACCGAAATTGAAACAGATCGTCGTGCACTAAGAAACAGAATATCGTTATTAAAAGAAAAACTCCGCCATATTGAAAAAATCGGTAATACTCAGCGATCCTCGAGACAAGGAGTTTTTAGAGCTGCACTCGTTGGCTATACGAATGTTGGTAAAAGCACCATTATGAATGTGCTTTCCAATTCAGAAGTATTAGTTGAAAATAAACTTTTCGCAACTTTAGATGCAACAGTTAGGAAAATTGTTTTACCCAACCCCTACGATGAATTTCAAAACGTACCATTTTTACTGAGTGATACTGTTGGATTCATTCGTAAACTTCCTACTCTTTTGGTTGAAAGTTTTAATTCTACTTTATCAGAAACATTAGAATCAGATTTATTAATTCATGTGGTTGATGTGTCAAACCCTATGTTTGAAGACCAGGTTAAATCAGTAAAAGAAACATTACACAGTATTGGTACTTCAACAAAGCCACAACTAGTAGTTTTTAATAAAATTGATGCGTTTAAAGATGATGATGAATTCTATGTAGGAAATACAGGAATGACTCTTAGTCAATTTGAAGAGAGCTGGCTAGCAAAAGAAAACACTCCTGCGGTTTTCATTTCAGCAAATCTTAAAAACAACATAGATGGACTCCGAAATGCCATAGTCCGAGAGCTGTTAGCGACAAAAGGGATTTATCCTCCTAAAGAATTGTAATTACAATTCGTCTTCATTGAAGAAGTAATCATCGTCGGTAGGGTAGTCAGACCAAATTTCTTCAATACTCTCATATGGTTCACCGTCATCTTCTAACTCTTGTAAGTTTTCAATAACTTCTAAGGGTGCACCAGAGCGAATACCGTAATCGATCAACTCGTCTTTTGTAGCTGGCCAAGGAGCATCGTCCAAGTAACTAACTAATTCTAATGTCCAATACATAAGTTAAACCGCTTTATTTCTCGCGAAAATATGTTTTTATTTGAAAAATTCAAGACACCTTTGTAATAATAATGCATCCAGATTGGCAAGATAAGATTCATTTATACGCAGAAGATCATAGTTCACCTGAACCTGCACACTTACAAAAAGTTACCGAATTTACTTGGAAAAAAATGATTAATCCTAGGCAATTAAGCGGCCATCTCCAAGGGCGTTTTCTTGCCAATTTAATAATTTTAAAAAATCCAAAATGCGTACTTGAAATTGGAAGTTTCACGGGTTACAGTACCGCTTGTTTAGCCGAAAATTTAAGCGCAGAAGCCCATATTCACTCGATTGAGGCGGATTCAGAAACAGCATATAAAACACAGCAATTCTGGAAAGAATATCCAATCATGGAGCGCGTAGCATGGCATATTGGCCCTGCACTTGACATCATTCCTACATTAAATATTAAACCCGATTTTATTTTCGTTGATGCAGACAAAAGAAATTACAAGAACTACTTAGATTTGTGTTTACCATTAATGCCAAAAGGTGGATTAATATTATTTGATAACACCTTATGGAGTGGGAAGGTCATCGATGAAAACCATCAAAAAAACGATGCGGACACGAAAAACATGCATGAGTTTAATAAATATCTAGGGCAAAAAACTAATGTTTCAACTGTATTATTGCCATTAAGGGACGGATTAACCATGAGCATCAAACTCTAACCTCTTAACTTATCCAGTAAATCACTCAGCTGTTGGGCCTCCTCATTTGTTAAGTTGAATTTACTTTCGTTCATCCCGTTAACCACAGGATCCATCAATTCCAATATCTTTAAACCATCTTCGTTTATACGAATATTCATTTTTCGCTTATTATTTGAATCGATACATCTTTCTATGGATCCCAGTTTGTATAATCTATCGCATAATCTTGTTAAATCTGGATTTTTATCTAACATTACCTTTTTTATTTCCCCGGGGTTTAGTGATTTGGGGTATGCGCCACGGAGAATTCGAAGGACGTTATATTGCTGATTTGTGAGCGAAAAATTTTTAAACACCTCTTTAAATTGATGATTGATCCATCCGTTAGTAAACATAATGTTAATCACGGCTTTATGTCGATTAGAATGAAAAGACCCTTGTTGAATTTCCTCATCAATTTTCACCCTTGCAAATTACAACTTTTTCATTTAAACCTTGATTCAAAAAGTATTGGCATCCTTAGCCTTTATTATTGTATTTTTGAAATTCAATTTCATGTTTATAAATTCTCAAGAATTCGCCCAGGAAAAGGACCAAAAAGATGAATTAAAGTCCTTCAAAACGGAATTTTTATTTCCTAAACATACGGATGGTAAAAATGTGTTATATCTGTGCGGAAATTCCCTTGGATTGCAACCCAAAAATGCTCATAACGCCCTAAAAAGCGAACTTGAAGATTGGTCTAATTGGGGTGTAGAAGGGCATTTTCACGGAAAGAAACCCTGGTTTCATTATCATAAATTCCTGACAGACTACTCTGCAGAAGTGGTTGGTGCTAAGCCTATTGAAGTGGTTGTAATGAACCAACTAACAGTAAATCTTCATTTATTAATGGCATCATTTTATCAACCTGAAGGGCAGCGTTACAAAATCATTATGGAGGCAGGTGCCTTTCCATCTGATATGTATGCAATTGAATCACAGGTGAAATTTCATGGTTATGATTATGATGATGCAGTTATTGAAGTAAAACCAAGGAAAGGCGAACATACTCTTAGAACAGAGGATATACTTAAATCAATTGAGGAAAATTCAGATACTATTTCCCTAGTTTTTTTCAGTGGTGTTCAATACTATACAGGACAATTATTTGATATAAAAACTATAACCGAAGCGGCTCATAAAATAGGTGCAATTGCAGGTTTTGATTTAGCCCATGCTGCAGGAAATATAAATGTAAAATTACATGAATGGAATGTAGATTTTGCCGCTTGGTGTTCGTATAAATATTTAAATTCCGGACCAGGAAACGTTTCTGGTGTTTTTATAAATGAAAAACATTGTACCAATCCAGATACCTTTCGTCTTGCTGGTTGGTGGGGTTACAAAGAAGACAAAAGATTTTTAATGGAACGTGGTTTTATTCCTGAACCCGGTGCTGCAGGATGGCAAATGTCTAACGCTCCTGTGTTTGGGATGGCAGTTCATTTATCATCGTTGGAGATTTTCCATCGTGCAGGAATAAATAACCTAAGAGCTAAAAGCATTGAATTAACCAACTATTTAGAATTTATTTTAAATGATGTTTTGAAGAAAAATAATGATATATCTATGCAAAACATTACACCTTCAAATCCAGATGAAAGGGGCGCCCAATTATCACTTTTGACAGATAAAAATGGGAAACATTTATTTGACTATCTCACGCAAAACGGTGTTATCGCAGATTGGAGAGAACCTAATGTAATTAGGGTCGCTCCTACCCCTTTATATAACTCATTTGAGGATATTTTCCGACTGGGTCAGCTTATGCTTGCATTCAAAATTTAAACCGTTTTATCAAGTAAATTTTGATTCCCATCGCACAATCACGGAAACTATCAAACAAAGGATTAAATTTGTTTGTTTTGCTATTGAATATTTGCCAAAACAACATCAACATATAGGATAAAGACAGAAGAATGAACGAAACTCCAAAACAGCCTAAAAATAAAAAGGCACCAAATGGCTTTAAATTCAATCATTATTGGATATACGGAATATTATTTATTGTTTTTTTAGCACTAAACTTCTTACCTCGCAATGCGGGTAAAAGCTCTACATGGAATGAAGTACGTGAGATGGTTTTAAATGGAGAAGTTCAAGAGTTGAAATATATTAATGATCGATATTTAGAGGTTTTCTTAACAGAAGAAGCTTCTCAACAAGACCAGTATAAAAATACACGTAACAAACAAAATATGTTGGGTCAAGCTGAGCCCAACTTCAGCTTTGAAATAGAAAAAGGTTACTTTAACAATGAAGTTCAAGAATTAAAACAAAAACTGGAAAACCCAAATACTTTGGTAATCAAATATGAAAGTCAAAGTGATATTTTTGGACAAATATTTCAGTGGGTTTTCTTGATTGCTATTTTCCTAATATTCTGGAATCTTGCCTTCCGCAGAATGGGTGGTGGCGGATCTGGAGGTGGTGGTCCAAACATCTTTTCAATTGGCAGAGCAAGAGCACAAATTTTTGATAAAGACACGAAAGTAAACGTAAATTTCAAGGATGTTGCTGGACTTGAAGAGGCGAAAGAGGAGGTAATGGAAATTGTTGACTTCTTAAAAAACCCAAAAAAATATACTAATCTTGGTGGTAAGATACCCAAAGGAGCTTTGCTTGTAGGACCTCCTGGTACAGGTAAAACCTTATTGGCAAAAGCAGTGGCTGGTGAAGCTGGTGTACCTTTCTTTTCGCTTTCGGGTTCAGATTTTGTTGAGATGTTTGTGGGTGTTGGAGCAAGTAGAGTAAGAGATCTATTTAAACAAGCCAAAGAAAAGGCACCTGCAATTATATTTATTGATGAAATTGATGCTATTGGTAGAGCAAGAGGCAAAAACCTGATGCAAAGCTCTAATGATGAAAGGGAAAATACTCTTAATCAACTGTTAGCAGAGATGGATGGATTTGGAACCGATACTGGTGTTATCATTCTTGCTGCCACAAACCGTGCAGACATTCTTGATAGTGCATTGATGCGTCCAGGTCGTTTTGATAGACAGATTTCTGTAGATCGCCCAGATATTGTTGGTCGTGAGCAAATTTTTGGAGTTCATCTACGCCCATTAGAAAAACTAGGTACTGATGTAGATGCGCACAAATTAGCACTTCAAACTCCTGGTTTTGCTGGGGCTGAAATAGCTAATGTATGTAATGAGGCAGCTTTAATTGCGGCACGTAGGAATAAAGACAAAGTGGAGATGAAGGACTTCCAGGATGCAATTGATCGTGTTATTGGAGGATTAGAAAAGAAGAATAAAATAATATCTCCTGAAGAAAAGAAGATAGTTGCTTATCATGAGGCAGGGCATGCAGTTGCCGGTTGGTTCTTAGAATTTGCAGATCCTCTTTTGAAAGTATCTATTGTACCTAGGGGTGTAGCAGCATTGGGATACGCTCAATACTTACCCAAAGAACAGTATTTGTATCGCACGGAACAATTGTTAGATAGCATGTGTATGACTCTTGGCGGACGCGCTGCAGAAGATATTTTCTTTAATAAGGTTTCTACTGGAGCACAAAATGATTTAGAACGTATAACCAAGCTTGCTTATGGCATGATTACCAACTACGGAATGAGTAAGAAAGTCGGCCAAGTAAGCTTTAACGACCCATCAGGTGAATACGGATATCAACGTCCTTACTCGGAAAAAACTGCTGAATTAATAGATCAAGAGGTTCGTGAAATGATTGACACTGCATATCAGAGAACTATTGAATTACTTACTGAGAAGAAGTCAGAAGTTGAAGCGATTGCACAAGAATTATTGACTAAAGAAATCATCTTTAAGTCGGATATTGAAAGATTAATTGGAGAAAGACCTTACGAGGAAGATGAAGTTTCTAAGCAGGTAAATCAAATGCAAAATGGAGGGAGTATTGAAAGTGCACCGACTTCAACTGCATTAAATTCTGGAGAAGAGATTGAAGAGGACAAGTCAGAAAACACAAATACTGACGAAGTATCTGATACTGATCAAAATCTTGATAAAGGTAAAGGAGATTCAGAAGTTTCCGAAGACGATTTTAACAATCCTGATGGCGAGAAATAAACGCTATTTAGAACCTAATTCTTGCAATTGAATTAGGTTGTAATAAAGCCCTTTCTTAGCAATTAGCTCTTGGTGGTTACCAACTTCAACCACCTTTCCACTTTCCATTACAAGTATCTTGTCGGCGTGCATAATTGTACTTAAACGATGAGCAATAACAATACTCGTTCTATTTTTCATTAACTCCTCTAATGCCAATTGTACAGCTTTTTCACTTTTACTATCTAATGCTGATGTGGCCTCATCAAGAATAAGTATTTCTGGGTTCTTCAGTAATGCCCGTGCGATTGATAATCGCTGTTTTTGACCACCTGAAAGCTTTCCACCACGTTCTCCAATTTCTGATTCATAACCCTTTTCCATTTGTTCAATAAATTCGTGGGCATGGGCTGCTTTGGATGCCTT